>CACXPT010000040.1 GCA_902769585.1 uncultured bacterium
GCGACGACCTTCTTCGTGAGCTTGATGTTCTCCGCGAAGGGGAGGGACGAGCCGTCGATCATCACGCTGGAGAAGCCCATGTCGATGCAGCTCTTGCACGTCTCGAAGCTGTCGCCGTGGTCGAGGTGAAGCACGATCTGCGGGTTCTTGCAGCCGAGCTCCTTGGCGTATTCCACCGCGCCCTGCGCCATGTAGCGGAGGATGGTGGGGTTCGCGTACTTGCGCGCGCCCTTGGAGACCTGCATGATGACGGGAGACTTCGTCTCCACCGCCGCCTGCACGATGGCCTGCATCTGCTCCATCGTGTTGAAGTTGAACGCCGGGATGGCGTAACCGCCCTTGACGGCCTTCGCGAACATCTTCTTCGTGTTGACGAGGCCGAGCTCCTTGTAGCTGACTTTCTTCATGTAGTATACTCTTTCCCCCGCGAAACCGCAAGCATCGCGTGATTGCCTGATAGACTCCGCCAGAAATCACCTGTTGACGCTAAAGAGCCGATCGGCCGGGATGACGAAATCGAAGAAGTGATCAGCCTCCACACGCGGCGAAAGGCGTCCGTCATAGACGAGCGCAGTCCGCACCGACAGGTTCTTGTCGTAGGCGAGGCGTTTCACCTTCTCCGTGACTTCGTCAACTATTTCGTATCCGATCTCCTTGCATCGCTTGATTTCAACGACGATCAACGTGCGCTGGGTCTGGATGAGGAGATCGATCTGACATCCGCGATGGCGTTTCGTTTGCGTTTGAACGTATGGGAACGCCGAGAGAACAAGGGACTTGTCTATTCCCAGATACGGGAACAGGTCGTTGACGTGGTTGAGGATCAGGTTCTCGAACTGGAAGCCGTAAAACGTCTGTAGCCCCGGAAGCTGCTCGACGGACGAGAATTCAAGCAGTCCGCGGCGAATCGCCTCGCGGCGCGGCTCAATGTAATGCAGATAGAACCGGACGTAGTTGTCGCATACGCGGAAGCGCGCACGCCGGACCAACTTGCCAGTCAAGGGATTCAATCCGTCATCGCGCATGATATATCCGGCCCTGCACAGATCTTCTAGCGTCTTTGAATACGCCCCGCTGACCCGCGACTTTTCCTTTGCCGCTATCTCCGCAACCGTCCTCGGCCGAC
Source organism: uncultured bacterium (assembly GCA_902769585.1). GTDB lineage: Bacteria > Verrucomicrobiota > Kiritimatiellia > RFP12 > UBA1067 > RUG572. The sequence continues at coordinate 1,127 of CACXPT010000040.1, forward strand.
TGACGAGTTCCCGCAGGATCCGTCCGCGTGCCTTGGCTTTCCGCCCAAACACCTGGTTGAAAGTCTCGTCGAATTCACGAAACAAGATGCCGTTCGGCATGAAGCACATCTGTCTTACGTTCTCGTCGACCGACAGCGACGGGCGTACCTCCTCAAGGTATTTAGGGACGCCGCCCGTCACGGAAAGCATGTCCAGCTTCTCCCGCGTTGACATCCGTTCCGCACATGAGCCCCACATCTGCACGGAGTCGCGGATGGAGAGTTCCTTCAATTCGATGTCGAGCGAGTTTCGTCCCACAAAACCCGTACTGTTCAAGATGTTCTCGACGATCCATGCCGAAACGCTGCCGCACAAGACGAAGATCAAGTTGGCGTGCTTGCGTAGCCGTTTGTCCCATGCTTCCTTCAGGTATCCGGCGAAATCAGGATTCCAGCCGCCCATCCAGGAAATCTCGTCGAGCAAGACAACTGTCCGCCCCTCTCCGGAAAGCAATCCGTTCAATTGTGAAAACGCAATCGACCAGGTTTCGCTTTCCTCGGTTGGCCGCATCGCGTATTCGGCGACCTTCTCGCAAAAACGTTTCCGCTGGATTGCGTCCGTCATCCGTTTATGCGGCGCCAATCCCTCGATTGAGATAAACCTAGCCCCTGAACGCAAGGCAAACTCTTCAATCAGCGTGGACTTTCCGATCCGACGTCGGCCGCGGCAAGTGACAAGAACCCCAGAGTCGCGCCCCCAAAACGCATCCAAAAGCTTTAATTGCTCTTCTCTGCCAATAAACATCGCCTTATCCCTATTTGGTGTTCAAGAGGAACATATCATATCACATTTCTCCCGTATCGGCAACAGTAACTCTACTTGAACATGTCAAATGTCATTTTCAAGTAGAGTTTAATGCGTTGTAAGTGTTAAACTATACTTGAAAATGACATTGATCATTTTCAAGTAACTTTCTCACGAGCCTCGCGAAAATCTCCAGCCGCAGGCCTGGCCTGACTCTCTCCGCCGGGATTGTCTTGCGCAGGCATTATGCCAAGAGTTATAACTCTATGACAATGGGATTATGAAGGTTCTTAGAGTTCTCTAAGATTCTGGAGAATCTGACGAGACCATTTTCAAGTGTGATTGGATATTGTGATTAGCTGATGAAAAATCATAAGATTATGTTTTGGCGTCGGAGGGCGGATTGTGGTTAAATGGTGCCGTCCCATGAGTGAAGAAGGAGCAAGGCGGATGGAAGATGTAATAGTCATAGGCGCGGGCGTGGTCGGCTGCTCGATCGCGCGCAGCCTCTCGCGCTACGACCTGAAGGTGCGCGTGCTGGAGGCAGGGAGCGACGTGGCGGAGGGCGCCACCAAGGCGAACAGCGCCATCGTGCATGCCGGGTTCGACGCGAAGCCCGGCACGAACAAGGCGAAGTTCAACCTCCTCGGCAACAAGATGTTCGCACGCGTGTGCGCTGAGCTGAAGGTGCCGTTCGTGCAGAACGGATCGCTCGTGCTGGCGTTCTCCGAAGAGGACAAGGTCGAGCTGCAGAAACTGCTGGAGCGCGGACGGTCGAACGGCGTGGAAGGCCTTGAGATACTCGACCAGGCCGCTCTCCGCGCCCGCGAGCCGAACGTGAGCGAAGAGGCGGTTGCGGCGCTGTGGGCGCCGACGGGCGGCATCTGCTGTCCGTACGACCTCACCTTCCGCACGGCCGAGAACGCGGCGGCGAACGGGGTGGAGTTCACGTTCGACGCGAGGGTGTGTAGCGTGGAGAAGATCAACCACGAACAGACACGGACAGGCACGAACAGTTTTTGGAGGATTGCGTGCGAGAACGGGCGGACGTTCGAGGCGAAGGCGGTGGTGAACGCGGCGGGTGTCCATTCCGACGAGCTGAACAACCTGGTGAATCCCGTCAAGTACAACATCCAGCCGCGCCGCGGCGAGTACTACATGCTGGACCGTTCGGAAGGGAACGCGTTCAAGGCGACGATCTTCCAGGTGCCGGGTCCGATGGGCAAGGGCATCCTCGTCTCGCCGTGACGCGCCTTGCGAAGCGTTCCTTCCCCGCTCTCCCAGTGCGCGCGGCCATCAAGAACTTCAGCGGCATCCGCGCGCACGAGACGACAGTGAGCGACTTCGTGCTGGGCGAGCCGGAAGGCGTGCCGGGGTTCTTCAACGCGCTAGGCGTTGAGTCGCCCGGCCTTACTTCCGCTCCGGCGATCGGAGAGTTCCTCGCGGAGCAGGTGGCGGCGCGCCTTGGGGCGGCGAAGAAGCCGGCAGAGTCGATCTCGGATGACGTCTCGTATTGGCCCAAGACGCGCGAGATGACGCCGGAGGCGCTCGCCGAGCAGGTCAAGAAGGATCCCACGTACGGGCGGATCATCTGCCGATGCGAGACCGTGACCGAAGGCGAGATCAGGGCGGCCATACGCGCACGCGTGGGCGCGCGCACCTTAGACGGCATCAAGCGCCGCACGCGCAGCGGCATGGGCCGTTGCCAAGGCGGCTTCTGCACGCCGCGCCTTTTGGAGATTCTCTCGCAGGAGCTGGGGCTGCCGATGGAGGCGTTCCTGGAGTCGCGCGCGAAGGCGCCGGAAGGGAGCGTGAAGGGGAAGGTTGAGGTTAAGGTGAAGGTAAAGGAGGAGGGGAAGGAGACTGGCTCGGGGACTGGGAATTCGCCGGCTGTTGACGTGCTGGTGATTGGCGCGGGGCCGGCGGGGTTGGCGGCGGCGATCGCGGCGCGCGAGGCCGGCTGCGAGAACGTGCTGATCCTTGAGCGCGACGACGCGCCGGGCGGCATCCTGCAGCAGTGCATCCACAACGGCTTCGGGCTCCACCGCTTCAAGGAGGAGCTGACGGGCCCCGAGTACGCGCACCGCTTCATCGACAAGGTGAACGAGCTCAAGATTCCGATCGAGTGTCGCACGATGGTGCTGGACGTTTCCGCCGACCATGCGGTGACGACGATCTCGCCGGTGCACGGCATGCGCGTGTTCAAGGCGAAGTCCATCGTGCTGGCGATGGGGTGCAGGGAGCGTCCGCGCGGGGCGCTGCTCATTCCGGGGACGCGTCCGGCGGGCGTGTTCACCGCCGGCACGGCGCAGCGGCTCGTGAACATGGAGGGCATCATGCCCGGCAAGCGGGTGGTGATCCTCGGCTCGGGCGACATCGGACTCATCATGGCGCGGCGCATGACTTTCCAGGGCGCGAAGGTGCTGGCGTGCGTGGAGCTGATGCCGTACTCGAGCGGACTCAAGCGAAACATCGTGCAGTGCCTGGACGACTACGGCATTCCGCTCCTCCTGAGCCACACGGTGGTGGACATCCAGGGGCGCGACCACCTCACCGGCGTGACCGTGGCGCAGGTGGACGACAAGCGGCAGCCCATCCCCGGCACCGAGCAGCACTTCGACTGCGACACGCTGCTCCTTTCCGTCGGGCTTCTGCCCGAGAACGAGCTTTCCAAGACGGCCGGCGTGGCGCTTTCGCCCGTGACGGGCGGCGCGGTGGTGGACGACTCGATGCAGACGAGCGTGCCGGGCGTGTTCGCGTGCGGCAACGTGCTGCACGTGCACGACCTGGTCGACTACGTGAGCGCGGAGGCGGAGATCGCAGGCCGCTCGGCGGCTGCCTACGCTGCGGACGCGCAGGAGCGCGTCCCTCCCGCGGGAGGGGCGCAACTTGTTGCGACCGCGTACGTCCAGGTGAAGGACGGCTTCGGCGTGCGCGGCACGGTGCCGCAGCGGATCAACCCGGAGGGCGACGGCAAGGTGGCGGTGTCGTTCCGCCCGGCGGGCGTCTACAAGGACGCCGCGTGGGTGGTTCGCGCCGGCGACGAGGTGCTGTGCAGGCGCAAGAGCAGGATACTGACGCCTGGCGAGTCGCAGCGCGTGGAGATTGACCGTGCGCTTTTCAAGGGCAAGGACGAAGTGATCGTGGAGGTGGTGAAATGACGTGCATCAACTGTCCGATGGGTTGCCAGCTGGACGTGGAGAAGCTGGACGACGGCACGCTGAAGGTGACTGGCAACGCCTGTCTGCGTGGCGAGACGTACGCGAAGCAGGAAGTGACCGCGCCAGTGCGCATGGTTACGGGGCTTGTCCGCGTGAAGGGGACGAAGCGCCCGCTCTGCGTGAAGACGAAGGTCGCGATCCCGAAGGGGAAGATACCCGACGTGCTGGCGGCGCTTGCGGCGACCGAGGTAGAGGCGCCGGTGGCGCTGGGTGACACGGTGATCGCTGACGCCTGCGGTACGGGCATTCCCGTGGTCGCCACGGCGCCGTTCGCGAAGTAGCGGACGTCTGCTCAAGTTTTCTGGTGTGCCGTGGCGGAGGATAGTGTATAATCCTTCCCGTCACAAAGCATAAGCAAACGAGGTCGAGATGCAAATGAAGTTTTTCGCAAGGGCCCTTGCGGCCGGAATGCTCGCGATGGTCGCGGGCTGCTTTGAGGTGGTTGGCCCGTGCGTCCCGTGCGAGGCCTGCCCTGGTCTCGAGAAGACCGCGCCCGCGTTCGTGCATAAGCACGCGAAGAAGAGGCTGGTGTGCCTGGACCTCGACGCGACGCTATGCCAGCACCGCACCATTCCGCCGCCCGAGAACCTGGCCGCGCTCCGCGAGCTGGAGAAGCGCTACAAGTGCGTCATGGTGGGCGCGGGCAACGCGCCGCGCATCTACAAGCAGATGGGCAACTACCCCATCGATATCCTCGCAAACTACGGCATGCAGGAGTCGAAGATGATCGACGGCAAGTTCACCATCGTGCGCCAGGTGACGAACACGGTCGATCGCGCCTTCTTCAAGGAGAAGACCGACTACCTCCGCCAGAAGTACGGCTACACCAACTACTGGGGCGATTCCGTGGAGTTCCATCCCTCCGGCATGGTGACGTTCGGCCTGCTCGGCACCGCGCCCAAGGCCGAGCAGAAGGTGACGTTCGATCCCGACCGCAAGAAGCGCCGGGCCATGTACCCCGAGGTCTGCAAGATATTCAAGGACTTTTCCGTCTACATCGGCGGCAGCTCGTCGTTCGATTTCGCCGGTCCCCAGTACAACAAGTACGACTGCATCATGGCCTACGCCAAGGAGCACGGCTACACGCGCGACGAGATCATCTTCATCGGCGACGACTTCGACGACGGCGGCGGCGACTCGCATGTGCGCATCAAGGGGATGGACTACATCGCCATCGACGACTACCGCAAGTTCCCCGAGCGAGTTTCGGTCCTTCTAAAGTGACACAGCAACGTCAGGTGGTGTAGTCGGCGTTGATGTGCACGTAGTCGAGCGAGAAGTCGCACGTGTAGATGGTGGAGGCGAACGCGCCGAGGTGCAGGTCCACCGTCACCGCGAGCTCGCCGCCCTCCATCTCCTTCGCAAGCTTCGCGAGCTGGGCGGCATCGGCCACCTTGCCCTTGCGGTATGCCCACGTCTTGCCGTAGAACACCTCCGCCGCGCGATCGTCCACCTTCGCGCCAGAGTAGCCCACGGCAGCCAGCACGCGGCCCCAGTTCGGATCCTTGCCGAACCAGCTCGTCTTGGCGAGCGGGCTCTTCGCGACGGCGCGCGCGGCACGGTCGGCGTCCTTCTGCGTCTTCGCGCCCTTCACGGTGACGGTGACGAACTTCGTCGCGCCTTCGCCGTCCGCCGCCATCTGTCTGGCGAGCGATACGCCGACCGCCGTCAGCGCCTCCACGAACGCGCGGAAGTCCGCGCCGGACGATGTGATCGTCCTGTTGCCTGCCGCGCCGGAGGCGAGCAGGAACACGGAATCATTCGTCGACTCGTCGCCGTCCACCACCACGCGGTTGAAGCTCGCGGCGATAGCCAGCTTCAGCGCGCGGCGGAGCATCGCTGGCGTGATGGCGGCGTCGGTGGTGATGAAGCCGAGCATTGTGGCCATGTTGGGCTCGATCATGCCCGATCCCTTGCACATGCCGCCGACGGTGACGGTCTTGCCGCCGATCGAGACTTGCACCGCCGCCTGCTTGGGCTTCGTGTCCGTCGTCATCACGGCCTTCTCGGCCGCGAGGCCTGCCTCCGACGAGGCGGCGAGTTGCGCGGCAGCGGCCTTCATGCCGGCGAGTAGCCGGTCCACCGGCAGGCGATGCCCGATGACGCCGGTCGACGCCACCAGCACGTGCGCCGGGTCGATGCCGAGCGTCTTTGCGGTTTCGCGTGCGCTCTTCTCGGCGTCCTTGTAGCCGGCCGAGCCCGTGCAGGCGTTGGCGCAGCCGCTGTTTGCGAGGATGGCCTGGATGCGTCCGCCCTTGACGGCCGCGCGGTCGTACAGCACAGGCGCCGCAGCCACGGCGTTGGTCGTGAACACGGCGGTCGCCGCGCATGGCGCGTCCGCCACGATCAGCGCGACGTCGTTGCGGCCCTCGTACTTGATGCGCGCGGGCACGCCCGCCGCGCGGAAACCCTTGGCGGCGCACACGCCGCCCGCAATCGTCTTGATCTTCATGATTTCTTACTCCCGCTCGGAGAGGGGCTGGTACTCGCGGACGTCGCGCGCCTTGTAGACGGGCTTGTATGCGGGACGTATGATCGGCCCGACGTTGTCGAGCTCCTCCATGCGGTGCGCGCACCAGCCGACCACGCGGGCCACCGCGAAGAGCGGCGTGTAGAGGTCCTGCGGGATGCCGAGCATGTCGTAGACGAACCCGGAGTAGAGGTCCACGTTCGCGCACACCTCGCGCGCGCCGGGATGGGCCTTGCGGATGATGTCCGGGCCAAGCATCTCGATCGTATCGTAGAGCGCGAACTCGTCCATCCGCCCCTGCGCCTCCGCAAGCTTCCGCGCCTTCTCCTTCAGCAGGACGGCACGCGGGTCGCTGAGGGTGTAGACAGCGTGGCCGAGGCCGTAGACGAGCCCCGTGCCGTCGCCGGCCTGCTTGTTCACTATCTTTGCGATGTAGTCGGCCACCTCTCCCTGGTCGGTCCACTTCGAGATGTTCTGCTTCATCTCTGCCATCTGGCGCATCGTACGGAGGTTGGCGCCGCCGTGGCGGCTGCCCTTGAGCGAAAGCGTGGCGGCGGCGATGGTGGAGTACATGTCCGAGTAGGCGGACGTGATGACGTGCGTCACGAAGCTGGAGTTGTTGCCGCCGCCGTGCTCGGCGTGGAGGATGAGTGCGAGGTCGAGCGTCTCCGCCTCGAGCTTTGTGTACTCGCCATTCCTGCGGATGAGGCCGAGCAGGTTCTCCGCCGCTCCTTTTTTGGGATCGGGGTAGCGCAGCACGAGGGAATGGCCCAGATGGTAGTGGGCCTTCGCGCGGTACGCGTAGGCGGCGATGGTCGGGAACGCGGCAATCAGCCACACGGCCTGGCCGAGGTTCGTCTCGAGGTCGAGGGCGTCGGGGTTCTCGTCGTAGGTGTAGGCGGTCAGCACCGCGCGGGCGATGGCGTTCATCAGGTCCTTGCTGGCGGCGCGGATGATGGCCTTCTCCTTGAAGCCATCGGGCAGGCGGCGGTACTCGGCGAGGATCGACTGCCATTCTTCGAGCTGCTGCTTGGTCGGGAGCCGACCGAACAGGAGCAGGTATGCGCACTCCTCAAAGCCGAACCGGTCGTCCTTCTCGCAGCCGCGCACCAGGTCCACCACGTCGAACCCTCGGTAGAACAGTTGGCCTGGCACGGGCTGCTTCTCGCCTTCGGACACCACGTAGCCGTGCACGTTGCCGATGCAGGTGAGGCCCACCAGCACGCCAGTGCCGTCGGCGTTGCGCAAGCCCCGCTTCACGCCGTACTTGTGGTACAGCGCGGGGTCGATCGCGTCCATTTTCCGCACGTCCTCTGCGCGCGCGGTGAGGAGTTTAGGGTCTATCATCGTCTTTCTCCTGTTGGGGAAAACAATGTATTATATCAAAAAAATTGCCGTTTGGCGCGCACGATGCGGCAAAACGTGATATAATGCGCGCATGGCAAGCAACGAAAAGCCTTCCGGGTTACCTTTCCCGACGATTCGTCGCTACCCGGTTTACCTGCGAGCTATCGGTCTGAAGATCTCGCAGGGGGAGCTCTATGTGTCTAGCGCCGCGCTCGCGCGCGAGCTGGGGATCGACCCTGTCGTGGTCCGCAAGGATCTTGCCATGGCCGGCGAGCCTGGCACGCCGCGCAAGGGCTATCGGGCAAAGGAGCTCATAGAGGCGATCAACCGCGCTCTAGGCTGGGACAACGCCACGTATGCCGCGCTCGTGGGCGTAGGATCGCTCGGACACGCCTTGCTGGGCTATCATGGATTCGAGGATCATAACCTCCGCATTGTTGCCGCATTCGACGTCAACCCGTCCCTCGTCGGCACTACGCATCGTGGCGTGCGCGTGCGCGCGATGGATGAGATGACCAAGCTCATACCGCGCCTCAAGGTCATGCTCGGCATCCTCACGGTTCCGAACGACGCGGCCCAGGTATGTGCCGACCAGCTTGTCGCCGCTGGCATACGCGGCATATGGAACTTTACGGCCATCCAGCTGGATGTCCCGAAAGATGTGAAGGTCCAGCACGTGGACCTGGCCGCCTCGCTCGCGGTCCTCTCCCACTCAATCGCCGCCAACGCCTAGCGCAGGTGTTCGACGAGAAGGGGAAGCGCGCGCTCGAACGCGACCCCGTACCAGTGGTCGTCGGGCGTCGCCTCGATCGCCGCGCACACCACGTCTGCCGCGAGGGCGGACGCTTCCAGCGCCGAAAGTCCTCGCATCGCCGCTCCGGCGAAGACGGACGCGAACACGTCGCCGGTGCCGTGGGAAGTGCGCGCGAGGCGCGGGTTGAAGTCGTAGCGGACCTCTTTGCCGTCTGAGACCGCAGTCCCCAGGAGTCCCGGCTCGAACGACACGCCAGTCAGCACCACATTCTTCGCGCCCAGCGCATGCAGCCCGGCCGCCATCTCCTCGATGAACGCCTTGTCGTATCCCTCCAGCACGGGCTTGCGCCCAAGCAGGAACGCCGCCTCCGTCAGGTTGGGCAGGATGTAGTCCGCGCCTTCGCAGAGGCGCGCCATCTGCGCCGGGAAGTCTTCGCCGAAGCCCGTGTAGAGCTTGCCGTTGTCGGCCATGACCGGGTCGACGAACCGCAATGCGCCTGGCTTGGCGGCGGATTTCATTATCGAGAGGATCGGGTCGATCTGCGGCGGGCACACGTACCCGGTGTAGAACGCGTCGAACTTTATGTTCTGGCGTTGCCATTCGGCCTCGATCTTCGGCATCTCGTCCGTCAGGTCGCGGAACGTCCACGCCGAGAAGCCGCCGGTGTGGTTCGAGAGGACGGCGCTCGGCAGCATGGCGCACTCTATGCCGCACGCCGAGATTACGGGAAGCGCCACCGTCGCCGAGCACTGCCCGACGCACGAGACGTCCTGGATGGTCAACATTCTTCCGTACATGGTTCTATTCCTCCAACGCTCCTGTCAGTTCGCGCGCGGCGGCGATGCCGTGCCGCTCGCAGTATTCGGCGATGCCGTCGCACACTCTTGCCGCAGTCTCCGGCGTCGTGAACGTCGCCGTGCCTACGGCCACCGCCGTGGCGCCGGCGAGCATCAGCTCGATGGCGTCCTTCGCCTCGTAAACTCCGCCCATGGCGAGGATCGGCAGCCGCGAGCAGCGGTGAGCGTCGTAGACCGCCTTCACTGCCACGGGATGCACGCAGCGTCCCGAGAGGCCACCCGTCCTGTTGCCAAGCACCGGACGGCGCGTCTCGATGTCTATCACCATGGCGGGAATCGTGTTGATGAGCGCGAGCGCGTCCGCGCCGTTGTCCGCGCACGCCGCCGCGTATGGCGCGATGTCGGGCACGTTCGGCGCGAGCTTCACGATGAGCGGGAGCGTCGTTGCCGCGCGCACAGCCTTCACGAGGCGGGCGAGGACGGCGGGATCCTGTCCGAAGGTGTGTCCGCCTTCCTTCACGTTGGGACAACTCACGTTGCACTCGATGGCCTCGACAGGCGGCCCCACCTGCGTGAGGCGCGCCGCCACCTCGGCGTACTCCTCCACGCTCCCTCCCCAGATGTTCACGATCATGGGAGGGACGCGCTCCTGCACGTCAGCCCCGGCCAGAGTCTTCACGTAGTGCTTCACGTAGTGCGAGGCAAACGCCTCCACGCCAGGTCCCTGCAGGCCGATTGCGTTCACGAGTCCGCCGAACACCTCGACGTGACGCGGCATCGCGTTGCCGGGCCACGGGTCGCGCCTTATGCCCTTCACCGTCACGGCGCCGAGCTTTGCGTAGTCCGTGGCGCCCACGTACTCCGTGCCATATCCGAACGTGCCGCTCGCCGTCGTTACCGGCGTGCGCATCTTGAGTCCGCCCAAGTCTACCGAAAGGTCGATCATGTCAGTTGTTCCGTTTCCAGCCGCCATGCGACGGCCGCAACATTTTACCAAAGATCCGTGGGCTTGTAGAAGCATGATTGTCGGTCGATGACGCGTGCGGCATCATGCCTCGTATATTTCTACGGGCAGGTTGTCTGGGTCGCGCAGGAAAAAGAACCGCTTGCCGGTGAACTCGTCGACACGCAGCGGTTCATGCGTAATCCCTGCTTGTCGTCTCATAATTCCCATTCCGACAGAGCACAAGTCATGGACAGCGTTGCATTAAGTATGCAAAACCTCAGAAATACGCCAACCAGCGTTGTCGCGAACCAAAAGACCGTCTGCACGCAATGACACCTCTTCGTTAACCGACTTGCCTTTCTCCATCACGACAATATCGTCGGCATTGCGAAGGCACCGCGCCATCTCCTCGCGGGAGTCTTCGTCCTTGAATTGCGCCAGGAACTCGTCGGGCGGGCATGGCAGCAAAAGAATCATGGGGATCGATTCTATCATGGCGATCTTGTACATCTGCCATGACAGCCCGCGACTCGGTGAAATGACGACCGCAATGGATGCGCCGCTCTTTGACGTGCCGTCCGGCTTGCGCAGCATGGTTTCGGACTTCTTGGGGAAAACGACGTTCCTTATCCTGCTGCGCTCCTCGTTCGACTCCGAAACGGACTCGTCGGGAATGGCGCCCAGTACGAACCTAAAGCGCCTGGGCCGAATTTGGAATGGTATCGCGCTGTTGCCGTAGAAGGACTGTATCGCGCCGAGCGCCTTGGAGACGCGATCTATGCATGTCGCCCTGGCCTCATCGCCAAGCTCCTCCCAACCGCAGAGTTTCGCAGACCTCTGGAAGAAGTAGTCATCCGCCTTAGCCGCAGTCACGCCGTGAAGAAGCTGGAAGTTGACGGTGCGCCTGTGTTCGTACAGGGCCATGGCACGAATCGTCTCCTGAGGGATCGACTCGGTGCCGTCGCGAGAACCGGCTGCGTCGTATTCAAAGCAGTAGCCGTGCTGCTCGAGATTCTCTAGGAGACCGTCGGCGATCGATGCGGCGAAATAGCGATCTCGCCCGCCGAAGATGCCGCCATCTCCGGCCAGAAGCATCGAAACAAGTTCCGTACGCTTTCCAAGGGAAGCGAAGAACCGGTCGGTGAAGCCGAAGAACGCCACGTCGCGAAATCCGAGTATGCGAAGTGGATAAATCTTGTGGGCCCACTTCGAAAGTATGCGCTGCTCCACCATGAGGCGCACGTTCTCGTAGCGCGTACAGCGGGGAAGCCTGTTCGCGGTCGCCAGGGCCTCGTCCGCACTTTCGTTCGTAAGGAAGATCGTCACGCTTGCGGTATCGTCCTGGACGATCTCCATCAGCCTGTCGCGGGCATCGCACGAATCGATGTCGGCATGGACAAACTCCACCTTCACGCCTTGCAAGGCATCAAACGGGAATGCGGACGAGAAACGCTCGATCTCGTCCTCATCCTTCGAGAACACGGTTATGACGCCGGGCTCGCTACCGAACGAGGCCAGCGGCGCAAGCTCCAGCACGATCGCGCGCGCCATGTCGCCCATGCCGGATACGACAAGGTGGACATGCGTGGCCCGTTCGCTCCGCCTGAACCCGAGGGGGCGGTATGGTGTCTCGTAAATGCCCGTCTTTCGACCTTCGTTCCACTCCACGAACTGCGCGAACGACGAATACAGTTCGCGGACTGTCGCCTTGCAGAAGTTGATGATGTGGATCTCCATCCCCTTAGGCAAGCCCAGGCCCTCCGACGGATACATTTCCGCCGCCTGGAGGTTGTACGTGTTCGAAATGTCGATAAACACGCGAATCGGGTCGGCACCTTCAGGAGGAGGGTTCTTCTTGAACGACTCGGCGATCTTCCGCCGCAGCACACCCCCTATCCGCAGATTGCCGCCATCGTTGTCGAAGCCATTGCGGTCCCCAAGGACCATTATGACCTTCGCCTTGTCGGGATAGAGCTCATCGACGTCCGTGTCGGTGCCAAGCGTGCCGTTGTAGATGTACACCTTCCGCATCGACTTGTCGTCCAGCTCGTTCTCCAGTTCAGACCGGATATCCTCGGCGGGCGTTTCGGAAACCACGAGCACTTCCTTGAGCCCCCATACGTCAAGGAGCGCCATGACCGAGGCGACGCCCTGAAAGTCCCAACCGATGACAATGCCATGATCCTTGAACCTGTAGCGCGCCTTTCCGCCTTCGATCTTGTCCTTCCGTCCCTCGAAGGCGTTGACGACGGCTCCGGTGACGAAGCTGTAGAGGACCATGCCTATGAGCCATGACGCGAGCGCGATGACCAGCACCACCGGCGCTCCATAATCGTTTCCGCTCTCCTCCGCCACGGAATCAAGTTCGTCCAGCGTCCCCGCGACCGAGCCCCCGTCCGTGATCTGCCTGAAGCCCCAGAACGTCTGCGAATAGACGTCCTGGCTCTTGTGGTTGGTCACATAGGCCCTTATCTTGGTCCCGATGAACGAGAACAGCAGGATTGTCACCACCGAAAACACGATCTGCAGACCGAGTTTCGAAAACAGATACCGATCTAGGAACTTCTTCATCTTGTCACCTTTGTCCAACTACCATTCGCTTACCCAAATAGAATCTTTCAGGCCTGCGGTCACATCCATCTTGCGAACCTGTAGCTTCCGATAGTCAACGCCTTTACCTTTAACAATCGCCGAAGGGTCGATCTTTGCGATCGACTCCAGCGCTTTTTTCGAGACGCGGGTTACGACAGGACGGCCTTTGAACTTTTTCCAGTTCACCAATTCTAACTTTGCCTTCTCCACCTTGGCTCCTCGCTCTGGTTTGCCTTAGGTTTGTGCAAATATTTTACCAAAGTCCTGCTGAGAAGTTAACTAGAGATCTCATTCCATCCCTTCTTCACGTTTTCCGTGATGAAGGCGTCGAGAATTGACGTGATCTCGGCTTCGGTTGCCGCAACGCGGAGATCCTTCTTGAGGGGATCCTTGCGTCCGGAGCTGTAGTCCGTGTAGTGAAAGACGTACGCGGGATAGCGCGGATCGGCCTCCTTGTTCGTCTTCCACGTGACGAACTTCTGGAGCATCACCTTGTCCTTGGCGACCTTCTTGAACACCTTGCGCCGGAGGAGCGTCGACTTCGGAAGCTCCGCTGCGGCCCTGCGCGCGGCGAACGGGCAGATGTCCGAGAGCTGGGAGAGCCGCACGTTCTCGGCGTCGCATGTCTTGTCGTCGCGTAGCCGCTCCACTACGAGCGATATCGCCGACACGCCGGGCGTGCGGCCTTTCGGTAGCCATTTCGCGCCGTCGAATTCAAGCAGCGGATTCCAGCGGATCTTCCCCTCGCTGTTCTCGGCGATAAGCTCGCCGAAGGACACTTCCGCGACGGGACCGGGCCTGACCATCTGGAATGCGATGCCGCGGGAATCGGTCTGCACGAAGTCAGAAGGCACCGCGTCATCCGCAAGCGACTTGGCAAGGGATGCCTTCAGCCCTTCGTCCAGTCCGTTGCCCGAGGCGCCGAAGGTCTGGAACGTACCGTCCTCATGACGCACCGCGAACATCAGGTCGCGCACGCCAAGTTCGCCTGTCGTGAAGCCGACTATCGCCGCATCCACGGTGTGGCGCGGCTTGACCTTCCAGACGATCGGCATTTCCGAATGGACGACAAGACCTTCCGCGCCTTCGCCGTTCACCCACTCTTCGTAGATCGCCTCGACTTCGCCTTCGCTTGCGGCAGTGCGCATTTCGACAGGGCGCACCGACTCGTCCCTGAACAGGGAAACGAGCTTCGCGTGCGTCTCCTTGTAGTGCGCCCTCCTGAAGTCTTCGCCGTCGAGCCTTACGACGTCAAAGGGCGCAAGCCGCAACTTGTCTGCGCCGTTCGGATCGGCAAGCGCGGAATTGGCGTCGAACACGCGCGGACGCCCGTTGTCGTTTGGTACATAGAGCTCAGCCGCTATTACGGCGTCCTTTGCCTTTGCCGCCTTGAGCGCGGCGGCGAGGTCCCTTGCAACGGGCACTGCGGAAAGGTCGCGTCCCGCCGAGCCCAGAATCGCCACGTCGCCGTCGCGGTAGACGCAGTACGCCATCACGCCGTCTATCTTGCGCGTAACGGCGAAGTCGGACCCGGAAAGTCTTGCACGCATGTTCTTCGGCTCCACGAGCATGAACGTCCCGGCTACGCGGCGCTTGTAGTCTATGGCCGCGCGGATCATGTCCTTGGTCGCCTCAAGCATTGGCCACCCCCTTGAGTTCGAGGTTCGTGAGATGAAGTACGAGGAGATATCTCTCGCCCTGCACGCGCCCCTCCAAGAAGCCGCGGTACGGACTGCCGTTCATCGTGAAGACAAGCGGACCGGTGCCTTTCTCGCCTCCTCCCACGAGCATCATCGCTTTCGCCTCGTCAAGCTTCTTCGCCATCGCGAGAAGGAAGTCGTAGGTGAGTCCGTTCACGTGGTGGAGCTGGTAGCTGCGCGCAAAGACGAACTTCCTGATAGCCGCAGCCTTGGGGAACATCTTGCCGGTCCAGCGTATCGGCATGTTCTCGACCGCGATGTTGGCCGGCATCTCCTTTATCGCGCGCACCTCCTTCTCCGAGCCGTCGGGCGCGTGCACGTGCTCCTCCAGCTTCACGCCGTAGGCGACCTTTCCGTCGGGCGAGAGATACACCTTGGAAAGCCCCTCCAGCTTGCGCCCCTCGAGCTCCATGTCAATTTCCGGGTCGCCCTCTTCGAGCGCCGCCGCGACATCGGCGTTCTCCTTCTCGAGCGACGCGAACTCGGTCGCGAACGTGCCCTTGAGTAGCCTCGCGCTCGCATATTCCCTGCCTGACTTCAGGACAAAGCGCGCCTTGGGCGCTGCCTTTTTCATCTCGAAGCCGACTTCGGCGTCGCGCTTCGCTTCGTTTGCTATGTTGAGTTTTCTCATTGCGCTCCCCCTCACATCATGCTGAAGTCGAGTTCGTCGTCCTCGGCCGGCTCTTCTTCGCCGGGCTCGTCGAGCGCCGTCTCTTCCGCGATGCCGATGTATTCGAAGGCGAGTTTCTCGCCGTCGAACAGGAACACCTTGCCGTCGCTCGCCACGAGGTATCCGTCTTCAGGGCTTGCGTCGGCGCGGTAGTTGAAAGTGAAGGAGTAGATGTCCTGCCCAATTGCCTCGGCAAGCTGCGGATTGTCGAGCTGGTAGACCGACTTCCACACGTGGTCGAGGAACTCCTCCTCGTCGGCCTTCGCGCCGAGCGAAATCGTCTGGCCGAACGAAGACGGGACGATCGGCAGCTCCGCACCGTTTTCATCCACCGCCACAAGCTCGCTGCGCTCCACCCATGCGCCGTCCGCATCGAGGAGCGCGCTCTTTACCGCGCCAGGCGGAATCAAGAGCTCGCCATCGGGGTCAACCTGCGCCGTGGTACACGTACCGCCCGCCGCATCGGTCGCCACGACGTCCGTCCACCCGTAGAGCTTTTTGCGCTCGAGCTTCACCGGAACGGCCTCGTACTCCGTTCCATTCAAGCTGAATTTCAATGCTGCCGCCATTGTATCCTTCAGTGTTGCGTGTCGTCGAGATGTCTATCGCCTTATTACTTCTGTGGGGCTATTCATGAATGCATCATCCCCGACAAGTGTACCTGCCGGGACTACGACCCTCTTCAACTTCGGACACGACGCAAAAGCGATATTCTCTATTTCCTCAATCGCTCCCGCAAACTCGACTTCTTCAAGCTCCTCGCAGCCCCAGAAAGCGCCGACGGAAATCACTTTGACCGAGGCGGGGATTTTCACGCTCTTGAGCTCCGTATTGCGGAAAGAATCACGTCCCACGCGCTCAAGACCCTCAGGCAGAATGATCTTGCTAAGCGAGCTTGAATAAAACGCCTCATCGCCAATTTCCTTCACGCCCTGGGCAATCTCGACCACATCAAGATTCGGCCTGCCCTTGTACGCAGCTTTCTTTATGGTGCCTTTCTTGCCAAGGACCTTTGGCTTTGCCGGTTTTGCAGGAGCAGGGGCCGGCTCGGGTGTTCGCGGACGCAATTCTTCAGGCAATTCATCGATCGAAGATACGAAATGGAACTTGACTGACCGACAATTCTCGAACGCCCATTCACTTGGCTCCTTCCAGCCTTCTTTCCCACAAAGTACGTAAACGTTCTCAAGCGCTTCGCAGTCATTGAAGCAATAATCGGCCACGCCATGCATTGTCGACGGCAACACGGCAGACTTGAGATTCTTGCAGCCCTGGAATGAACCTGGGTTGAGGAAAGTAACGCCTTCTGGGATTACAACGGCTGTAAGGTCCGGCGATGGAGTCAGCCACTCCAAACGATAGCATTTCCATTTTTCGAAACCCTTTAACTTTGACGGGAAGTGCACGGCCCCACTGAGCCCCTCGCCCTCTACGTCGAATAAAGTGTAAAGGCATTCCTTTCTCTCATCCGAGGAGAAAGCTATTTTCCAAACATGTCCGTCATCCGGAATGGCTGATGCCGAAGTCAATTTCTTTGCCATTGTCTTTATCCTGTCTTGTGGTTCTCGCGAAGAGAGTGCGCTCAAATCCCGGAGCGCATGATAAACTCGCGTAGCGTGATGTACGCGTCCGTCGATTCGTCGAGAAGCGCCTTGTCCGCTCCCGTCGCAATCTCTAAGCCTCTTTGCAGGAAGAAATCCTCCATTCTGCCTTCATGCGTCCACTCGCCGTTCCATGCAAGGCGCCAGTATTGCGATAGTTTCTGCACGTCGTCAGCGTCGGGGTAGTCGAAGGTTTTCTCGATGTCCTCGCGGTCGCCGTCGGCGTCATAGACATTCTTGAACTTGACCAATCCGATGGACTTGTGCTCCTCGTCGTTCGTCTCCCAATCCTGTTGTTCTTCGCGCTCATGGGCGAAAAGGCAATAGAGTTCATCTACGCCGAAATCGCCCATGAAGTCGCCTATCGCCTCGAAGTCGATTCCGTATGGAATGACAAGCGAGAACTCCACCTCCCCGTCGCGCACGGCATAGTCCTCGTCGATGGACGAGGCGAGCGTGCGGTTGGGGAAGTGCTGAAGCGCTCCAATGTCCAGACTGCCCTCGTAGTCGCCGTCATCGATGGCGGTCTGGATGGTGTCGACAAGTTCCTGAAACGAATCCGCTTCGCGGTCGTTGCGCTTTACGAGGAACCTCGCCTTGAACCAATCGGCCATGCGGTCCTCACTTTCCGAGCAGCGGACACTCCTCGAACGCGCTTTCATCGACTTCCGCGCCGGCGGGCACGTTTATCTCTGCGAGCTTTTCGTTGTATGAAAATGCCGATTCGCCAATCTTCTTTATCGTGGACGGCAACACGACCTTGACGAGGTTCTTCATCGACCAGAATGCGTGGTCTTCGATTTCTTCCACGCCTTCAGGAATCACGACTTCCGTAATCGTCTTGTTGGACTCGAAAAGCCTGGAAGCTATCACTTTGGCACCGACTGGGATTTCGAGCTTCCCCTCGCCGAAAGGACAGGCGACCAATATGTTCCGCGGTCCCCATATTATCGGGCCGAGCGACTTGCATCCCCAGAATGCAGCATATCCGATTTCAACGACTGACGAGGGGATGGAAATGGACTTGAGAGACGGGCATTCCTTGAACGCGTACTCGCTGATGGTCTCGATGCCTTCTGGCAGCACAACACTTCCCAGGTTCTCGCAGCCTTTGAAACAGGTGTACGGAATCACCTTCAGCTTCGAGCCGGCTTCTATCTCGACGCTTGAAAGGTTTGTGCACTTGCTGAATGCGTCAGACTGAATCTCCGCCACACTTGCAGGTATCTTGACCGAAGTCAGTGATTCGTTCCACTCAAACGCGCATTCGCCGATCTTTGTCGTGCCACTGGCTATGACAACGTCGCCAAGTGTCGCCTTCTGGTAGGCATACGCCGATTTCTTGATTGTCTTGCCTTTTTCCGGGATTGTCGTCATTTCTGCTTTCCTTTCTTGTTCGTTCTCAACCAAAGCGCCATGCCTTGGCCATTAAAATTCTTCTTGTCGCATCTCGCCATTTGTCAGGCGAGAATCCATGGGCGCCACCAGGGTTGGAGATGCCTATGAGGTCGATCTTGGCGACACGAAGCCGGTCGAAGGCTGTATCATACTTTCGCATCGGCTTCTGTCGCCTTTAGGAATTCTGCTGTAAGTTGCGCTTTCTGCTCGGGAGTGAGCGCGGCAAACTTGGCCTTGAACTTGGGAAGTGCCTTTGCCTCTATCTCTCGGATGCGTTCTGGAGAGGCTCCTGTCTTTCCGGCCAGCTCCTCAATGCACTCGTCCGACAGGACTGAGCTGGATGTTACGTAGTGCATATCTGTTGTTCCATTCATTGCCGCACATTATAACAAAGAACATCAAGCCTGGTCAGTTATGCTCCGTGTGCGTCCTACTTCTTGGCTTTACGCTTGTTCTTGGCGATCTGGGCCTGGACCGCTTTTTGGGCGGGGCAATTCGCGAACGACGTCTCCGCTCTTCCCACGATCGTTCGATAAACACCCCTTTGAGCAGACGACGGTCATTGTAAATGCGGCGAACGCTGTTGTAAATCCAATCTCGGCATGTCCGCATCGGACAGTCGCCGCCCGACATTTGCAGCGCGCGGTAGTCCTCGGAAACATAGCTCCAGAAAAGAAGGTCGTACTTGCTGCGGAAATGGTTGTAGAAAGTTCTCGACGTGAAGCCGCTCGCTTCAACAATGTCAAGAACCGACATCTCGTTAAACGTCTTCTCCGCCGCGACAACGCGCATAGCCTTGGCGAATGCTGCAAGCATTTCCCCGTCCGGAGCCGGAGGCAACTCCGCCAAAGCATTCAAGCCATATTCTTTCTTCACATTTTTCATTTTTATGAAGCGCATTATATCGTATCAGCGCTTGCATGTCAATTCACACTCTTGAATTTTGTGAATCACGCAAACCATCGCGACTGGCGTGCCACAAGGCATGTGGTTTCACTTCACTTTCATTCCAAGCTTGCGCGCTGCGGATATGAACTTCGTGCCTTTGACCGTGCCTTTCTCGTACACGCCGGAAGCGCAGACCATGCCGCATTCCTTGCTGCCCTCGCAGCAGGCGAGGAAGCCACGCATCGCCGCGAGAACACCGTCGAACATCTTGCGATTCGTGTCCGCCATCACTTCGCCCCCGCCGCGAACTCGTCGCAGAGGATGTCGGAGTTCCCGCCCTTGCGCGGTGTGGAGGATATGATCAGCACTTTCTTCATTTTGGATTGTTCTTTCATGTTCATGCTACTATGAGTTAACGTTGTTTCCGTTTGGTTTTCCGCCAACGAGCAACGGTACCATGTAGAGCGGCAGATACATCACGCCGCCTCCAATCTTGAGGTCTTTGGGATGAAGAACATATGGCGTGCCGAGAAAACTACCGTACTTCGCGCGGAACTTGTCGAACGATTTTGTCTGGTATCTTCCGGCGCTCTTGACCTCTATTGGGGAAATGTTGTGCCTTCGCGTCAGGTTCGACCTCGCCACAAGGAAGTCAATCTCCATTCTGTCGGCGCGGGAGTCAGCTTCCGACGAAACGTAGAAATGGAGCTGCTGCCCAGCAGCCCTGAGCATCTGCGCGACGAGATTCTCGTATATTACGCCGGCATTGACCTCGAGCCGCCCGGTCAAAAGCCTCTGCTGAACCTCTCCCGTAGCCAACTCGTTCTCGCTGAACGCCATGCTGACCAAAAGCCCAGTGTCGCCGAGATAGCATTTGAGACAGGAATGGTCGCTTGACAATTCAAGCCCGATGTTCGGCTCGGTCGCGTTGTAAGCCACGTTTACGGTCATCGCCGACTTCAACCACTCGAACGATGCCTCGTATTCCCGCATCCCGGAACCCTTTTTGACGTCGCCGGGGGAAAAACGCCATTCATGCCGCGACAGCGCACCAGGTATCGCGTTAAACACGGCGAGTATCTTGTGCTTGGAGGCTCCACCATGCTTGAGGATGTCGGCGCGGTACAGCGTCAAGATGTCCCGTTTCTCCGCATCGACGCGCCTGAGGTCGTGCGTGGATGCGAACATCGCTACCGCCTGTGGCATTCCACCGACAACGAGGTACTGCCTGAATGCGTCCATTATTCGTCCGTGCATCTCAGCCCCGATGCTAGACGACTTCTCGTATGCATTCCTGATGATCGGCATCATGCCGCTGTTGCCTGTCGCCCAAAGGAACTCCTCGAAGTCCATCGGGAACATTTCGAGGTGGTGTTCCTCGGACGGTATCAGTATGTTGCGGACGTTCTTGTTGATGGATATGAGAGAACCCGTCTCTATGTAGTCGTATCGCCCGTCTGCCACAAGATGCTTGATTGCCTCCCGTGCCCTTGGAAACTCCTGCACCTCGTCAAAGATGAGAACGCTTTTTCGCGGCTTGAGCTCGGCGTGGTATTCACCAAGAAGATACATGAAGAACGTGTCCAAATCGTTAAGATATTCCCTGAAATATCTCTTCACGGCCTTTGTGGCCTTGGAAAAGTCGATGAGAAGATAGCCCTCGTATTCGTTCTTGGCAAATTCCTCGGCAATCCAGCTCTTCCCGACACGCCGTGCCCCATCAATCATCAGCGCAGACCTGCCGCCCGACAAGGACTTCCAGTCTAGCATTTTCTGGTAAATTTTGCGTTTCATGGTTCGCATTATATCACTTACGCTCCAAGGGGGCAAGCGCAATCATCCAATTTCGGCGGACTTTCAAAACGCCATATCTACCAATTTCGGCGGAGTTTGAAAATCGCGTAACCACCAAACACGGCGTTATGTCTCGCCACTTCTCGGAAATGCCCCTTGACTATGTTATTCTCCGATCTCGCAATATAAGAAGGAATAATATACGCCATCACCTGACCGTCATCAGCTCGTCCCACCTCGTCGTGGGACGGGCTGAAAGCTTCTGCCGCTTCATGTGCCACGACCTTGCGCCGAGGCCCTGGGCGGCGGAGAACACCTTGCCCTTGCCGTAGCGGGCGTTGAGGGCGTCCACGGCTTTGTAGAGGGAAGAGGGAACAGGTAACAGGGAAGAAGGGGAACGGGGAATGGGGAACGGGGAACCGGTGTTTTCAAAAAAATCCATTTGACGAGGAGTGCCGGGCTTTTCGAGGCCGAAGAACACGATTCCCGTCTTGCGGTAGCGCGTCCCCTCGATGTAGAGTGCGTCCACCTCCTCGCGGATGGCGCGGAGCATTTCGTTCGTCGCGTCGGTGGGCGTGGGGAAAACAACCGTGCGCTCCAGAAAGTCGCCTCCCCCGCCCGAAGCGAAGATCTGCGCGTAGATGTTGCACCCCGCCGCGAGAAGCCCGTGTCGGCGAAGTTTGGCGGCTGCCTGCGCGGTATAGGCGGCGAGAGACTCCGCAAGCGCCTCCGCCGTCGTGGCGGGCTCGCCGAACGAGCGCGAACAGGAGATCGAATCGGGGTCTGCGTCGTAGTCCCGTTCCTCATGGCACGGGATGCCGCGCAGCTCCATCGCCGTCCGCAGGAGCGTTACGCCGCCGATAGAGCGGATCGTGGCGTCCGGCGCGTCACGAAGGTGCTGGGCGGTGATGATGCGTTCGGCGCGGAGCTTGAGCGGCAAACGCCGCCCCACGCCCCAGACCTCCTGCACAGGCAGGGAGGCGAGGATTTCCGTCGGATCGTCCGGCATGAGGAACACTCCCTCTGGACGCTTCTTGCCGATGTGGTTGGCGATCTTGGCGAGGGTCTTCGTGGGCGCGAAACCGACGCCGCACGGGATGCCGACCCAGCGAAGTATCTTGCTTCTGAGCCTTCGGCCATAAGCAAGATACGGGGAACGGGGAATGGGGAACGGGGAACGGTCTTCACTCGTTCCCTTCCCCGTTCCCCCTTCCCCGTTCCCCAACGCCTCCTGTGAAGGAGGCGTTATGAACGCTTCGTCGATGGAGTACTGCTCCACGTCCACAGCCTCCTCGCGGAGGATCGAGATGATGCGGCGCGACATATCGCCGTAGAGCTCGTAGTTGGACGAGCAGAAGCACAGTTCGCCGGTCGCCTCGCGGTTCTTCAGCTGGAAGTACGGAGTACCCATCGGGATGCCGAGCGCCTTGAACTCGTTTGAGCGCGAGACGCAGCAGCCGTCGTTGTTGGAGAGGACGGCCACCGGCCGTCCCACGAGGCGGCGGTTGAACACGCGCTCGCAGGACACGAAGAAGTTGTTGCCGTCGACGAGTCCAATCATTTCTTCCCCACGAACCGATTCGAGCTCCTGGCCTGGGCGGAGTCGAATGACCGGGAACGCAGGATTCGCCGGCTCAAGTCGGACGCCGTCCCTGTCGCGGCGGTAGGTCTTCACGGTGAAGTCGCCGTCCACGCTCGCAATGATCACGTCGCCGTCCGCAGGGCGGAGGGAACGGTCGACCACGAGGAGGTCGCCGTCGGAGATACCCGCGCCGATCATCGAATCACCCTGGACGCGCACGAAGTACGTGGCGGCGGGCCTTCTCACGAGAAGCTCGTTGAGGTCGAGCGGCGGTTCGAGATATTGCTCGGCCGGCGAAGGAAACCCCGCCACGACGGAACCGGAAACTTTTGCCTTTGTGCCCATGTGAAAAGTCCTTATCGGTTGAGAACTAATCTAACTATCCAATACAAAGAATTCGCGCCAAGTACAGTAAAGAGGATCGGAAGAAATA
Source organism: uncultured bacterium (assembly GCA_902769585.1). GTDB lineage: Bacteria > Verrucomicrobiota > Kiritimatiellia > RFP12 > UBA1067 > RUG572. Next base: position 24,104 of record CACXPT010000040.1, read on the forward strand.
GTACCGACAGGTTCATGCCGTTGACGCACATGACGACAATGTAGGCAAACATGCATGAAAGAGTCAGTTTGGTCGTGCTCAAGAAATGCCATGTCAAGGACAGTACCCGAACATGGTTCTCTTTTGTGATCTTGACCACGGTATTCCAATGCTTCGGGAATAGTTCCACGGCCGACATGAGGCCGAACACCGTCCACATGATGGCAATCAGCATCCAAATCGTGCTCTTGCTGCCATATCCGTCTACGGCGCCGTTTGCGCCATAATGGACGGGAATCCTGTCGGGTAACGACCCGTATCGGTATGCCACCCAGGTCGTACATCCAACCAACAGGACAGCACAAAGAGCGTCGACGAACCAGACGAGCCGCGTGCGCTTCAGGTTACAGGCATACACTTCATCTGTCATTATGTTTCCATCTGATTTTGGCATCGCCGTTACTTGCCTTTGGCCGTTTTGACGCTTGAGGTGAGGAGCTTGATGAGTTCGGTGCAGTCGTCGCAAAGGGAGGTGAAGGCCTTGTCGGACTTGACCAGTTCGGCGTCGCGTAACAGCTCAAGCCAGTATTGCGTCTCCGCAGCTTCCTTGAGAGCGATCTGGAGCTTGGCCGCGAAGTCGGATTTGCTTTGCGCATAGCGGCTCTCGGCAATGTTTGCGCCGATGGAAGTGCCAGACCGCAGCATCTGCTTCGCGATGACCGATTCCTTGCGGTCACGTAGGTACTTGTAGAGTCGCACAATGCGTAGCGCGAATGCTTTTGCTTTTGTGAACATGATTGAGTTGGTCATTGACGGTTGGTTCCTTGTCTTGGCTGGAGAGTGTATGGTTGCGAGCTGCTTTCCTTGGCGAGCGATAGGTTATAGTGATTAGTGAATAGGTAATAGTTTCCACCATTTTAGGGAATAGGCCATAGACCCTACTCCCACAACCTATTCACTATACACTATCACCTATTCCCTAAAATGGTGGAGGTGAGGACTCTCAAACGGAACACGCAAAAATAGGGACCGCCGCTCCCTATTTTCCCAAAGTTCCGTTTGAAGCATCTCATCTGTCATTAGGGAACGCGCATATTATGTCATATTTCTGACGAATCGGTGACTTTGCCTCCTGACGGCTTTCAAACGGAACTTCCTCTATTTTGTTTTGGAAATAGGGACCATTGTCTCTAAAATCATTCTGGGGCTTCTCGGAGGTCGGCTACCGCACGGTCATCAGCTCGTCCCATCTCGTCTGGTTTCGACGCTACACTACAAGAGTGAACTTCGCGCCTTCGCCGGGCTTTGACGAGACCATGACTTCGCCGCCGTGCAGCTGGGCGATGTGCTTGACGATGGCGAGGCCAAGCCCCGTGCCGCCAAGAGACCGGCTGCGATCCGTGTCAATGCGGTAGAACCGTTCGAAAAGGCGTGGCTGGCATTCTTCGGGGATTCCGATTCCGTGGTCGTTTACGCTGATTGCCGCTTTGCCTGACGGTGTCCTTTCAACGCAGACTTCAACATCTTTCGAGCCGCTGTGGCGCAAGGCGTTCTGTATGAGGTTGGTGACGGCGGACTCTATCAACCGCGCGTCGCAGGGACGGACAATAGGACTGGTGTCGTGGGCCTTATGGACAAACGAGAGCGCGATGTCCGCGTTCTGGGCCGCAGGGCGGGTGAGATTGACCGCCGTCTGCACGATGTCCGCCACATCGCATGGGGCGAACGACGCATCATGCTCCGCTTCGGCCTTTTCGAGACGAGCCAATGCGAGTATGTCATCCACCAGTGCGACAAGCCGCGAGGAATGGCTCGTCAGAACATTCCGAAGTTCGGCGCGATCATTGCCGTCAAGCGGTTCCGTGTCGTCCGCAAGCATCTCCGTTGCGCCAAGAATGCCGGTAACCGGAGTCCTGATTTCGTGCGTGACGTTTGATATGAAGTTGCTGCGGAAGCGTTCAAGCTTGCGCATTTCCTCCATGATCCTGTCCTGAAGGTCACGTTCGGAGGAAAGCCGCAAAAGCCGCCGCTCATAGCGACGGGTAAAGAAGAACAAAGCGGCGGCAATAAGAGAGCCCGTCCCGACGGCGGCGAAAAGTCCATGCACCGCATCTGCCTTGGCGTCGGTCACGGCCTGGTATGGAACAGCGATGCGCAAAACATAGTCGCCGATGCGCCTTGCGAAATAGAACATCGAAATGTGCAGTGTCTCCGATTCGCGGACGATGCTGCGCGGCTGGCCGTCGGCAATGACGGCCTCGAACTCGGCGCGCCCCGCGTGATTCGGCAGGTCTTTTCCGGCCGAGTCGTACACGACCTTGCCATTCAGGTCAATGAGTGATACGCGCACGTCTTCGGCGAGCTTCTCGACGCTTCGCTTGAATCGTACGGTCTGGTTCCAAAGGAGGGCACAGCATACGACGACGCCCAGCAATGCGAGCGTCGATGGAAGAAGGGCTGGTGAAATGTGTTTCATGGCGTAATCCGATATCCGATTCCCCTGATTGTTTCGATGTGGCCTGCCCATTCCCCGAGCTTGCGGCGGAGTCCAACCATCAGCGTATCGACGGTGCGGTCAGTGACATCCTTCTCCTCTCGTTGGATTTGGGCTATGATCTGCTGCCGTGTATAGACGCGGCCTGGATGTGCGGCCAGAACATTAAGCAGATCGAATTCGCTGCGTGTCAACGGCAAGCCGACGCCGCCCACAGACGCCTTTCTTGATGTTTCGTCAAGGGTGAGCGAGCCGAGCGTGTGAACCGGTCCCTGCGGCGGCGACGTACGGCGGAGCGCGGCCTTGACGCGGGCGACGAGAATCGCCTTTGAAAACGGCTTTGTGATGTAGTCGTCCGCGCCAAGCTCAAGTCCACGCACGACATCTTCCTCGGCGGAACGCGCCGTCAGCATGACGATGGGCGTTCCGGCTACGGAAGGAGTCCTGCGGATTGCGCCGCACACGTCGAGGCCATCCATGCCCGGCAGCATCAGGTCGAGGATGACGAGAGCAGGCTTTTCCCACAGGACGAGCGCAAGCCCGTCCGCGCCGTTTTAGAACTATTTTATCCATGTGGATATATATTATCTCATATCTCTGTCAGGATTGTGTGAGGAAATCCATGTGCCAATCTGACAAAAACCTAACTGAAACCTAATTGGAGACTGACATGGATTGGATATACTTTCACGCGAAAACAAATGAAGAAAGAACAGGCAATGGATCGAGAGACCCGAAGAAGAATTGAAATCGGCATAGGCATCGCCACGGTCGCCTTGCTTTACCTTTTGAACTGGCTGATGGAACACAGATAAGCAAGGATGTCGCCATGAAAGAACTATTGTCAATACTGGTTGTAGTCGGCGGTGGGCTGGGTACGT
>CACXPT010000041.1 GCA_902769585.1 uncultured bacterium
CCCTCCGCGCAGCCAATCTTCCTATCGGCATGTCGTTTTCTTTGCCGTACAGATTCCTTTCATTCTGTTAGTTCTGCCGAGCTTCGCTTGGCGCACCATTTGTTTCTCCTTTTACATTGTATCGTTCCATCATGCTACTTGAGAGAGGCGAGCAGTCCGCCGCAGACCAGCAGGTGCTTCTCGCGAGCGGAGAGCGTAGCGGTTGCGGTGAACGATGCTCCGCCTTCGCGCTTCACCGTCACCTTCCCGTCGCCTTCCACTGCCGAGCGCAGATCGACCAGTTCCAGTCTATCGCCAGCCTTCAGCACATCATAGGACTTGGGATCGTCAAACACGAAAGGCACAATTCCGAAGTTGATGAGGTTAGCGCGATGGATGCGCTCGATTGACTTTGCGATGACGGCCTTGACGCCGAGGTACATCGGACAGAGCGCAGCGTGCTCGCGGCTGGACCCCTGACCATAGCTCTCTCCAGCCACGATGACGTTCGCGAGACCGGCATCCTTGTTGGCGAGACACGTGTCGTGGAAGCTGGAATCGCAAGGCTCGAACACGAACTTAGCGTACTGCGGCACGTTCGACCTGAACTTCAGCCGCGCGCCGGCGGGCATGATGTGGTCCGTCGTGATCTTGTCGCCGACGCGGATAGCCACGACGGCCTTGCACGCATTTGGCATCGGCACGCCCTTCGGCACCGGCGCGATGTTCGGCCCGCGCACGATCTCCGTCTTGCGCACGCCCTTCCCGGCCGTCGCGCGGTAGAGGAACATCGAATCGTCGATCGGGAACTTCCTGGGCGCAGGAACGGACGGGATCTTCATTCCGAGCGGCGACGCGACCTTGCCCGTCAACGCGCTAACCGCCGCAGTCTCGGGACTCACGAGGTACACCTGCGCGCTCTTCGTGCCGCTGCGCCCCTCGAAGTTGCGGTTGTTAGTGCGCAGCGAGACGGCGCCAGTGCGCGGACTCATGTGGGCTCCGATGCAGAAGCCGCAGGCGTTCTCCAAAATGCGGCAGCCGGCCTTGATGAGTATCGCGAGCGAACCATCCGCCGCCAGCATCTGCACCACCTGGCGCGAACCGCACGCGATGCCGACCTCGACGTCCTCCGCCACATGCTTCCCCTTCAGGATGAGCGCGACGGTACGGATGTCCCGGTAAGAGCTGTTGGTGCACGAGCCGATCATGATCTGGTTGACCTTCGTGCCCTTCATCGACTTCACCGTGACGATGTTGCCGGGCGAGTGCGGCGCCGCCATGAGCGGCTCGATCTTCGAGAGGTCTATCTCGAACGTATCGTCGTAGGATGCGCCCCGGTCTGCGACCAGCTCCGTCCAATCCTTCGCGCGTCCCTGCGCGGCAAGGAACTGCTTCGTCACGGCGTCGCTCGGGAAGACGCTTGTCGTCACGCCGAGCTCCGCGCCCATGTTCGTGATCGTCGCGCGGCTCGGCACGTCGAGCGTCTTCACGCCGGGGCCGAAGTATTCGAATATCCAGCCCACGTTGCCCTTCGTGCCGTACTTCTCCAGCACCTTGAGGATCACGTCCTTGGCGCTGCACCCCTTGGGGAGGCGTCCCATAAGCTTGATGCCGCGCACCTTCGGCGTAGGGATGTGGAACGCGCCGCCGGCCATCGCCACCGCGATGTCGATGCCGCCCGCGCCGATCGCGACCATGCCGATGCCGCCGCCGGTTGGCGTGTGGCTGTCGCTGCCGAGGAGCGTCTTGCCTGGCTTGCCGAAGCGCTCGAGATGCAGCTGATGGCAGATGCCGTTTCCGCACTTGGAGTAGACGATGCCGTACTTCTTCGCGACTGACTGGAGGAAGTCGTGGTCGTCGGCGTTCTCAAAACCGATCTGGACGGTGTTGTGGTCCACGTAGCTCACGGCCAGCTCGTTGCGGACGTGCGGCACGTCCATGCTCTCAAACTGGAGGTACGCCATCGTGCCGGTGGCGTCTTGCGTTAGCGTCTGGTCGATGCGAATGCCCAGCTCGGCGTCCTTCGCCGGATCGCCCTCCACGAGATGGGCGGCGATTATCTTCTGGACAACGTTCATTGGCTTGCTAGCTGTCTTTTTCATGGCTGGTGGTTAGTTAGTTGGTAGATGGTAGTCAGTTCCGCAATGACTTGAGGAGCGCGATCTCTGCGCGGTATCCGTCGAGGTCATTAGGAGTCTCCAGGTAGAACGGCAGATCGCGCAGCGTGGGATGATTGATCACGCGCGCAAGGGCATCGAGGCCGATCTTCCCCTTGCCGATGCAGGCATGGCGATCCTTGTGGGCATCGCGCACGTTGAGGGAGTCGTTCAGGTGGATGGCCTTTAGCCGCGACATGCCGAGAACGGCGTCGAAACGCTCCAGGACACCGTCCAAGTCGCCGACGATGTCGTAGCCGCCGTCCCACACGTGGCACGTGTCGAGGCAGACGCCAAGGCGATCGCCGCCGTCGGTGGCGTCGATGATCGCGCGCAGCTCGTCGAAGCTGCGCCCCACCTCGCTGCCCTTGCCGGACATCGTCTCGAGGAGGACGGTCGTCTGCCATCCGGGCGCGAGAATGCGTCCAAGCATGCCGGCGATGAGCGCCACACCGGCCTCTGCGCCCTGGCCCACGTGGCTGCCGGGATGGAAGTTGTAGAGCGCGCCAGGCGTCAGCTCCAGCCGCTTGAGGTCGTCGCGCATCGTGGATTCGGCAAACTCGCGGACGCGCTCCTCCGCGCCGGCGGCGTTCAGCGTGTACGGCGCGTGCGCGAGGATGGGGCCGATCCCCTTCTCGGCCGCGTAGTCGCGGAACGCAGCTACGTCGGCGGGATCGATCGGCTTCGCCGCGCCGCCGCGGGGGTTGCGCGTGAAGAACTGGAACACGTTTGCGCCGATGGACACGGCCGTCTGGCCCATGGCCATGTAGCCGCCGGCGCTGCTGAGGTGACATCCAATCTTGAATCCCATGTTTTTTCTCCCTATCAGCGATCTATCCTACGACAAGCTCCTCGCGCGGGTAGCGGATTGTGGGACGCGACTCGTTTCCGCCTATGAGCAGCACAACGGCGAGCGCGCCAAGACGTCCGCTGAACATGCAGAGCATCAGGACCACGCGACCGGCAGTCGACAGCGATGCGGTCGTGGTGTCTAGGCTAAGGCCAGTCGTGGAGACGGCGGATACAGTCTCGAACAGCAGGCTCTCGAACGTCAGCGACTCGTTCGCGCCCTCGGTCACCAGCAGAAGCGTCATCCCAATGGTCACGAGAGCTCCGAACACAGTCACGATCAGCATGGACTCGCGCACGATCGCCTCTGGCACCGTACGCATGAACAGGACCGTCTCGGTGCGGCCTCGATAGATGGCGAAGAGCGTGATGACAAACACCATGAACGTCGTGACCTTGATGCCGCCGCCGGCGCCGCCAGGCGCCGCCCCGATGAACATCAGCACCTCGGAGAGGAATCGCGTCGCCGCGTGCATCTCGTGCACTGGCACCACCGTGAAGCCGCACGTGCGCGGCGTCACCGCCTGAAAGAAGCCGATCGCAAGCTTCTCTGTCCATGCGAACGGCGCAAGTGTACGGTTCCACTCGAGAAGCAGCACGACCACGAACATCATCAGGAGAAACGCTGCCGAGACCGTAAGCACGACGCGCGTATGGAGCGATATCCGCCCGCGCTTCACGAGGTTGCGGCGCCAGAACTGGAAGGTGCAAAGGTTGTAGATGACCAGAAAGCCGAAACCGCCGACTATCACGAGAAGGCTCATCGTGACAAGGACCAGCGGCTGCGCCCTGAAGACGGCCAGGCTGCCGGGATCCAGCGAGAAGCCTGCGTTGCAGAAGGCCATCACCGAATAGAAGTACGCGCGGAACCATAGCATCCCGTCAGAGTACGTCGCCGCATCGGGATCTGCCTCGAAAAGCGCGTGCAGGGCCAACATGCCCAGCATCTCGAGGACCAGCATCGAGAGGACGACCCATACGATTAGGCCACGCAGGCCACGTACCCCAGATGTGCCATATGCGTCCGCCAGGGAAAACTCGCTCGAGAGCGACAGCCTGCGCCCCATCAGGACGAGAAAGAAGGTGCCTAGCGTCATCAAGCCCACGCACCCCAGCTGCACCAGAGCAAGCATCACGCACTGCCCGAAGAACGAGAGCTGCACACCGATGTCGATCACGGTCAGCCCCGTGATGCATACTGCCGAGCAGGCGGTGAATATGGCGTCCATCGGCCGCATCCACGTGTTTGACGGGGACGACACCGGAAGCATGAGGAGAAAGGCTCCCAGAAGAATCGCCCCAACGAAGCCGATGACGACCAGATGGCGAGGCTTCATGACTTGTCCCCGAAAGAGCACTTCTCCTTGAACCAGACACCCCAGATGCTGAGCTCGTAGAGGAGGACTAGCGGTACGGCCATGAGTATCTGACTCATCGGATCGGGCGGCGTTAGCACCATTCCGAGGAAGAACGCCAGAACGATGGCGAACCGCCGCCAGCGGCGCAGGGAATCGGACGATATGACACCCAGCCACCCCAGGACAAACAGAAGCAGCGGCACCTGGAACACGAGCCCAAAGGCCAGCACCAGCTTTAGGATCAGCGGCACGTAGTTCTCCACCTGCACCTCTGTCACGCTCAGGCCCACCCACCTGTTAACGATGTCGAAGAACCTGACGACGTTAGGAGCCAGCTGCCCGTACGCGAACACCACCCCTATGCCGAAGAACACGGCCCCGGCAATGAGAAAGAATAGGATGGCAGCCTTCTCGCGCTTCGTGAGCGCAGGGAACACGAAACGCAGCACGAAGTACATGACGAACGGGAAGCTCACGCCGGTGCCGCCCCACATCGCGATGGACATTATCTGGCTGAATCCGCCAGTCAGGTTGAGGCTTACGATCTTGATCTTGCCCGCAGCCTCCAGCGCCGCCGCAGGCGCCTTGAGCCAGCCCAGGACGCTAGGCGAGAACACGCCAACCAGAATGCAGCAGATCGCCCACGCCAGCACGGCGTGGATAAGGCACTCGCGCAGGGCGACGATGTGCTCGAAAAACGGGCGCGGCGGATCGTTGTACTCGTCCGGATTCTTCAGGAGAGGACGCATCTTCATGCGGGCTTCCCCTTCTGCGCAGGATTGTCGGCCGTGGTGACGGTGATCTTGATGGCACGGAGCTCCTCCTCTGTGGGAGGAGCCTTCTGAGGCGGCGTCTCGGCCGTCTCATCCTTCGAGACGCCGTCGGCCGCGTCAACCACCTCATTGCCGTCCGCTCCGTCCTGGTACTGCGTATCGTCGTAGTACTCCTCGTAGCCAGGATACGGGTTGTCGTCGCCGTAGAGATCCTCGCCGTTCTCGGACGCCGCAACGTCGCCATCCGACGTCGACTTGTCCCCTGATGTTTCCGACGGCGTGTCCGACGTGACGTCGCTCACCGTCTTCGTAACCTCCTGGTCCATCGACATCACCTGCCTCTTGAACTCGTCGGCTGCGCGCCTGAGGGTAGACATTATCTGTCCCATCTTGCGCGCAGCAGCCGGAAGGTTCTTCGGGCCGACAATGATAAGCACGACACCGAGCAGGACTAGCCACTCGGTGCCGCCGACGGATTCGAAGATGAACGCAAACGTCATGAGCCAACCACGTTCAACCGAACCAGAATCCCCTTACTTGTGCTGGAACACTGCGAACTCGCCACGACGGTTCTTCGACCACGCCTCTTCGCCGTGTCCGGACACCGCCGGCTTCTCCTCGCCGTAACTCTTCGACTGGATGCGCTTCGCATCGATGCCGAGCGTCACGAGGTAGTCGCGAATCGCGATGGCGCGGAGGTCGCCAAGCGAGAGGTTGTATTCGTTCGAGCCGCGCTCGTCGCAGTTGCCCTCGATGATAACGACACGGTCGGTCTTGGCCTGAAGGTGCTGCGCCACGGCCTCGATCTTGGACAACTCGGCCGGTGCCAGCTGCGACGCGTCGAAACCGAAGTAGACCGGCGCGAAGTCGACGTCAGTGCAACGCGTGTAGTTCGGATCCTGGTCGAACGGCAGGCCCGTCGTCGCAGAAAGATCCATCTCATCCGCGTTCGCTGCGTTCGCATCTTCGGTAGATATGTCCGTTGCGTTGGCATTCATCGAGTCGTCAGTCGACCCGTCGGTGACTACGTCCTGCGCACCGCCGCCCGTGACGTCGTCGTCGTTAGCATTGTCGTACTTGCATCCGGTAACCGCCAGCGCCAGAGCACCGCAGCACAGAATAGCCATCATTTTAGAGCACTTCATTTTTTCTCCTTGCTTGTTTGAAATCTGCTTTGGTTTGGAAACGGGAAAATGATAGCAGAAATTGAGGGGGTATGGCAAGCCCAAACAGATGTTTTTTCACACGGCCACGAAAATGGCCTCCGGCTCGGCCATCCGGCCAGGGCCGGAAGTTCCGCAGGCGAGCTCGCCGTCGCCTACCTGAACGAACCGCACACCACGCTTTTTGAGGGTCTCGATGTTCGCCTGCGTGGCCGCGTTCTCCCACATCCCCGTGTTCATGGCAGGAGCGACGACTATCGGAGCCTTCGTGGCGAGCGCCACGCTGCTCAGCAGGTCGTCCGCTATCCCGTTCGCCATCTTCGCTATGACATTCGCCGTCGCCGGCGCGATCACGAGCACGTCCGCCGCCTCCGCGAGCGAGATGTGCCCAGGTTTCCAATCTAGCGGATCCGCGAACATCGCGTTCTCCACCGGGTTGCGGCTCAGAGTGCGGAACGTGAGCGGCGTGACGAACTCCTTCGCGTGGTCCGTCATCACAACGCGCACGTCGTCGCCGTTCTTCACGAAAAGCCTCACCAGCTCGCACGCCTTGTACGCGGCGATCGAGCCGGTCACGCCCAATATGATAGTTCTTGCCATGCGGACAGTATATCATGTATCCGCGCGGAACGGAAGATGGTATAATGTCCGCATGCAAACGACCGCAGAAGAGATCGCCGCGCTCAGGCGCGAACGCAACGCCGTCATCCTCGCGCACAACTACGAGCGCCCAGAGGTGCAGGACATCGCCGACTTCACGGGTGACTCGCTCGAGCTCGCCCGCAAGGCCGCCGCCGTGGAGGCAGACGTCATCGTCTTCTGCGGCGTGTACTTCATGGCCGAGACGGCCGCCATCCTCAACCCTTCGAAGAAGGTCCTCATCCCCGACGAGACCGCAGGCTGCCCGATGGCGGACATGATCACCGGCGCGCAGCTCCGCGAGCTCAAGGCGCAGCACCCCGACGCGGCCGCGGTCTGCTACGTGAACTCCACCGCCGAGGTGAAGGCCGAATGCGACATCTGCGTGACCTCCGGCAACGCCGAGCGCGTGATGGCCACGTTCCCGAAGGACCGCGAGATCATCTTCGTGCCCGACCGGCATCTCGGCTCGCACATCGCCGAAAAGCTCGGCGTCTCGTACATCCTCTGGCCCGGCTACTGCCCCACCCACGCGCGCCTCACGGCGAAGCAGGTCGCCGCCGCGCGCGCCGCCCATCCGGGCGCGCCCGTCCTCGTGCACCCGGAATGCCCAAAGGAGGTGCGCGACGCCGCCGACGAGCGCCTCTCCACCGGCGGCATGTGCGCGTTCGCGCGCACATCGCCTGCACAGGAGTTCATCGTCGGCACCGAGACCGGCATCCTCCACCGGCTGCGCCAAGAGAACCCCGGCAAGAAGTTCTGGCCTGCCGCCGAGCTGGTTTGCCCCAATATGAAGAAGACCACGCTCGAGAAGGTGCGCGACTGCCTGAGAGACCTCTCGCCCGTAGTGACGGTGCCGGAGGAGATTGCAGTCCGCGCCAAGCGCGCGATCGACGCGATGCTCTCAGTGGGATAGGCTGTCGATCACGTCGCGGCAGTTGAGTATCTTCTCGATGAGGTCCTGCGGCAGGTAGTAGTAGTGGTTCGAGCATTCGTACCCGATGCGGCTGTCCGCCCGCAGGAGCGCAAGGTGCGCCTTCGCCGTGGCCAGCTCCCGCCGCGCGCAGGAGATCATCTCCGCCTTGTCGCCCTTCTCGCGCGCCTGCACGAAGCGCGCCTGGTCCACCACGGACCTGAAGTGGTTCTCGATCGCGCGGAACACGCCCAGCTCGCGGGCCGCCGCCGCGCGCTTCTCGCCGCTGAGCGACTCGGCTAGCCGCGAGAACTTCTCGTTGCCCGCGATGAACCCGTCGCGCACCTTCGCCATCTGTCCGATCCACGCGTCCTCGGGATAGATCGAACGCCATCCCTTAAGGTCGTCGTACGGATAGCCCACCATCGACGCCGACCAGCCCGTCGGCTTCAGGTAGAGCGGGTTCGCCGGCCCGATCGTGTGGTTGCCCGCGTAGACGGAGGAGATGTAGAACGGATATTCGCGGAAGCCGTCCGAATACGCCTTCCACGCCGACCGCGCGGACGCGACGCCGCCCTTGCCGTAGAGGCGCTCCGCCAGACGGTCGAGCACAGGGTCTGTCCCCTCGCCCCTGCGGTAGTCCGCGAAGATCTCCAGGTTCGGCGTCGGCGCGCTGCCGAGCGACCACGAGAGCATCACGCCGTCCACGCCCGACTCCGACAGGTTGCGCACGTGCTCCGCCACCAGGTCCATCACCGGCACGTACGGCACTGCGCTCATCTCCCAGGTGAGCGCGGCCTGCACCTTCGCCGCGGTCTTGAGTCCGCGCCCCTTCGCCGCCGTCCACAGCTCCTTCGCCGCATCGCTCGGGCCGGGCGCGGAAAGCGAGTACTCGTTGATCGTGGACTTCACCCCGCCGCGGTCCGTAGGCACGCCGCGCTCGCTCACCGTCATCACGCGGCATCCGGCCGGCAGATGCGCGACGATGTTCGTCCTGTCCTGCATAGGCCACCCCCAGTCCCAGCAGACCACTTCCGCGTCCGGGTTCCCCGCCTTCACGCCTTCGCTGATCGTGCAGTTGACCTCCGCCACTATGTCCGCCACCGTGCGGTCCTTGCAGCGCGGACACGTGTTCTTCCCCCAGCGCGACGCGCAGTTGGTGAGATTCTCGCTCATCGTGATCGTGAACACGCCGCCCAGGCCCGGCACCTGCGCGAACACGGACTTCAGCGCGTCCCGCAGCCAGCGCCGCGTCTCCGGGCACGACGTGCAGCGCGCGTAGCCTAGGCCGTCGTGCGTGCGCTTCGCCCCGCGCGCCTCCATCCGCCCCGGCTTCTCGAAGAAAGAGTCGTTCTGCGCGCGCGGCTCGTTCATGTAGAGGTACACCTTCACCCCGTACTTCGCCGCCCGCGCGACAAGCTTCTTCAGGTTCGCGATGCGCCTCTCGCTCCCCTCGCCGAACTCGGGATACTTCGGGTCGCGCGCAAGCGTGGAGAGCACGGTGTGCAGCCACACGGCGTTAACGCCGTTCGCCGCGAGCCGCGCAAGCAGACCCTCGGGATACGAGCCGATCTCGTCGTCCCCCAGCGGATCTCCGTAGTCCGCGAAATACGAGAAGATGAGCCTCATGTCAAATGGTGAAGATTCGGGAGGGACGCAATTTATTGCGTCCGCCGCAGGCGCTGCGGAAAGCTCCCCCACAAAGCTGAACCGCGGCTCCTCCGGCGCCATCGGCACAACGCCCTCCTCCGCCAGCACGCGCGCGAGCGCCCTGCGACGCTCCCTTCCACGCTCCGCCATCCCGGCCGAATAGGCTATGGGCGAGCAGAACGGCTTTGTGTTGCCTAGCTTCACGAAGAGGAAGTCGTCCTCCGTGAGCGAGAACGCCAGCTCCTTGCCAGACATGTCCAGCACGTGCTTCAGCTGGCAGTACGGCAGCAGGTGCCAGTTGCGACGCACCACCGTGATGTAGCCCTTGCGCCGCCAGAGCGGCGACACCGCAGGCTGCGGCACAGGAAGCCCCATGTCGCGCGCCACAGCCTCCAGGTCGGCCACCGACGCGCCAATCGCGTCCGCCAGACGCTCTGCCGGCACCACAGGCCAGTTGCGCCACACGAAAGCGCTCAGCGCATCTGGGAACGGCGCATACGTTACGGCTGGATGCTTTCCGTCCGCCCCAGGCAGGGGTGTCTTGCACGCCTTGCACGGCATCGCCAGAATCATCGCCATCGCGCATGAAGCCAATGTCATCTGCATCGTTCTCGTCATCGCTTTTCTCCTTGTTCCGTTTCCCATGTTTCAATCTCAATCATCTAAGAGTGATCATCAAGCCCTCGCGGAACGCGCCACGCAGATAGAGCGCCGCCGCGCCGCCCTCCGTGTAGTCGTGCGGCACGTAGTGCCCCGTCACGCGCACCGTGTAGACCACAGGCTGGGCATTGGCGATGCGCACGCGCTCGACGTTGTTCGTCCTATCGCCGCCCGTCACGCCGTTGCCCCACCATACGACACCAGTCGTCTCGTTCGACACCGAAAGATCCAGGTCATTGACGAGCGCAAGTTCCTCGTCGTCAGTCTCCACGCCGGGATAGTCAGTCCACACGAGCTGCACGTCGAGCGGAGCGGCGTTCGTAGTCGCCACCCGGTACGTGTACATCGAGCCTTTCGCGAACGGGATACGGTCAACGAGCCTCACAGACCTGTTGGACGGATACAGCGTCTCCTCCAGACTGATACGTCCCCACCCCTGCACGCCGTTCGGCGCGGGTCCGCCGCAGTTCGCCCCTGCATCCCCGCTCATGTCATGCGCGCCACCCAGCAGGATTGCCTTCATCAGCGCGGCAGTAGGCGGTCGAAACGCGTATCCTCGCCGTTCCACGAGCCACTGCCGCACGAGCGCCGCCGAACCGGCCACCAGCGGCGTGGCCATCGATGTGCCACCCATGTAGGTATAGCACGAATTTTCCGCATAAGACATCCACTCAAAGTTGCTCAGATAAGTGGCCTGCGTCGCCTTTGTCGAAATGATCATAGTCCCCGGCGCACAGATGTCGGGCTTGATGCGACCATCCAACATCGGTCCGCGTGATGACTGGCTGAATATCTGCGAATGATTGTCCGCATAGGATCTGTAGTCTGACAGCTCTGGGCGGTAGTTCTCCGTCGCACCCACCGCCAGCACGTTCTTGGCTGCGCCTTCAGAGGTTATAGCATCGCGTGCGCGTATGAACGAACCATTCCCGGTCCTCCACCCGTTCCCCGCCGCGAACACAACCAGCACTTCGGGGTGTTCCCAAAGCCATTCGTCGATTTCCCTGCTCTCGGCCGTATAAGCGTGCGTTACCGACCCAAGACTAGCCGAATGGATGTAGGCAGTCTGTGTCGCATCACCTGTTTCAAACGACATGCCATAGTCGAACGGGTCGATTTCTCCGTTCGTCTTCACAACAGACCACACCCACAGATCGGCTTCGTATGCGACACCCTTGAACTGTCCAGACGAGAGCGCTCCATTTCCAGCCAGCGAACCGGCGGTATGCGTCCCGTGGCCGAAGTCATCCTTTGTAAGACATCCGTCAAGCGGACGGATAGCACGAACACGACCTTTGAAATCTGACATAACTGTCTCAGGATCGCCCGTGTCAAGTCCGCTGTCTGCCGTCGTGATTTGCTGTCCCTTTCCTGTCAGCCCATGCGTGTTCCATACCTCTGGTACGCCCATGATGCCCGTCGCAACGTCGTTCAGCAGGCGCGGACGAACAAACGGCTCGAGACGCCGCACATCGTCACGCGACATCAGCTTCGACACCACTGACGGCGACATCTTCGCCCGTAACAGACGCGCACGCCCAGGCGCACTGGCAATGACCGTCCCTCCCTGTTCCCTCACGAACGCCTCAAGCGCCGGCAGGCCTTCAGGCGACATTGGAGCGACGGTCACTTCGACAGTCTCAGGATTTGTCGCTAGAAGCTCTGCCAGCCGCCTAGACATCTTCTCCGGAAGCCGTTCGCCTCGCGAAGAAGCGGAGGAAGCGGACGCGCAGGAGCGCGTCCCTCCCGCAATAGCCAATGTTTTGCCCATGGTTGACATTGCGGGAGGGTCGCGTTCCTGCGCGCCCGGGTTCTGCAATTCGCGCTTCAGCGCGACCGGGTCCTGCAAGTCGCGCTCCTGCGCGACCGGGCTCTCTTCGCTCACCGGCCGCTCGTCCCTGCCGCGCAGAAGCCATGCCGCCACCACCATGCACGCCAGCACGGCCACGCACGCCACGATGCGCCACCAATGGATCTTGTATGGCGACCTGCGGTCCATCCTGCCTCACTTCCGCCAGCTTACCGATCCCCCGCCCATGACGCTGCCGCTGAAGGTCGCCTGCGGCGCGAAATCCACCGTCGCGTTCTCAAGCACGATCAGCCCCTCGCCGGCGCACCGCTCCAGCGTCTCGCTCGCGCCGGAAAGCACGAGGCGCCCCTTTACGCCAACCGTAACGGGATAGTTCACTGGAAGCACGTCGTTTAGTGCCACAGGGAATATCTTTCCTGCCTCGGTGAAACGCTCCTTTGGCGCATCGAACCCCTGCACTGAGCCGATGCCGCTCCACGACATGTCTCCGCCGACTTCCGTGCCTGCCGACAGCGTCCAGCTGCGCGGATCGCGTCCGATGGCGTCGTTCGCCGTCACGAACGAGTAGCCGTCGAACGGCACTTCCTCGCCCAAATCCACGATCAAGGGATTGAAGTAGCATTTCGTCTTCAGGTCGCCGTCGAGCGCCTTCTGCGGTCCTTCGCGCATGGACAGATTGCCGTTCATCGCCTTCGCGCCCTTCGGCATTGACAGCACCTTGCCGCCTCGATAGAGACGGAACTCGCTGAACTGCGAACCGCTCCCGCCGTATTCCGGCGGCCCCTTCTTGCCGGGCCTCGTCTCGCGCACGTCGAACCGCAGGAAGCGGGCCGTCACGGCCGATGACGCTCCGGCGGCGAACTTGACCGCCCCCGCCCGTATGTCAAGCCCGTCATTCGCAAGCACCGCCCCGGTGAGATCGAGAACGCCCTCGCCCTCCTTCACCAGTACGCCGTCCTCGAAGCGCCGCCCGGGTTCCATCTTCACCGTCTTGCCGGCCGGCACGGAGATCGTCTCGGCACCCGCCATGAGCGAAAGAGATGCGGCGGCGATCACGAGAGGGAGCTTGCCGCCTGAAAACAATTGCGATATGCGTATCTGCATGGCCAATGTCACCATCCTTTCATCACGTTCTCGGCTCGGCGGATGTAGGCGTCCTGCTCCGACTTGCAGAGGTCGTTCCAGCGCACGTTCCAGCCGCACACGCGCACCTGCAGGTTTTCGTACTTCTCCGGATGCGCCTGCGCGTCGCGCAGCTCCTCCGCGCTGAACACGGTGAACTGTATCACGCTGCCGCCGTTCTTGTGGAACTGGCGGACGAGCGCCTTCATCACCTCCAGGCCCTTCTGCCCCGAGCACACCGACGGATGAAGCATCATGTCGAGCGGATAGTCGGCGGGGAGCACCGTCACGTCCGATGCGGCAAGCGTGTTCACGAGCGCCGTAGCCCCCTCGGTGTCCGCGCCCATCGTTGGCGAGAGGTTCTTCGACATCTCCTCGCCCTTCTTGCGTCCGTCCGGCGTCGCCCCCGTCTTCTCGCCCAAGACGATGAACTGGCGCGCGCAATGCCCCGACGCCAGGAATTGGCCGCCCTTCGAGTTGGGCTTGCCGTTCAGGCAGTCTGCGAACGTCTTGACCGCCTCCGCTCCGAGCGCGTTCGCCTCTGGATCGTTGTTGCCCCACTTGCGCTTCGAGCGGAGCATCCTCAGACGCAGCGGCTCGTGCCCCTTCCAGTTCGCCGCCATGACCTTCCCGAGCTCAGCTAGCGACATCTCCTTCTTCTCGTACACGATCTCCTTCACGGCGAGCAGCGCGTCCACGGCCGTGCCTGGTCCAACCGCAAGGATGCTGGAGTTGTTCCCGCGCGGACACCCGTTCGCGAAGCCGTCCTTGTGCGACTTTAGCGCATGCTCTGTGGAGATCGTCATGAGGTTCGCGGGATTGACTTCCGGCAGCACCTTCTCGAACTCGAACGCGATCTCGCGGCAGCGCGTGGTGGTGGCCGCCAGCCGCCGCAGGTATTCCGCCTTGAAGGAGTTGAAAGTTGAGAGTTTAGAGTTTAGAGTTGTCGAAGCATCAATTCGAACTCCCAACTCTGAACTCTCAACTCTCAACTCTTCCAGCATCTTCTCTATCGGCTTCAGGAAATTGACGTGCCCGACGCCCGTGCCGTTTACGCTGTCCCTGAGGCCGAACTCGTAGCAGCCGCGCACGACCATCGTGCGGCAGTCCTCGTCGGAGGCGTGCGACCACTTCTTGAGCGCGCGCGCTGTCGGCTCCTCGCCGATGAAGGAGATCGAGCGGTGGCGGCGCGCCATGTCGAGCATCCTGTCCATCGCCCAGTCCGGAGTGTTGGGCGCGATCTTCACGAGGAACTTCGGCGTCGTGAGGTCGCACTCGTCCATCACGTCGAGGATGATTTTCGAGACATGGTTGAACTCGCTCGTGCCGTCCTTGCGCGTGCCGCCGAGGCCGACGGGCTGGTTCCAGTAGTTGCTGATGGAGCCCCACTGCCAGAGGAAGTGCTTGAGCTGCTCGCGGAACTCCGCCTCCGTGGTGCGGCCCGCCGCGATGTCCGCGTCGTAGTACGGCGTGAGGAACACGTCCAGCTCCGTCAGCGAACGGCACTGGATGCCGTCGAGATGCTCCGACCAGAAGAAGTACAGCCACACGAACATCATCATGTCGTAGGCCGTCTGCGGCGGACCGTTCCGCAAGCGCTCCAGACAGGCAATCTCCTTGGCAAGACGACAACTGGGAGGGTCGCGCTCCTGCGCGACCGCGGACGCGCAGGAGCGCGTCCCTCCCAAGTTCTTCTTCCCCTGCTCAATGAACCTGTCGATGCTGCCGAGCATCGCGTCCATCGCGATTTGCAATCCCTCGTAGAACGGATCACCCTTCACGGCGTACTTCTCGAGCCGCTTCTTCATCCCCGAATAGCCGAGCGCCATGATCACGCGCCAGTCGGGAACCGAGTGGTCGAAGTCCTGCCACATGTTCCACGAGCCGTCCTTGTTGCCAGCGTACCATTCCTTCGTCACCCATGCAGGCAGCATCCGCGCGTTCACCTCGCGCGCTCTGCCGCCGCGCACGTTGTTGATCGGACGGTCGTTGCGGTCCCACACGGAGATGGCTGGGAACCAGTCGAGCGGCGAGACGTCGATCGACATCTCCATCGCCTGCACGGCGAAGCACTTCGCCTTCGTGATGCGCCACGACTCGCCCGACGCCTTGGCGGCGGCAACGACCTCCGACAGCCGTTTCTTCAGCGCCTGCGTGCCGAGGCCGGTCGCCTTGTCGGTGACGTCCTGGCGGAACTTCCTGCGCAGGTAGGTGTCGGTGTCGGTGATGTTCTCCACGTACGGATCCCACCACGTGGTGTCGACATAGCTGCGCTGCTTGCGCGCCGGCGCGGCGAACGCGCGCCATCCCATCGTCCCCATGGCGGCCACCCCGCCCAAGAATGTCTTACGTGTCGTTTTCATAGTGGCATTATTCTCCTTGGGTTTCAGACAGGATTACAGGATTTACAGGATTAACAGGATTCTTGAAGTCACGATACTTTCTTTTGAATTGAAGGCTCTGTGCTCCGAAATTGATCAACAGTCCAACATCGATTCCTGTGGATTTGAGATAACTTACCAACTGAGACTCATGCACGGGGAGAAGCCCTGACACCGCCTTCAATTCAACAATGAGACGTTTATCAACTATCAAGTCCGCAATAAAATCCCCGACCACGGCCCCACGGAATCGAGCCGGAACCGGAACCTGTTGATCCGCCGACATTCCACAAGATCTCAGCGCAATCACCAATGCGTTTTCGTAAACCTTCTCAAGATAGCCTGGCCCCAGTTCGCGGTGGAATTCCATCGCACACCCAATCACCTTTCCTGTCAGTTCTTCGTCAACCATAAAACAACTTCTCAGCAATAATCCTGTAAATCCTGATAATCCTGTAATCCTGTCTTATCATTTCGCTCCCTTCGCCGGCATCGTGTCTTTCATGCCGAGGGCTAGGTACTTCGAGCGGGCGTAGTCGTAGTATTCGAGGTCGACGATCGACTTCTCCGGGATGCCGACCGAGGCGAGGTAGCGGTGGCGGGCGACGATGTCCTCGCCGTCCGTGCAGCCGGGCACCACGAGGCAGCGAACCTCAAGCTTCACCTTCGCCGCCACAAGCCGCTCCAGGTTCTTCTTGACGATGCGGTTAGAGACGCCGGTGTGCTTCACGTGCAGCGCGTCGTCCTCGGCCTTGTAGTCTGGCAGCCACATGTCCACGTAAGGCATAAGCGCATCGATGGCCGCCGGCGGGGCGTAGAGCGACGTGTCCATGCACGTGTGCAGCCCAGCCGCCTTGAAGGCCTTGAAGAGCTCGACGTCCCACTCCCAGAAGAAGAGCGGCTCGCCGCCGGAGAGCGTCACGCCGCCGCCGGACTGGTCGTAGAACGCCTTGTCCTCGAGCGCCTTCGCCACGATCTCGTCGATCGTCATCGGCTTGCCGTAGAGCTTCAGCGCGCGCGTGGGGCACGTCGCCTCGTCCATCGTGCACTTCTCGTGGTGCTGGCACAGGTGCTGGAAACGCGCCCACTGCGCCTCGGTCTTGATGGACTCCGGGTTGTGGCACCATACGCACTTGAGCGGACACCCCTTCACGAAGAAGGTGGTGCGGATTCCCGGCCCGTCGTAGATGGCCATCCGCTTCGTGTCTAGCATCAGCGGAGTCTTCACTGTCTTTTTCATTGCGTATCCTATCCTCGCCTCAAGGCGTCAAATCAATGTCTGCAAGGCTTTCAAATGCTACCAAATCGTATGCCTTGCGTCAACGCCAAGCGCAAAGCCGAAAGCTCCAGCTAGCGCCGGACGAGACAGAGGCCGAGCGCGAGTCCGACGGCGACCGCCAAGCATTCCGGCAAGAGCCAGATCGCCCCGGCCGCGGCCAAGAGCGAGCATGGCACGAAGGCCCATGTGGGCGGTGTGCACGGCACCGACGACATCACGCGGAAACGGTTGGAGTCCACAGGATCGACATAGAGCCGCAGATTGCGCCAGCGACGCCGCGACCACAGGACGAGCGGCACGGGATGCTCAGGAATCCACCGGCGGCGAAGATCAAGCTTCTTCGGGCGATGTCCGTCTACGGACACGACCATCTCCCCGGCCGGCGTGAAGTCCAGCGTGATAGAGCTCCGCGCCGCGTTCGCGCCGTCGAACACCACGCGCATCCGCTCCGGCCGCTCGTCCAGCCGGCACGCCACCTCCGCCAGATATCCGGCTATCGCCTTCGGTGCAGGATCGTCGGGATCCACCGCAATCCGAACCGGCAGCCCCCACCGCCTGAGCCGCCACCACCTCACGGCTAGCGGGAGCGCGGCGCATGCGGCGAACAGGGCGATGTCGAGCGCGATCCGCATCTCAGCGGTTGAGCTTGTCCAGCGCGTCCACCATCAGCTTCCGCGCGTGCTCGTCGCGGAGCTTTGAGGTCTGGCTGCCGACAACGACCACGATCGCCCGCTTGCCGTTGCGGATTCCGGTGAGGACGATGGACGAACCGCCGGCGTCGATGTAGCCCGTCTTGAGCCCGTCGACCTCGCTCTCGCCCTTCTCGTTGAGGATCTTCTTCTTGTCCTTGACGAGGATGTTGTTGTGGTTCACCATCTTGAGAGGCTGGCCGGCGCCGTCGGTGACGGTGCAAAGCTTCGTCTTGGTGAAGCGGAAGACCTCCGGCATGGTCACGATCTTGCGGGCGAGCTTCACGAGGTCGCGGCAGGTGGACGTGTCGAACGGGCGCTTCGAGCCCGGCTTCGGCGGATACCCGTTCGGCGTCTCGTAGTGCGTGTTCGCCATGCCGAGCTGCTTGGCGCGGCTGTTCATCCGCATCACGAACGCCTGCAGGTCACCGGGCTGTATCTCGCGGCCCGCGTTCTTCGCGGTGGAGTTCTCTGCGAGCAGCACGGCCGCGTCGTTCGCGCTCTTGACCATGATCGAGAGAAGCAGGTCGTCAATAGTCATCGACTGCCCCGGCTTCAGGCCCACGACGCTGGGCTTCTCCTGGCTGCAGCGGACCGATGCCGTCACGCGCGTGGTGGGATCGTACTTCATCGCGTGCATGTCCTCCAGCACGAGCAGGAGCGTCATGAGCTTCGTCACGCTCGCCGGGCGGGCGACAGTGTCCGCATGATCCTCAAACAACACCTTGCCGGTGGCCGCGTCTACGGCGATTGCGCCCACGTAGGGCGTCTTCCTGAAGGCGGTCTCGGGCATCGGTCCGGCGACAGCCGCGCCCATCGCCATCAGACCCGCCAGCAATGTCAGTCTCTTGTTGATGCGTTTCATGGCGCAAGTATAGCACATATTCCGGCCCCGTGGAACAGGTCTTTTTCCTAACATCGCCTTAACATTCAAATGATAGACTAGCGGCGTTTCGGAAAATCTGATAAACTATTTATCCATTTTTCCAAGGACTAAGAAGCAAAGGAACAGACATGCTGAAGGTCGAAAACCTGAAGAAGAGCTTCGGTTCCTTCGAGGCCGTCAAGGGAATCTCCTTTGAGGTCAAGAAGGGCGAAGTGCTGGGATTCCTCGGGCCGAACGGCGCGGGGAAATCGACAACCATGCGGATGATCACGGGCTTCATCCCGCCGACGTCCGGCACGGCCGAGATATGCGGCCACGACATCATCAAGGATCCCGTGGGCGCGAAGAGCGAGCTCGGGTACCTCCCCGAGGCAGCGCCTAGCTACCGCGCGATGACCGTGACGGACTTCCTCACGTTCATCGCGAAGATCCGCGGCTTCCAAGGCACGGCGGCAAAGGACCGCGTGGAAAAGGCCATCGTTGACGCCAAGCTCACCTCTGTCGCCCACCAGACGATAGAGACGCTCTCGAAGGGCTACCGCCAGCGCACCTGCTTCGCGCAGGCCATCCTGCACGACCCCAAGGTGCTCATCATGGACGAGCCCACGGACGGCCTCGACCCGAACCAGAAGTACGTCGTGCGCGAGATGATCAAGAAGATGGCCACCGAGAAGGCGATCATCATCTCCACCCACATCCTCGAGGAGGTGGACGCCGTGTGCACGCGCGCGCTCATCATCGCGCGCGGCGAGATCAAGGCCGACGGCACGCCGGACAAGCTCCGCGCCATGGACCCGTCCGGCAAGCTGGACGTCGTGTTCCGCAACCTCACCATGGAAAAGGAGGGCAAGTAAGCCATGTGCCCCTGCAAAAAGATCAAGACCGTCTTCGGACGCGAGTTCAAGAGCTACTTCGACTCGCCCGTCGCGTACGTGTTCCTCGTCGCGTTCCTCGTGCTGGTGGGCTTCCTCACCTTCGGGGTGGCGATGTTCTACGAGCGCCGCCAGGCCGACCTGACGCCGTTCTTCTTCTGGCACCCGTGGGTGTACCTGCTGCTGGTGCCCGCCGCGACGATGGGCCTCTGGGCCGAGGAGCGGCGCAACGGCACGATCGAGCTGCTGCTCACCCTTCCCATCACGCTCTGGGAGGCGCTGATCGGCAAGTTCCTCGCCGCGTGGGCCTTCATCGGCATCGCGCTCGCGCTCACCTTCCCGATCGTCTGCACGGCCGCATGGCTCGGCAGCCCCGACTTCGGCGCCGTCTTCTGCGGCTACCTGGGCAGCTTCCTCCTCGCGGGCGCCGCGACGGCGATCGGCGTGTTCGCCTCGTCGCTCTCGCGCAGCCAGGTGATCGGATTCGTGATCGCGCTCGCCGTCACGTTCCTGATGCTCATCATCGGGTTCGACCCCGTGGTCAACGCTGTCGCGAATTGGGGCGTCCCCTCCGGCATCGTCAACGCCGTCGCCAGCTGCTCGCTCCTGCAGCACTTCGAGTCGATGCGCCGCGGCGTGGTCGACTTCGCCGACATCGGCTACTACGCTGGCGTCATCGTCTTCATGCTGACGGCCGCGCAGGTCGTAACCGACAGCAGGAAAGCGTCGTGAGCAACGAATAGGTGATAGTGAATAGTGTGCCAAACTATTTAAAGGACTTGCTATGAACAAGAAACTTAACGGAATCGTCGGACTGGTCGTCGTGGCCGCAATCATCGGCGCGGCGAACCTGATCCTCTCAAGCCTGCCCCTGCGCATGGACCTGACGGGCGAGAAGCTCTACACGCTCACGAAGGGCTCCAAGGCCGTCCTGGCCAAGCTCGAGCAGGACGTCACGCTGAAGTTCTACCTCAGCTCCTCCTCGGCCGAAATGCCGATGCAGCTCAAGACGTACGCCCAGCAGGTGCAGAACCTCCTCAAGGAGTACGAGCTCGCCGGCAAGGGCCACGTCACCCTCGAGGCGTACGACCGCTACGGCGTCGAGCCGCAGAACGTCAACCCGTTCGGCCAGCCCGTCTACTTCGGCCTCGTGGCCGTGTGCGGCGACCGCGAGGAGACGCTCGCGCGCTTCAGCCCGCGCACCGAGTCCACGCTCGAGTACGACGTGACGCGCTGCATCACGCGCGTCGCGTGGCCAGAGCGCCCCGTCGTCGGCCTCATGACCTCACTGAAGAACGTGCTCGGCGGCGCGCCGCAGAATCCCATGATGATGCAGCGCCAGCAGCCCGATCCCGGCTGGGCCGCCTTCTCCGAGCTGAAGAAGGACTACGACGTCCGCGAGGTCCCCGCCGACACGGACAAGATCGACGACGACATCAAGACGCTCGTCGTCCTCCACGCGAAGGACCTCTCGGAGAAGACGCTGTTCGCCATCGACCAGTTCGTCATCAAGGGCGGCCGCCTCGTGGCGTGCGTCGATCCCTTCAGCATCATGGACATGCTCTCCAGCCGCCAGCAGCAGAACCCGATGATGATGCAGATGGGCGGACAGGACGGCCCTTCCACGCTCGGCAAGCTGTTCGACGCCTGGGGCATCCAGTTCGACACGTCCAGGCTAGTGGCCGACCTCGCGTCCGCCACCAAGCTCAACGTCGGCAACGGCCGCGCCGAGGAGAACCCCGCGTTCCTCTCGCTCAGCGGCAAGAACATGGACAAGAAGGACCTCCTCGTCTCCGGCCTCACGCAGGTGATGTTCCCCTTCGCGGGCGCGCTCTCCTTCACCGGCAAGGACGGCCTCTCCTTCGAGCCGTTGATCGTCACCTCCGAGAAGGACGCCTGCCTCGTCGACCGCATGGGCGCGCAGTTCGGCATGGGCGCAATGCGCAAGGACCTGAACCCCGACGGCGTGCAGCGCACGCTCGCCGGCCGCCTCACCGGCACGTTCAAGACCGCCTTCCCGAAGGGGCCTGACTGGAAGGAAGGCTCCACCAACGCCGTCCCTGCGGTCGTCGCAGAGGGTAAGGGCACCGTGGTCGTCTTCGGCGACTCGGACTTCCTCGCCGACCAGTTCTGTGTGCAGGTGATGAACACGCTCTTCGGCCCGATCGCCCAGCCGATCAACGACAACCTCGTCCTCTTCGCCAACGTAATCGAGCAGTACGCCGGCCGCGAGGAGCTCATCGGCGTCCGCTCGCGCGGACCCTCGAACCGTCCGTTCGTGAAGGTCGACGAGCTCGAGGCCAAGGCCATGGCCAAGTGGCAGAAGAAGCAGCAGGAGCTCGAGGCCGCCCTGGAGCAGACCCAGCAGCGCCTCGCCGCCCTCCAGAAGCAGAAGAGCGGCAACGAGCGCATGATCCTCTCCAAGGAGCAGCAGGAGGAGATCGCCCAGTTCCGCAAGACGCGCGCCGACACCCAGCGCCAGCTGAAGAACGTGCGCAAGGAGCTGACCGCCGACATCGACAGCCTCGGCCTCACCCTGAAGGTGCTCAACATCCTGGCCGTTCCCCTTCTCGTGATCGCCTTCGGCGTCTTCCGCGGGCTGCTGCGCCGTCGGCGCTAGGCAAAGCCCTTGAAGCCCCTAACGACCCTAAAGTCCTTAACAATCAACAGGCAAACTGAAATGACAACGAAAAATCTTGTAATCCTTGTAGGCGTGGCGGCCGTCCTCGGCGGCGCGGCCTACTATCTCAACGCGAAGAAGGCGATGAAGTCGCCGTCGATCGTCGGCAAGCAGATCCTGCCCGCCTTCGACGCCTCGGCCGTCGCGCGCATCGACGTAGGCGGCGCTAAGCCGCTCGCCCTCGCCGCCACGGACAAGGGCTGGGTCGTGGAGACGCTCCACAGCTATCCCGCCGACGTCACGAAGATCCGCGAGAACATCCTCAAGCTGCAGGAGCTCAAGGTCGGACAGGTCGCCAACGGCCGCACGATCGCCTCTCCCGCCAAGGTCGCCCTCAAGGACGCCTCCGGCAAGGAGCTGGCCTCCGTCGACCTCGGCGAGACCCACACTGGCAAGCCGCGCGGCCAGATGGCGCAGTTCGGCGGCGGCGGATATCCCGACGGACGCTACATCCAGTTCGGCGACAAGGTCGTGCTCGTGAAGGACACCCTCGACGCGTTCGACGGCGACCCGAAGAAGTGGACGGACACGCGCATCGCCTCCGTCACCGCCTCCGACGTCACCTCCGTCACCTACGCCAAGGGCAAGGAGACCGTCAGCCTCACCCGCAAGGACGGTACCTGGACGCTCCCCGGCCTCGGTCCGAAGGAGGAGCTCGACACCTCCAAGACGTATTCGCTCGACTCCGCCCTCTCCTATCTGGACTTCACGGGCGTCGCCGATCCGAAGAAGACGGACGCGGAGCTCGGCTTCGCCACCGGCGCGGTCTACACGGTCACGCTCAAGAACGGCCAGTCCTACACCGCCAAGGTCGGCGACAAGACCGGCTCCGACCGCTGGGTGAAGCTATCGGCCTCCTTCAAGGCCGTCGGCACGAACGCCACGGAGAACGCCACCCTCGAGAAGGCCGTCAAGGACTTCAACGAGAAGACGGGCAAGTGGGCGTTCTCGATCTCGTCCTACAGCGCGGACAACATGTCAAAGACGCGCAAGGACCTCGTGAAGGCCAAGGAAGAGCCCAAGAAGGACGAAGCCAAGAAGGACGACAAGAAGCCGGAGCCCAAGAAGGACGCGCCGAAGAAATAATCCGGAAACGTTTGCGGCGCACCCCGCGCCGCCCGGTAGGGCGCGTTGTCCTCAACGCGCCGCAATATGGAGAGCCGCCATCTTGGCGGCTCTCTTATTTGTTGTCAGGCAGCCGTCGGAATGTTGCCAATGTGAGAATGTTGCCAGTTCCAATGTTGCCAGTTTCCAATTGGGAATTGTAATTGGCCATTGGCAACATTTCCACATTGGCAACATTCACTCCCCACGGAACTTTGTTGAACTTCAACCGAAATTCAAACGATAACGGGAGGGACGCGCTCCCGCGCGTCCGCACGGGGAGGGTCGCAACTTGTTGCGACCGCATCGGTAGGGGCACGCGTCCCGCGTGACGGCTGACTGGGACAGCCGCCTTCCAGGCGGCGGCATTTCCGGCCACCGGCACGCGCCTTCCCATGCACCGCCAAGATGGCGGCTCTGGTAGAGCGCGCGCCCCGCGCGCGCCGCTACGGCAACTCCACCACCACCTTGAAGAACCGCATGGTGGGGCGAGCCGTCCCCGGCGAGCCGCCAACAACGATCGCGTTACCGATCCTTCAATGGTCAGGTGACCTCAAGGCACAAGGTCACGCCATCTTTCCTCTGAAGGTCCATCAAGGTCTATCCCCAGGCCAGTCTTCAATACTCCAAATAACATGCACTGATTCTTTCACCTCTATGTCTTCCGCTCGAATAGGCGGCAGCTTAGGAATAAAAGGTTCACCCTCGCTTACCGAACGGATGGGAGCAGCAGCGGCGTATGCCACCTCCTCAACATAGCGTGACGATTCTCCGTAATCTATTTCAAGTACAGAAACGATCCGTGCTGCTGCTGCTCGACAAAGAGATTCCGCTATTGCCTTAGCGTTTTTCACGGCCAACATGCGTGCCTGTTCGCGAGCTGATTCTGGATTCAACAGGCACAGTCGGATATCAAGGTCTTTAACATACTGCCTGCTTATGATGGCAATGTACACACGTTCGATCCGCTCTTGAGCCAATGGGAATCTCAATTTGAATTTCATTGAATGCCGATATCCATCAAAGACTTCTTTGACAACCTTATCCCGATCATATATGCCATGTAAGATCACTCCATTTTCATCTTCATTATGGTACTGTGGGGACATGCTGGCAACAGACGTCTGGAGTTCGTTTGTCTTAATGCCTGCCTGCATTAAGATATTTACAATCTGCCTTTCCAGCGCAGATAGCAATCTCAATGATTCAACCATATTCGTGTGAAGCGCGCAGGTATCGTCCCCCTTGCTATCCCTTGCAGCATCTTCCCATCCAGGATAATAGCCATCCAGCGAAAGGGTTATCTTCCTTCGCATCCATGTGATGTAGCTTTTCGCAAGCTCTAACTGCCCTGCGTTCATCCAATCACTTCCCAGTGGCCGGTCTGCTTGTTACCCTCGCGACGAATGAGCTTCAATCTGATTAATATAGCAATCGCTCGTCCGATTGTATCTTTTGCGAAATCAAGTTGTACCGCTAGACCACGATATGTTGCTTTGGGATTCGCTACGATTGCTTTATAGACTTGACGAACTGAAGCAAGCTCATTTCTGAGTTCGCTAGGGACGATTATTGTGCTATCTGGAAGTACGCCATCTTTTCTTGGACCGATTTCAGATTGGTCTTGGGCCGATTTCGGGCCAAGCTTGGGCCGGTCTTGGGTCAGTCTTGGGCCGGTCTTGGGCCGATCTTGGGCCGACTTGGAGCACTCTTGGGGCACTTCTGGGGCACCTTTGGGGCACTTCTGGGGCACTTCTGGGGCACTCTTGGTCGGGTCTTGGACGGGTCTTGGTCGGGTCTTGGTCGGGTCTTGGTCGGAATCCGTGTAAACGGTGATCTTGACCCGGTCGGGATCGTACTCTTCCGTGATGACCGGCGCGGGAAGGTTATTCTTCTTCCAGTGCCCGTAGAGATCGGCAAGGCCAGTGCCGGAGCGTTCGCCGATGTCGACGAGCGCAAAGATGTTGAAGATGTGAGAATTACGGGCGTCGCTGGTTCCACCCTCCACGGCGACCGCCTTGTTCACCCGGAAAATGCCAGGGTTGGCAAAGCTGATCGTCTGCGCCTGCTTCTCGATGATGATGCCTCGGCGTCCATGGTAGTCTGCATGGATAAGGGCGTTCGCCAGCAACTCGCGCAGAGACTTGTGGATTTCGTTCTCCTCTACGCGCAGGCCATCGGCATCCAACTCGAACGGCACTTTGACGTGAGAGGTGATGCGATCGTAGATCATCATGTAGAAGTCGTAGATGTTGCCGCTCCAATTCGCGTCGTGCGCGGCGACACGGTCCGTCCAGCGAGTGTCAGTGGAAAGTTTCTCACGATAGTCCAGGAAGAAATCCGGAAGGACGTCCATGATCTGCCCGAACTCCGCAAAGCAGACAAGTCCGGCAATGTTGGGATGCACCTTGCCGTCCTCGCCGCGCCTAGCTGCGCGGATTCGCACAAGAAACTCCTCGTCCGGAAGGTCGTTCCAAACATGCTCCGGCTTCTTGGACTTGAATCGGTTGCGATAGCTGCGTATGGTCTTAGGACACAGATCGTCAACCGTCAACTCTTCAAGCAGGCATGCATCTGCGGTTTCAACGCAGGCATCCCGTACCATCGCCTTTACCGACTCGCGCGGACAGTGGTAATCGCCTTCGCCATTTCGCCGGAAGGTTCCGCTGAACATGTCCTTGCCGATGTAGACAGGACGATCCTGTCGATCCGCCCTCGGGACTTCTATCACGACGACATCGCGGCCACGGCATCTCACGGAATAGACATGACGGTCGAAGAGAATGTTGACGCTGACCTTCTCGCGGTTGTTGACGCCGTCCCAAAATCGCTTGATCAATGTTGCCGCCTTCGGCACGCCTGCGATTGAGAACTTGCGATCAACCTCCTTCACGCCAAGGAGGATCACACCGCCATCCGTGTTCGCAAAGGAGCTGTACGACTCCCATAAGGAATCAGGCAAGCCCCAGGATGCGTCTTTGCATTCGGTCTTTACAATCTCGCCTTGCTTTACAAGCCGTTCAATCTGTCTCGCTGTCAGTTTCACGGGATTGAGTATATCCCATTCCCCCGCCGGTTTCAAGCGGGAATCGCGGTTTTGGGGGTTGGCGAAAACATTGGCCGAAGTAGTTCTCAATCATGCGCCGCCAAGATGGCGGCGTTCCCAGTCAGTGGCGGCGTACCATAGGTAGTGCCACTGGGGGTGGGCAGGCCGCCCGCTGGGAATTTCATTTTCTGGCGGGCGGGCCAAGACACCCAGGACACCCAAGACACCCAGGACGGTGGCAAGGTAGGCTTGCGCGCTAGTAAAAGGCTTGCGCGCCAGTGAAAGGCTTGCGCGCTGAGCCATTGTCCCATTGGGTCTATTCCAAGTGCGAAGTACCAAGCAGGCGCAGTCCTGGGAGTCTTGGGCGTCCCGGGTGTCTTGGCCAAGGCACTGGTCACGCGAAGCGGCCAAGTGCCTATATGGCAATTGGCGCGCCGCCAATATGCGGCGCGGGGCGCGCCGCCCGGTAGGGCGCGTTGTCCTCAACGCGCCGCAATATGGAGAGCCGCCATCTTGGCGGCTCTCTTATTCGTTGTCAGGCAGCCGCCGGAAATGTTGCCAATGTGAGAATGTTGCCAGTTCCAATGTTGCCAGTTTCCAATTGGGAATTGTAATTGGCCATTGGCAACATTTCCACATTGGCAACATTCCTTGTCGCTTCACGGATTCGCCGGAGGTCAGCGGAAGATCAGCACCGTGCCGCTGGGGAGGTTCTCGATCTGCGCCTCGGCAGAGGCACCGTAACCTAAGATGTCGTAATAGGAGACGCACTGGTAGGTGTCTGTCGTTCCGGACTCGCCATACGACACCTCCAGCGTCCGTTCCGTCGCACCCTCCACGATCTGGCCGTTCTTCAGCCACTGGTAGCCCGCCGCACCTGGCGCGAACGCCGTCAGCGTGGCCGTGTGCCCGCGCGAGAGGCGGCACCCCTGCGGCTGCTCCGTGAAGATCATGCCACCGCCGTCCACGCCCGCGCCGTGAAGCTCGAAGCCCTTCCCGTCCGTCGTTTTGTAGTTGCCAAGGAACTGCTTGCCGACGCTATCCCACACGCCCGCCACGCCATTCTCCACGCACGGCACGTAGTGATGCACGAGCACGTCGTCGTCAAAGATCTTGAACGAGTAGAGCCGTCCGTAGCCGCAGTTGCCGTTGTCGGACTGCGTGGACATGATTCGCAACGGTGCGGTGTTCTGGAAATTCCCACTCGGCAGATTCAAGGTGCTCGTCTTCTTCAGCACGCCCGTCTTGTACAAGTATCCCTTCGCTTCGGTCAAGTCCATCACCGCCTTGTAGCGCACAGGGCTAGCCGAGCTTTCACCGACATTCGGCCAATCCGTCGTGGTTCCCTTCCAGTAGCGGAATTGGATGTTGCGGGCGGAACCGGTACTGCTCTTCTGGTAGTACATGCCCACGTTATTTGTGTTCCCTTTCGTCGTATCCACCGCGCCGAAGAAATACTCGGTGCCCTCATACGCGGAGATGCCGAAGTCGATCTCAAGGCGCGATTTGCGCGAGGTGTAGTAGTCCGTCTGGATGCCTTGGCTTTTCTTGCCCTGCAAGTAGGCGTCCGCGTTGGCCGCCACGGTCCCGACAGCTGCCGCACATTCGATGTCGCCGCCGGCCGTGAGACGGAACTTGCCGGTGGTGGTGCTCCCCGACAGGTCGGCGCTGTTCAACGTGTCGTTCACCGTGTCGTACAACCCCTCCTCGTTGTCCACGATGCGCGGCACGTAGTTGCGCACGAGCGTGCCGTTGTTCCATATTTTCACGCCGTAGATGCGTGCCGACGACTGTCCGCCATAGGTCACGACACCCGTCGAGTTGGTCTGGGTTCTGCCGAACAGAACCAGCGGGGCGGTGGCCGTCACCGCTGGAACCGCGTCGATCGTTCCCGTATATTCCGTACCCGCAGCGGTCGCAAGCGTCACCGTCGCGTTGGGAAGGTCGAGAGTGAACGTGCGGCGGGCACTATCCCCCGCAATGCCGGTCGACGTCCAGCTGTAGGCGTCATTGTCTGCGACGGCCCACGAAAACTTCTTGCTGCCGTCTAAGACAAGCGCGCACAGATGCCCCGTCCCTTTGAGCGAGCCGAAGACGCACTGCCATGTCGTACTGAGCTCTAGCATGGAGAAATCCACCTCGATCTTTGTCTGCGGCGTCATGCACCAGCCGGTGTTGACATACTGTCCGCTCCGCTGCGCGCGATCGCTCCTGATGTAGCCGTCGTCCGTGCCGAGGACGAAAGCATTCCCGCGCGTCTTGGTGTACACCTTGCCCGAACAGCGGTCAAGCATCCCCGTGACGGCCCCGCGCCCGTAGGGAATCATGTCACGGACGAGAACGCCCTTGTCATAGACGACGAACGAGTAGACCCGTCCTTTGAAAGAGGCTGTCGGCGTTGCCGTTTCTCGTTGGCGGGCACCGAAGATCACCAGTGAACAATTGTCCGTCTCGAAACCGGGATTGTTGGGAGTCGCGTTATACACCTTTGTATCCCCCGACCACATTTCGATCACCCGGTTTCTGTAGTCAAAGACGGCCTTGTAGCGCGCGCGCGTCGACGGAGAAGAACCACCCTGCCAGTTGGTGTTGGTCGATGCGCCAGTGATAAACGAGACCGCGCCATTCATCTTGGTGGCGTCGTTGCACTGGACATAAGTACTGCACCGCAAACTTGCCGGGGTACTGCCTGCATTGGAGCCCCACACGTACCGCGTGTACGTCGAATATTGTCTTTCCAGCGGCGTGAAGACAACCTCCACGCGCATATTCGTGGAGGCGATGTAGCCGGTGTCGATGATCTGCGTGCCGTCGCTTTGCAGGTACGTGTCCGCCATGTGACGGATACGGCTCGTCGCCCCGTCCGCATACGCACCAACGGCAACCACCACCGAAAGAAGCGCGGCTAATCTACGCAACCACACGAATCGGGCCCGTCCTGTCACTTTCGTCATTTTGTCGTTCTCCTTGTCGGATTGGTGGTTATGGGGAAGGTCATCATTTCAGAAAAAGGAAAAGTTGTCCCGCTCTCCATGCACTGCGCCATACCCGTCCTCAAGTCATCGACGCCTGAAGCTTTTTGACCTGCGAAAGCGAAAGGCCAGAAAACTTAGCGACATCCTTCAACGCAAGCATCCCGCTCTCCAGCATCCGCTTCGCCATCGCGAGCATGGTTTCGCGCTTGCCCTCGGCTCTGCCGCGCGCCTCGCGACGCGCAGCTATTTTTTCTACTACTTCGCACATGGTGTGCCTCCCTTCTTCTGAATTCTTGAACTCACTAACTCTCTTCCTGAGAATGTCAAAATACATCTCCGCAGCATCGCGGCACAACAGATCGTGCACAAGTTTTCCGATTTCGGACGTGCTTTGCGTCGCTCCATTCACGTAGATGATGTGCGTTCCGTCGCAGAGTTCCAGTCCGTCATACTTGTCCACGCGGTCAAATGTATACACGTCCTTTCAGCATCAGTTCGATACACTCCGGCGCGTTCTCAAGGCACTTGGACATGAAGTCGTCATCCATGAGCCGGAAGTTCTCGATCACGGCAAGATACTCCGGCTTCATGACGGATGCTGAACGGCCCGCCCTCGCCTTATGGGCGACGACCCCAACCGCTTTTCGCTTTCCGTTATGTATGGACTTCATCATGTCGCTTCGTTCCGCTTTCGGTTCAAGGACAAAACGCCCCCTTCCAGAAAACACTGACATGATACCACATCCCGCCGACGGTTTCAAGCCGTTGGAAATGTTGGAGAATGTTGCCAATGTGATAATGTTGCCAGTACCAATGTTGCCAATTCGCAATTGTGTATTGATATTGGTAATTGGCAACATTCTCACATTGGCAACATTCACATCCAGCCGCCGAGACGGCCATGATGACTACATGTTAATCGATCAGCAACCCTGTCACGTAGCTGACGGCATTCATCAGGAAAGATACTCCCAAGAGCAGTCGCCAGCGCGCACGGCCATAAGCGGCCATGAGCAGCAGCCATTCGACGACAGGAATCACAACCTCGCATCCGAGGATGAACATCGGATCGCGCCCGAACTGCTCCAGCAGACACATGAATATCGGATGCGTGACGAGATTGACGCCGACGACCGCAAGGAACAGCTTGGGCAAACGAACCCACGCCACCGCCGTGTATTCGAGAGCGATGTTTATCCATTCCCACGCCAGATAGTACAGAATTGCGCCCATCATAGACTCCCAGCGAAAAGTCCAAGGCAGTTCAGCCCGAACGCCGTACCGCCCTTCCCGTCCATCCTGTCGTACACCAGCGACAGCACCGGCCCAGTCGCAAGCTGCGCCACGAACAGCAGCACAAGCCACGCCAACGCGTTCTGCGGCGAGCAGACGAACGCCAGCGCCGCGCTTCCGCACACGCTCGCGACAGTAACCGTCCACCTTCCGAGACGTTCCGCCAGATAGCCGCCAACCGCCTTGCCGCCCCATGTCACAGCCGCCCCGGCAAGAACCAGCGACATGCCTTCCGTTGCCGTGAGACGTGTAGCCTCAAGCCCAGCCCAGCTCCGCCACGCGACAAGCACAAAGAGACCAGCAAGGATCATCACTGGGACAACGGGCGTCTCGCCCGTTGCGGACGCGCAGGAGCGCGTCCCTCCC
>CACXPT010000042.1 GCA_902769585.1 uncultured bacterium
CGACGTGTCCGCCCTCGACTACACGGCCCGCGCGGAACAGGCGCGCCGCTTCGCGCGCGACTTCGTGGCGCAGCGCGTGAGCGGCGTGATCCTCCAGCCGATCGGCTTCATGGAGAACGCGACGGCGCTCAACGCCGAGATGCGCGACCTCTTCGCGGCGGCCAACGTCCCCGTGGTGCTGCTGGACAGCGGCTGGCCGGACGAGCCGGGCGCGGCGGACGTGGTCGGCGTGGACAACTTCCGCTGCGGGCAGGCGCTCGCCGAACACCTGCTTGCGCGGGGCGCGCGACGCTGCCTCTTCCTCACGCGCCCCCATGCACCGCCCAGCAACCAGCTTCGCTACGAGGGCGTGCGCAGCCGTATGGACTGCAACATCTTGCAGATGGAGCCCGACAATGCGACGGCGCTCCGCAAGGCGCTGAAGCGCCATCGTCCCGACGCGCTCGCGTGCGGCTATGACGCCTACGCCGCGCAGGTCTTGAAGACGCTCGGCGCGCTCGGCGTGTCGGTGCCAAAAGACATCCTGCTGACGGGCTTTGACGACGTGAAGTACGCGACGCTCGTCTCGCCGCCGCTCACGACCGTCCGCCAGCCCTGCACCGAGATCGCGCGCGCTGCGTTCGAGGCCCTGCTCGCGCGTTCGGCCGCGCCCGACCGCACGCCGCGCACGATTCTCCTCAGTGCCCCGCTCGTCGCACGGGACTCCACGTTGCCGGATTGTGCGCGGCGGTGAAATTGCCGCATGGGATGGGTGCAGAGGGTGGTTGCGGCATCATCATTACGAAATATTCGTTACGAAATTTTCGTAATTCTCTGTTGCGTTCGCTCCATGCTTATGATAGAGTATCGGCATGAACAGAAGCAATCCTTTTTTGACCGCAGGATATGACGGGCCAGAGACGTTTTGCGACCGCGAGCGGGAGACGGCAGATCTCGTTTCCGCGATCGAGAATGGCCGCAATGTCACGTTGATAGCTCCGCGCCGGTATGGCAAGACCGGTCTCATTCGGAACGTGATGCGGGTCTTGTCCGACCGCTACGATACGGTGTACATCGACATATATGCGACGGAATGCCTTTCGGACTTCGCTCGGGTATTTGCGGAGCGTGTGGTCTCGTCTCTGGAGACGAAAAGGGAGAAGGTCGTGTCCACGCTCGGACGCTTCTTCGGAAGCCTTCGGCCAACCGTCTCACCGCAGCCGGACGGGTCGGTGAAATGGTCGTTCGACCTTGCGCAACCGGAGGCAAAGGCCTCGCTTGAGGGTACGTTCGAATTCCTCAAGAGCAGGAAACGGCCGATAATGATCGCAATAGACGAGTTCCAGCAGGTACGAAAGTACCCAGAGGCGAACACCGAGGCGCTTTTGCGTTCGTACATACAGTTCCTGCCCGACGTCCATTTTGTCTTTGCCGGTTCGCAGCTGCGCCTGATGAGCGGAATGTTCGTCTCGCCGCGCGGGGCGTTCTATAATTCCACTGACATCATGTCGCTTGACGTTATCGACAGAAACAAGTACCGCGCGTTCGCAGGCAGATTCTTTGCCGAGGAGGCGATGCCTTTCTCGAAGGCCGCATTTGATGAGCTGTACCGTCGTTTCGACGGCATAACCTGGTATGTGCAGTCGGTGCTCAATCGCGTCTGGCAGAAAGGCGGCGGGTTCAGGACGAGAAGGGATACCGACGATGCGGTTAAATCGCTGGTGGACAACAGAAATCTTGTATTCTTCGACCTTTTCCGCAGCCAGAGCGAGGCGTCAAGGGCCTTGCTCAAGGCCGTTGCCGCCGAGGGCGTCGTTTCGGCTCCGACCGGCAAGGCTTTTCTCTCGGATCACTCGCTTGGTGCGGCATCGACAGTGTCTTCCGCGATTGAGAATCTCGTCGGGCGGGAACTGCTCTACAAATCGGAGAATGGATACATGGTCTATGACAGGCTTTTCGGTCTGTGGTTGAGGCGGGATATGGTTGGTTAGCCAGCTTGCGTGGACGAGTTACGCTTTGGATATTGATCTCGAGCCAAATCGTCTAACGGTTGACAGCTGCTGCGGACGGCGATGGAACGCCGTCCCTACCAGTTTTGCAACAGTCTTCCTGCCTACCGTTTTTTGCCACAGCCACCATGCCTAAAAAAGTGGTCTAGACCATTCGGCCGCGCGTGCCGGATTGTGGTAGAATACCGGCAAGTTCGCTTAAGGAAGAGAGGAAAGAGACGATGAAGCCGCTTAAAATGCTCGTGGGCGCGCTGGCGCTGCTGTCCCTGTCCGCACAGGCCAAGACGGTGGCGCTCTGGCCGTTGGAGTCCGTTGATACGGAAGGCGGGGTGCGTTGCGTGATTGACCCGCAGAATGACCTCTCGATCAATACGGGGCACAAGTCCAACACAGGCACGAATGCCATGTGGGCGCTTCCGCCCAACCCCGATACCGACCGCCATGCCGTCGAGCCGATCAACCATTCCGCCGTACGCGAAACATATTCAGGTTCGGGGAATGGATTCCTCAGTAACAACTATACCGCACGCCTTCTGAGGCGTGATCGGGCATTCACCATTGAAGGCTGGATGAAGGTCATCAATTTGCCCGCGAGCAACACATGGGCCTGCATCCTCAGCGTCTACACAGAGATGGCGCCAGGTAGCGTGGACAACAACCGCTGGACGTTCTCCTTGCGTCGGCGGCCAGAGGAGAACTATGCCTGTAGTTGGATTTTCTGGGGTAACGGGGCCGGAACGGACGCCGTCATCTACCGCTATGCGGATGAGGAGGCGTCCTACGCGATCACCAACACGTGGATACACATCGCGATTACCCACTCGCCTTTGGTGAGCGGAAAAGACAATTGGGCGTTCTATCTCAACGGCGGAAAGATCGGCGAGTTTACAAAGACCGGAAGCGTGACCGACGCATATACCAAGCACCGTTTCGATCTGGGCGCCCGCTCCAGCGGGAACCATATCGACGCCGTGTTCGACTACTGGCGCATTTCGGACAAAGTTCTTGCGCCGTCGGAATTCCTCTGTGCCGGCGACAGTTCCGGCACACCGGCGCCGACGAGCCATACGGTGGCCTATTGGCCCCTTGGCGTGACACCGAATGGCGGCATCGACTGTCGCGATGCGGTGGGAAATTCGCCGCTGACAGGTGGATTCACGACGGGTTTTGTCCCCAACTGCATGACGCCGGTCGAGGACTGCGCGTTCACGGGCAATCCGCCCAATCCCACGGTGACTCTTCCTAATGGGAATGCGGGGAGTGTTTTGGGATGTGCGACGGCCGCGTGTCTGCAGAACGATGCCCTCGGTGCCGTCCTCAACGTGACGAGCAATTTCACGGTGGAAGGTTGGTTCTGTCCCCGCGTCTGCGAGCGCACGATCAAGGAGCCGTCGCAGGAGGTGTGTTGCTATCTTCTCGGTACGCGTCCTGATGGCGGCAAGGGCTGGGCGCTCCAGTATCGTGGAAAGGGGATTAACCAAATCCAGTTTGACTTGTATGGGGTGGACGGAACAAATGCAACATTCTGCAACAACAGGGTATTCTCGGGCTCGTTCAACATGAACACGTGGTACGACCGATGGCGGCATCTGGCGCTCACGTATGATGCGGAAGGTGGCGCGAATGCTTACGGGCAGTGGTCGCTCTACATTGATGGCGAACTCTACGGGCGCGTGGACAATGGGCGGAAACCTGCGGTCATCACCAGTGCGCGGCCGTTTATTCTTGGCGGACGAGGCGATCGTCAGGATCACAGTTTTCAGGGGAAAATCGACTGCGCGCGCGTATGTGCGAAGATCCTCACGCCAGATCAGTTCCTTAACGCGGTCAATGGCACTGCCGCGACGGACGTGATCGGCCTTTGGCCGCTGAATGTCGAGCACGGGGCGTTCCCGGACTTGCGCGATGTCTCGGGCAAGAACAACCATTTCGCCGATCGAAACAGCAATTACTCAATCCGTCTGGTTTCCGCAGACTCCGCCAACGCGCCGACGATAACCAATCCCGACCGCTCGGTCACGTTCCGTGGGGACCCTTCTGCCGTGAACGGCAGTGTACGCTACCGTAATCCTGATGCCTCCACCGACAATCATCAGGCTACGCTCGTGACGTATTCTACGGCTGTGAGGAATACGATTGCCGCTGGCAAGGACTTTACTTTCGAGTTTTACTACCTCCGTAGAAAAGCCAGTGCGAACGTCAGCGGAGACCAGGAGGTGTTCTTATGTGCGAACAGTGGTTCGTACGCTAAAATCAGGTTCTTCCGCAAGACAGACGGGTTCTATATCTGGGAAAACTGGAACGGGTCTTTGTCTGACACGCGGATTGACGATACGGCCGATAGCGACCTCGAGTACGACCGTTGGTACCATGTTGCGCTCGTGCATTCCATTGAATTGCTGAATGACGTTTCTTCCTCTGTGTGGCGCATCTATCTTGACGGTGCGCTGAAAGGTCAACCGTCCTGTGAGCGTGGCACTGTAACCGGTGCTCCTGCTGACTTTTTTGTGGGGGGACGGTGGGTCAACAAAAACTCAGTCATTGGTAACCTTTCGTCAATCCGCCTGAGCAACCGCGCGCTCGTTCCGTCGGAGTTCCTCTGCGCCACGCCTGCGGCGTCAACGAAGCCCGAGCCGACCGTCGGCTACTGGCCGATAGATTCCGTCCAGCCCGGCTTGGCGAACCTCGCCGACGCAGAGTATCCGCTGGAAGCGGACGGCACGGCGGCGGGTCAGGCCGAGCCCGCGCGTCTCTCAATCCCCAACAAGAACGCGCTCACGAACGTCGTGACGGGCGCGGCGCGGCAGAACCATGGTTCCTACGCGTTGGGCGTGGGCGGCACGCTCGCGGCCGCGAGCATCGGATTTGACATGGCGGGGCCGAGGTCGTTCACTGTGGAAGGGTGGCTGAAGTGGACGCCGGCCGAGGGCACGGCGGACGAAGACCTCATCACCGTGGGTGACGCGCTGACCAGCAACGGCGGCCTGCGCATCTTCTTCGACAAGACGGGCGAGACGCCGAAGCTGCGCGTGTTCGCGCGCGGCGCGTGGCCGTGCACGCCGTACGTGGACGGCGCGTTTGACGCGGACCTTACGTCCCTGGTGGGCACGTGGGCGCATGTGGCCATCGCCTACGATGCCAACGACGGCGAGGGTTCCTGGACGCTGTACGTGGAAGGAAAGCAGGTTGGCCAGGTGAAGAACTTCTACCGTCCGACGACCGTCGACTACAGCCGCGGCGGCGACTTCACCCTCGGCTCGACGGTACGTCCGCTTTCGGCGGCGGTCGACA
Organism: uncultured bacterium; assembly: GCA_902769585.1. GTDB lineage: Bacteria > Verrucomicrobiota > Kiritimatiellia > RFP12 > UBA1067 > RUG572. The sequence continues at coordinate 5,280 of CACXPT010000042.1, forward strand.
TGTGGCGCGTGAGCACGGTCGCGTACGCGCCGGAGGATCTCCTCTACGCGCCGCCGGCCGGCATGACGATTCTTTTCCGCTGAGTTGAGGCGCGCCGAGGACGCCGCGCTCTATCAGCTACGGATCAGGCTGGGCGCGGGGCGCGCCGCAAACGTTTCCGCCGCGCCTCGCGGCGGAACATGGGGTGTCACCGTCTCGCGGCGCGAATTTCGGCTTGCCGGAAAAGGCCGGAGTGTGATAGGATAGCCGCACGTAGAACAGTAAGAAGGTGAGGTCTGCGCGCCGCGGGAGCGGTGCGCGCCGAGGAAGAGGAGCGTGAAAAAATGAAGAAGAATGCATGTTGGAAGTGTGTGGTCGCGGCGGGAATCGCATGCGTGTCGCTCATGACGTGTGCCGCCGACACGTGGCATTGGCTGGGGAACTACTCGGTGAAAGCGCTTACCGGCAGCGGTTATGGCTATGCGCGGAACTTTGCGACGAACTGGCAGAATGCGGCGACGGGGGCGTACGGTATCCCCGCGAACGGAGACTTTATCGTGGTCGACCGCTCGTCCGGCTCGTTCGGATCCGACTTCACCGTGAACAACGTTTTTGGCGGACTGGTCTACGAGACGACGCCCAATGCCGGAAGCGACCAGGCGACGATCACCCTCCAGGCGGGAGGTCCGGGCATCGTGGTGCAGCCGAACGTCAAGCTCGCCGCCGGCGCGAGGGGCAGCACCAGCGAGGTGTGGCTCAACGGGAGCGTCGCGTTCGTGGGGAGCGGGGACGCCATTTTGGACGTGCGTTCCTGTCATGAGACGCGGTACATGTTGTACGTGCAGAAGAGCCTCTACGGCAACGCGGACATCACGCTCGTGAAGCGCGGCATGGGCACGGTGGCCAACAGCGAGGGATACGCGGACAACCAGGCCCGCAGTGCGACGGACGGCTACTACGCCAACCGCAAGTTCGCGTTCGGCGGCGTGAAGTTGCAGCAGGGCGTGCTGGCGATGCGCCAGTACTACTGGGTGCACGACTGCGACTTCCAGTTCGACGGCGAGGGCGTGGGACTCTACCTCGGCACATTCAACGGCAACAAGCGTCAGGTCTCATACTACAGCCTCGTCCTGAACGGCGGTCGCTTCCGCGAGACGGCGAACGCGGCGGGGGCGGCGCACTACGTGGAGGGGCAGGACGCGACGTGCGGGCTGCAGTTCGTCGGCACGCAGGAGGACACGTCCTTCAGCGGCGCGTTCAAGGGCGGCGCGGGGATCATCTGGCAGCCCAGCAACGCCGCCACGTTCTCGTTCCGCCGGTCGGTGTCGCCCACGGTGGGCATCGTCGTGGTCTCCAACGGCACGGTGCGCGTGACGGACGGCGCGGGCCTGCCGAACGTCTCCGCGATTACGGTGTCGGGCGCGGGCGCGACGTTCCGCGTGGACGCGACGGCGCGCGCGGGCTTCCCTGCGTCGGCGCTGGAGATCGCGGACGGCGGCACGCTCTCGCTCGCGGACGGTGTGACGATGACGGTGGCGTCCGCCATGGTGGACGGCGCGGCGGTGGCCGCCGGGCTCTACCACGGCGCGGGCGCGGCGAGCGTCAACGGCAGCACGCTCGCGAACTGGATCGACGGCGCGGCATACGTGCGCGTGGGCGCGATGGACGGCGACGAGGTGTCGGTGACCTCCGGCACGACGACTGTCGGCGGCGCGAACCAGTCCCTGCTGCTCACGGCAGACCAGACATGGGACGTGGGGAGCGGGGCGCTGACCGTGGCTGGCGAGGTGACGCCCGTGGGCAACGCCGCGCTCAAGATCGTGGGCAGCGGCGGCACGCTGAACCTGAACGCGGGCACGGCTGGATGGGTGAATCCGCTTGTCATCTCCAACGTGCAGGTGAAGATCAATGGCCCGCAGACGTTCGGCGCGGGCGAGTCGCCCGTCTACATCTACCATGCGGGCAGCGGCAAGTCGCCAATCCTCGCGGACGGCGCGACGGTGGACCGCGACCTGTGGCTTGTCGATACGTCTGCGGCGAAGTCCGGCACCACGAGCTTCTCGATTCCGGAGAACGCCACGGTGACGTTCAACGGCTATCTGCAGGCGACGAACACGGCGGCCATCAACGTCACCGCAGGTGCTGGCAGCCGGGTGGTGTTCAACAAGCTCTTCCACTCCCGCAACGGAAGCACTCTCAGCGGTAACGGTACGATCGTCTTCAAGGGGCCGATGCACATCCGCGACCGCGGGAACATCACGAGCAGTCCCATTATCGAACTGTGGGCCACCGGAAACCGCCTGAGCGGCAACATGGGGACGTTCAACGGTGGCACGCTCAAGGCGATGGTGCCGTACGCGGTGAACAAGGTCAACACGCAGCGGCAGACGACGGACATCGACACCAACAACAGCAGCGACGGATCCCAGAACACGATGATGAACGCCGCCAACAGCTTCACGTTCGACCTCTGCGGCAACGACCAGTCCATCGACCAGATGGGAATGTACCGCGGCGGCGGGCACGTGTGCTCCGAAACGCCCGCCACGTTCCACCTGATGACGGCAAACAGCGACTGGCCGTCGCACAACGTCAATCAGGGCGGTACCTATGCGAGCAACAATTCGTCCGGCTACGAGCGCCAGGACAAGGGATGGTGGGAAGGTGCGGTGAACCTCTCCTACGAGGCGGCGGCCGCCACGAAGTGCCGGTTCATGATGCGGCAGAGTCCGTCCACGGGGCGCGTGGACGTGGTGGGCGGCACGCTCGTCTTCACGCGGCGGGCGGCGACGAGCGGCGAGACGTTCGACCTGAAGCGCGGCACGGGGACGGCCAGCATGGCGACGCGCCTCTCGAACGAGGACGGAGGCTGGACGAACGCGGCCGCCGTGGCCGTGCACAAGGGCGGCACGCTCGTCTTCGAGCATGGCAACGCCATCGGGCCGCAGACGGACGTCTACCTCTACACAGGTGCAACGCTGGAGATCGACGCGGGAGTGCTCCAGAAGTGCCACGACCTGTACGTGGACGACATGAAGATGACGCAGGGCCGCGTCTACGGCTCGGCGGGCCAGAACGTGAACGGCGCGGACGGCAGCAGCCTCTTTGCCGGCGGCGGCGGCCTCTACGCGCGCGGCAACGGCCAAGGGCTCACGATCATCCTCCACTGACTTCTTGAATACGCAACGGGCGAGACGCCCGTTGTCCCAGTGAACGGGCAAGATGTGCTGATTGTGAACCGGCGTAGGTCGAATGCGATTTGCATTATAATGAAGAAAGTGCTATTTTGCGGCTTGACTACGGGCCGCAGAACATGATAAACTTCATTCTGATGAAAAAACAAGAGTTAGGATTGTTTATCGCCAAGCGGCGTAAGGCACTTAGGGTCAATCAGAAGGAATTGGCCAGGCTTTGCGGCGTTTCCGAGCATGCTCTTTGTAATCTTGAGCGCGGGATCGGCAATCCGACCTTGAACATTGTCAATGCCGTGGCAGACGCATTGGGCCTTGAGTTGAAGCTCGGTGTGAAGGTTCTGGAGGCACCATGAAGTGCGTGACCGTGTATGTGAAGGGGGTCCCGGCCGGCGTGCTCGCCCGGTTCAGGCGCGGCGGATACGAGTTCCGCTATACGCGCCAGTATCGCGAAAGCCCGCGTCCGTCGGTTGCGTTCTCGCTACCGAAGCGAAGGGCGGTGCATCGTTCCGATGTCCTGTTTCCGTTTTTCTATGGGCTGCTCGCGGAGGGGGTCCAGAAGCGCCTGCAGTGCCGTACGATGCGGATTGACGAGAACGACCATTTCACGCGCCTCTCGGAGACATGCCGGGAGGGGGTAATAGGAGCCGTTTATGTCCTTCCGCGGTAGAGTCCCAGACGTGCTGCCTTTCACGAAGGCCGACCTGCGGTTGCCGATGGCGATTCGCAAGGGGCAGCGCAATTCCATTTCCGGCGTGCAGGCGAAGGTGTTGCTGTCGATCGTCGACGGACAGTTCCAGGTCGTGGCATCCGGCGGGGACTTCATCCTCAAGCCGGTGCCGGAAGATTCGCGTTCGAGGTTCGCGGCGGACATTCCCGCGAACGAAAACGTGACGATGCAGATCGCTTCGCGGCTCTTCAGGATCCAGACGGCCGCGAACAAGTGCGTTCGCTTTGCAGACGGAGAGCTCGCGTACTTGACGCGCAGGTTCGACCGCAGGGACGGTGCGTCGGTCAGGCAGGAGGACATGTGCCAGATCGCGGGGCGCAGCGAGGAGACGCACGGCGAAGCCTACAAGTACGACTTCAGCTACGAGGAGATGGCGGAGTTGATCCGCATGGCCTGTCCCGCATCTGGCGTCGAACTGCCCAAGGTCTTCCGCCAGATCCTATTCGACTACCTTTTCGCAAACGGTGACGCCCATCTCAAGAATTTCTCCGTCTACGAGAGCGATCTCGGCGACTACGTGATGACGCCCGCGTACGACCTGCTCAACACCATCCTGCATTATCCGGGAGACCTGACGTTCATGGCGTTGTCGTTGTTCAAGGATCCGGACTTCGCCACGCCTGAGTTCGAGAAACTGGAATATTATTCCACAGCCGACTTTGTCGTGTTGGGACGGGCGTATGGGCTTGACGAGAAGGCTGTCCGCATGATGCTTGATGATTTCCGGACGCGTGCGCCGCAGGTCGAGGCGATGGTCGGACAGTCGCTGCTTTCGCAGGACGCGAAAAGAGAATACCTCCGCATCTTCACCGACCGGCTTGCCATGTTCCGTTAAAAACCGCTACCGCTAATGGAGACTTCCACAATGTGTCGCAGAAACGCCGTTGCGTGCGCGGACGGCGGTTTGGTATAATCTGCGGCGTGCATCCATGTTATAGGTCTCTAAGGAAAGACTATGGAATTTGATTCGGTAGAGGAATGCCTGGCCGCGCTGAAGCGCGGAGAGATCGTGGTCGTCACGGACGACGAGGACCGCGAGAACGAAGGCGACTGCATCTGCGCGGCGGAATTCGCCACCACGGCGAACGTCAACTTCATGGCCACGCATGCAAAGGGCCTCATCTGCATGCCCATGACGTGCGCCTGGTGCGAGCGGCTCGACCTGCCGCAGATGGTGGCCACGAACACGGACAACCACCAGACGGCCTTCACGGTGTCGATCGACTCCGTGGAGACTACGACGGGCATCTCGGCGGCGGAGCGCTCGATGACCGCGCTCGCCTGCGTGCGCGACGGCGCGAAGCCGGAGAACTTCCGGCGGCCGGGGCACATGTTTCCGCTCCAGGCGCGTCCGGGCGGCGTCCTGAAGCGGGCCGGACACACCGAGGCGACGACTGACCTCTGCCGCCTCGCGGGCCTGAAGGAAGTGGGGCTCTGCTGCGAGATCATGAAAGACGACGGGACGATGGCGCGCCTGCCGGACATCCGCGCGTTCGCCACGGCTCATGGACTGAAGCTCATGACCATCGCCGACCTCATCGCCTACCGCCGCCGGAACGAGAAGCTTGTGGAATGCGTGGAGGAGGTGGACCTGCCGACGGACTACGGCGAGTTCCGCCTGCGGATGTACGTCGAGCGTCCGTCGGGCCTGGAGCACCTCGCGCTCATCAAGGGGAACCTTTCCGAAGGCGAGCCGCCGCTCGTGCGCGTGCATTCCGAATGCTTCACCGGCGACGTGCTGGGCTCTGAGCGCTGCGACTGCGGACACCAGCTGCACACAGCCATGCGCATGATCGAGAAGGAGGGGCGCGGCGCGCTGCTCTACATGCGGCAGGAGGGGCGCGGCATCGGTCTCCAGAACAAGCTGCACGCGTACCATCTGCAGGAGAAGGGCCTGGACACGGTCGAGGCGAACGTGAAGCTCGGCTTTCCGCCCGACCTGCGCGACTACGGCGCGGGCGCGCAGATGCTCGTTGACTTGGGCGTGCGCAAGATCCGGCTTATGACGAACAATCCCTGCAAGATCAAGGGACTTGCGGGATACGGCATTGAAATCGTGGATCGCGTGCCGATCGTGGTGCCGGCCAACGAGCATGACGCGCGCTATCTTGCCACCAAGAAGGACAAGATGGGGCATCTCATCTGAGGAACGCGCAGGGGCGAAAGGGGACTAGGCGAGCTGCCGCAGGAAGCGGAGGTCGTTCTCGTACAGCCAGCGGATGTCAGGGATGCCGTACTTGATCATGGCGATGCGCTCAACGCCGAAGCCGAACGCGTAGCCGCTGACCTCTGCGGGATCCCAGCCCACGTGGCCGAACACGCGCGGATCGACCATGCCGGCACCGGCGATCTCGATCCAGCCGCTCTGCTTGCACACGTTGCAGCCCTTGCCCTTGCAGACGTGGCAGGTGAAGTCCACCTCCACGCTCGGCTCGGTGAATGGGAAGAAGTGCGGACGGAAGCGGACGCCTGCGCCGTCGTTGCCCATCATCTCCTTCGCGAAGTAGGCGAGGACGCTCTTGAGGTCGGCGAGCGAGACGGGCTTGGTGTCCACGTACAGGCCCTCGATCTGGTGGAAGTTCGCGGAGTGCGTGGCGTCCGTCGTGTCGCGCCGATATGTGCGGCCGGGGCAGATCACGCGCACCGGCGGCTTCTTGGCGGCAAGCATGGTGCGGATCTGTACGGGCGAGGTCTGCGTCCTGAGGAGCGCGTCGGCCGCGAGCCAGAACGTGTCGCTGCGGTCCTGCGAGGGATGGTGCGGCGGCGTGTTGAGGGCGGTGAAGTTGTTGAAGGGGCTCTCGATGTCCGGGCCGTCGGCCACGGTGAAGCCGAGCTTGCCGAAGATGCGTGCGGCGTCCGCGATCACGCGGCTGAGCGGGTGGGCGGTGCCGGGCGCGGCCCAGCGGCCGGGCAGCGTGGCGTCCACGTCGGCAGGGGCGCTGGCCTGCGCGTCCGCGCCGGTGCCCTTGGCGGCGAGGGCCGCCTCCACCTCGGCGCGCCATGCCTGCACGGCCTTGCCGAACGCGGGACGGTCCTCCTTGGGGACGTCCTTCATGCCCTTGATGAGCGCGGGGATGGAGCCGTTGCGGCCCACATACTTGACGCGCAGCTTTTCGACTGTTGCCGCATCGGCTGCCGCCGCGATCTCCGCGAGCGACGCCGCTTTGCCCTGTTCGAGTTCTTCGAGTGTCATGATAGTCTTTCCAGAAACGGCTGATATTTTACTTTAAATGCCGCCCGACCGCAAGGGCTTGTTGCTACCTGTTCCTATTCGGCCTCAAACATGGTATAATGCGCGCATGAACATCTCTCTCATTCTCGCGGCCGTAGCCCTCGTGCCGCAGCCGGCCAAGCTGGTCGAAACCGGGGGCGTGACGAAAAACGCGGAGATCCGCTACGTTACGGATGCAACCGTGCCGGCGGAGGGCTACCGCCTGAAGGTGGCCGCAGACGGGATCACGGTGACGAGCTCGGATGCGGCAGGGCGCTTCTATGCCGGCATCACGCTCGCGCAGCTGAAGGACGGCAAGGCTTGGCCGTGCGTGGAGATAGAGGACGCGCCAGCCTACCGCTGGCGCGGCGCGCACCTCGATGAGTGCCGCCACTTCTTCGGCAAGGAGACCGTCAAGCAGATGCTCGACCTCATGGCGCAGCACAAGCTCAACCGCTTCCACTGGCATCTCACCGAGGATCAGGGCTGGCGACTCGACATCCCGGGATACCCCGAGCTCGTCAAGTACGGTGCTGTGCGCTCCGCGAGCGTACGCCACGGCCAGCGTGCGACGAAGGGCTCGAATGAGGACGCCGACAAGCTCAACGGCGTGAAGTACGGCCCATACTTCTACACGGAGGCTGACATCCGTGAGATCGTCGCCTACGCCGCCGAGCGCCACATAACCATCGTGCCCGAGATAGAGCTGCCCGGCCACGTGTTCGCGGCGCTCGCCGCCTATCCGGAATTCGCATGCGTGCCGGCGAACATGGCCTCCCGCGAACCGCGCCTCGTGTGGGGCATCGAGAAGGACGTCCTCTGCCTCGGCAACGACAAGGCAATCAAGTTCATGGAAGACGTGCTCGACTACGTGTGCCGCCTCTTCCCCGGCGACGTGGTGCACATCGGCGGCGACGAGTGCCCGCAGGTGCGCTGGAAGGACTGCCCCAAGTGCCAAGCGCGCATCAAGGCGGAGGGCCTGAAGGACGAGCACGGCCTCCAGCCGTGGATCACGCGCCACTTCGTGAAGTTCCTCGAAGCGCGCGGCAAGCGCGCGCTCGGCTGGGACGAGTACCTGCTTGGCGACGTGCCGAAGAGCGCTATCGGCATGAGCTGGCGCACGCGGCGGCAGGGTGCTGGCCATGAGCTCGTGTCCGGCGCGCAGGCGGCGGTACGCGGGCATGACGTGGTGATGACGCCCAACAAGTTCTGCTACCTTGACTACGGACAGTGCCTCCCGAACGACCCGTTCCAGTACATCGGCGGCAAGCTGCCGCTCGAGATGTGCTACTCGTTTGACCCGTGCGCCGACGTGCCCGCTGAGGCACGCGCCCACATCCTGGGCGGGCAGTGCAACAACTGGAGCGAATACACCTGGAACGAGTACGACCTCGCATGGAAGGTGTGGCCGCGCACGTGCGCGCTCGCGGAGGTGTTCTGGCTGGGCGACGCCAAGCCGGGCTTCGCGGACTTCAAGAAGCGGATGGCCACGCATCGCGGCCGCCTGATCGCCCAGGGCGTAAACTGCGCACCGCTCGAGTAGGAGAAGCGGGCCAGGGGGGTGGGAGGCGCGAAGCACGCTGTCCCAGTAGGCTTCTCGCGGGCCGCCCGTTGTCCCAGTAGGCTTCTCGCGGGCCGCCGCGTCCTGGCTGTCCTGGGTGTCTTGGGTGTCCTGGCCGCCCGCCATCCGATGAAATCCCATGCGGGCGGCCCGCCTACTGCAAGCGGAATTTCCTATTCCAATCTCCCAAAATCCCGCTTGCGTTGGGCGGGGGGATTCCGTATTACCTTTCAAAGGCGAGGCTCAAGTATAGTTGAACAAAAGCTTATGCATAGAGAATCAGGTCGTGCCCTCGCTGTAGGGGTATCCAACCCTAATAGCAGGCAGATCATTCCCTAATCGTAGGGAGGTCGCTCCCCCAACGTGGTTCAAAAATCCCCTCGCCGTGGCTCATAAATCCCCTTGTACTGGTTCATAATTCCCCTCGCAGTGGCTCAAAAATCCCCCTGCCATGATGGCCCGGCCAATAGCGGGAGAGGCCGCGCTTGTCGTTGCCGTTCGGTGGGGCGAGGCGTCCCGCCGAGCCGTGGTGGGGCGAGGCGTCCCGCCGAGCCGTCGCCGCCAAGATGGCGACTCTCCCAGTTAAGTCTCCGCGCGCAAGTGCTAACTGGGAAAGCCGCCTTCCAGGCGGCGTTTTGGCACCGCCGCGCATTCACATCCCAAACCGCGCGCAAAACTTTTTTGCAAAAATTGTTGATTATGATCTGCAAAACAGGGATGATGTGGTATAATTTTCGCTCTAGGAGTAAAGGCACAAATGGCTACTTTGTCAATGTTTTTTGGTATCATCGTCAAGATGTACAAGGAGCGCGGTGGGCGGCACCACCGCCCGCATATTCATGCGCAACATGCAGAAAAGGCGGCTTCCTTTGATATTGAGACTAGCGACATTTTAGCCGGCGAGATGGATAAGGACGATGTTGATAAGATACGCGGGTGGATGAGCATCCACCGAGAGGAGCTTTTTGCCAACTGGAAACTGCTTGGCGAGGAAGGGACGTATTTCAAGATTGAACCACTTCGTTGAGGTTGGACATGAAAGTGTTGCATCAGGTAGTTGCGGCAACGCCGTTGGATGACAGAAGGATTCGCGTCGCGTTTGAAAACGGCGTCGGCGGGACTTTCGACTGTTCGCCGTATTTCAAGGACAGGTACTGGGCGAGTCTCGCCAATCCTGCATTCTTCCGCCAGGTACATGTAGATTGTGGGACGCTTTGCTGGCCAAACGACATCGACATTGACCCTGAAGAGGTATGGGACGATTGCGTGAAGGAGGTTCCCGAATCATGAGCAAAGCAACCATTGCAAAATCGCTCGCCTGCGCGATGGCGCTTGCCACCACCCTGCCGCTAGCCGCCGAGACGGAATATCTCAATCCTTATCACCTAGAGATCGCCGTTGAGACAGAATATGCCAATGGTTATACATGGACGTATGGTATATGTGACGATTGTGCGGTAATTTTCGGGCTGGTAAAGACAGAGGTATTTCATAATTCTTCAGGTATAAATTATAGGTCTCTTGGAGATTACGTTCCCGCAATTTCTCCAAACCCGTCAGGGACAGTGGTCATTCCGGCCTCACTTGGTGGCAGACCAGTAACGAGTATCGGAGAATATGCATTCTATGAGTGCAATGATCTGACGAGTGTAACGATCCCTGAAGGTGTTACTAGTATAGGTTTCGATGCGTTCTTTGGTTGTAGCGGACTTACGAACTTGACGATCCCGGATAGCGTGACAAGTATCGAGTGGCAGGCATTTTACGGTTGTAGCGGAGTGACGAACGTGGCTATTCCTGCGAGCGTGGTATATATTGGGGAAGGGGCTTTTTCATCGTGCGGTAATTTGATGTCGTTTTCAGTAGCGGCTGAGAATCCAAGTTATTGTTCCATTGCAGGTTTGTTGTTGACAAAAGATGCTGAAACATTGATTCAGGGTGTGAATGGGGATGTTACAATTCCTGACGGCGTAATACATATTGAGGAAGGGGCGTTTAGCGGCTGTAATGGTCTCACTCATGTGGCGATCCCTGGTAGTGTGACGAGTATTGGTAATTCTACATTCGGCCTTGCAAGCGCATTCGACTACTGTGGTAATTTGATATCTATAACCGTAAGCGAGGACAACAGTGTTTATCGGTCTGTAAATAACTTGTTGCTGACAAAGGATGGTCAAATACTTGTTTCTGGCGTGAATGGCGATGTCGTGATTCCTGACGGTGTGACAAATGTCATGTATGGGGCGTTTGAAGGTTTAAGTGGGCTGACTAGCGTAACGATACCCAACTCGTTAACGAATATTGCGGGTTATACATTCTTTGATTGTGGCGGATTGAAATCGCTAGTCATCGGCGCTAATCATCCAACTTATCAATCGGTAAATGGCATGCTGTTGACCAAAGATGGCGAGTCGCTCGTCATTGGCGTAAATGGCGATGTGGTTGTTCCAGATGGGGTAAAAAGCATAGGTTGTGCATTCAATCGTCATGGATGGTTGACTAGCGTGGTGATTCCTGATAGCGTTACGAATATACCCCCTGGAGCGTTTTATGGGTGCGATAGCTTGACAAACATGGTTCTGCCGTTTGTTTGTTCGCAACGTGGAGGCGGTGATCAGGGATCGACATTACGTGACCTATTTTCATTAATTGATATATATTATTACCCTGGGGGCTCCTATTATGCTGTTACCAACTTTTTATTCCCAGCCTCATTGAAGAGCATGACTATTACGGACGAAACAATATTGGCACCTTATGCGTTTGCAGGGTTCTCCCAATTGACAAGCATAGAATTTCCCGACGATATTTCTAGTATCGGTGATTATGCGTTCTATGGCTGTAGTGGCCTGTTACACATGTCAATACCCGGCAGTGTCGGGAGAGTCGGTCAAGGAGCCTTCTCGTGGTGTACGAATTTGAGAGAAGTTGTAGTCTCTGAAGGAGTTAAGACAATTGCAGAAGAAGCTTTCTTGGGCTGCTTCAATTTGGAAAAATTAGCTTTGCCGAATAGCATCACGGGTATTGCAGTAACTTGCAATTATAATTCAGGATATATTCAGCGAGAATCTTCTGATGGCCTAGTTTGTCAAACTAAAGGACTATCTCCATTCTCGGGATGTACAAATCTTTTGAATGTGACGATACCAGTATATCTCTGCGAAGCCGATTCGCAGTTTTATGAGTATGTTCCGGATGAAAGGAAGTTGGCGACAGTGTTCCCTGATTCGTGGCAGTCAATCACGAATGTTGTTGTCAACGATGGTGTTACGAGTTTGCCGAATGGACTGTTCTGGAAATGTACACGGTTACAAAGCGTTACGATACCAGCATCAGTAACCAGATTGGGTTCGTCAACAGGACGATCCCCGACCGGATTCAGTTCGAATGGTGTTTTTGAGGATTGTTCTTCGCTAAAGAATGTTGTGTTTGAAGGTGATGCGCCGGATATGGGAGACGATGTCTTTCTTGGGACGCCACGGTCGCTTGTGACATACGTAAATCCTGAAAGTATCGGGTGGAACGGTGGCGTGTCTACAGGTTTGCCAGATACGTGGAACGGAAGGAGCATCGCTTTCATCCAAGAATATGGTGGCTCCTCAGGTGGCAGTGGTACGCCAGGTGGTAATTCGCAGATTGTTGCCGATACGCGCTATTCGCTTACGGGTAGTGTGGAGGATAGGGCCATTGCATCATTGACGATAGATGGCGACACGGTCTTGGACGAGTTCGTCTTGAGAGACGGAAAGGTTTACGATTCTGTGCTATACGTAGTGAACAGAGGCGCGTCGCCGGCACGCCTGATCATGCCTTCTGGCCACACGTATGTGACGGTGGGCGGATTGACGCCGCTGTCAATGCCAGCGGTGTCCACGAATCTTGTTACAATCACGCGCGTGGCGGTGGACACCTTCTTGGTCACTCGCCAGAATCTGGAGGCGGTAAAGTGATGTGGCGCGTTGTCATTCTGGCCATCGCGGCGGCAGCGGTGCATGTCGGCGCGGCAATGCCGTTGGGGGTGCGGTTGGCGGCGTGGACCGTGTTTTCTCCGGACATGGTGACCGTTGAGGTTGTGGGGGGTGAGCGGCTTGCCGTTCCTGCGGAATGGCTCTCGGAGTGGCCGGAGATCATCTCGTCGGCCGGTGGAGACCGCGCGGCGGCTCTCAAGTCCACGGCGGCAAACGGACGGACGGTAGCCGAGTGCTATGCGCTCGGTCTTGATCCGACGGTCGCGACGAACGATTTCCGCATCGTCTCCTTCTCAATGGAGGACGGCGAGGTGAAGGTGGAATGCGAACCGAAGCAGAACCGTTGGACTGGGAAACCGTTAGATGTCCGTCTGAAGGGCGCGGCAACTCTGGACGGACCGTGGGAACCCGTTGACGTGACCAAGGTTGTTGAGGCTGAATACAAGTTCTTCAAGGCAGAAGTAGTCTTGCCTTGACATGGGAAAAGGGAAATTGCACTGTGGAGTGTTAACGAAGAATGGGAAGCTCGTATTGCGTGTAACGTCATGGAAGACATTAGATTGGCATTGAAAGAGATCGGCGCGAGGAATGGGCTGGAAATCGCGCTCGATGAAAACGGAGCCTGTACGCTGGAGCTGGACGAAGGGCGCGAACGGACGGAAGGTCTGGGAATGTTATGTGGTGGGACTTGATCCGCAGAAGATGGACGAGTTCAAGATCAGCGCGTTCCCGATGAAGGCTGACGGCACGCCGGATTTGGCGAACATCGCGGTCGATCCGCCGAAGTCGCAGTGGAACGTGCCAGGCGCGCGGGCGGTTGTGAAGGGCGCGGCGACGCTGGATGGCGAGTGGAAGGCGGTTGAAGGGGCGACGGCGGCGGAGAAGGCAGCGATGCGGTTCTTCAAGGTGGTGGTGGAGGTGCAGTAGGGGGCGGCGGCTCGCCCGGAGGGCTCGCCCCACCTTGCGGTCACGCGGGACGCGTGACCCTACCGGCGGTCGCGGGGCGACCGCCCTACCGAGCGGTCGCGCGGGAGCGCGCCCCTCCCAGTACGCCGCCAGGATGGCGGCGTTCCCAGTTATCTCCGTCGTACCCATTCGCGGAAGAATGGGTTCTCAAAAAGGTATTCGCCGTTGAATTCGTAGATTATCTCGTCGGCTACGAGGCGCTTGAGTGCCTTGGAGATGCTGCCGACATTCCGTATCCCGTAGGTCTCCATGAACTCGCCGGAAAACACCTTGGCATGGTCGGGTTCGGCAATCCCCTTTAACACGTTCGCCTGAACGGTCGTGAGCTTCCCGAACGTCGATATGAAAGCGCGGGATTCGCGCGCAAAGACCGCTTCCAACCCCTTGGATACGTCCGCGCCGGAAATTGCCTGCCCGTCGTCCGTGACAAGCCAGGTCGTCTCGCAAAGTTCCTGGATGTCCCCGGGAATGAAATCCGCTGCTTTCATTATCCCGCCCACGGTCTCGTGGTCGATGCGGCGGTTGCCTGCCTTGAAGCGTCCGATCAGGAAGTTCGTCATCGCGTTTTCGTCTATGCGCTCCACGCCAAAGGATATGGCGCTCTTGAAGAAGGGACTCTTCGGCGAATCGAATATGTCCCGCATCCTGTTCCTGACGCTGCCGAGGAAGATGAATGGCGTGTCTGGAAGGAACTGTATCTTTGAGCGAAGCGCGGCAAGGACGGCGTCGGAGTCCGGAATGTCCAGGACGTCCTGGAACTCGTCAAACACGACGCAAAGCCTTTTTGCCGCGGAATGGCCGGCAATCATGTCCATGACCTCTTCTACCGACTCCACGCTGCGTGCGGCCTTGACGTCGACGGAGATTGTCGGCGCGCCCGAATCCCGATCCACGGAAAAGACAGGCCGGAGCCCTTTGACGAGCTCGGCGGTCCGCTCCAGGAACGAGCGTTTGCCGCATTTCGCCGTGGCCGAAACGACCTTGCGGCAGAACTCGCCAACACTTCTTACGCTGAAAAGATCCACATAGAGAAGCGTGACGCCGCGAAGCGACTTCACCGTTTCCACCACAAGGGAGGTCTTGCCCATCCGCCTCGGCCCCTGTACCACGACGTTCTGGCCGCTTTTGA
>CACXPT010000043.1 GCA_902769585.1 uncultured bacterium
CAGGGCCTGTGGCGGAGCGTCTCGCTGGAGATCGAGGATCCCGTGCGCCTCCGCGAGTGCGTGTGGATGATCAAGAACCTCGACGTGGCGAAGCGCCGCGCCGACTTCAAGTTCCGCTCGCGCCTCGAGGCGCCGTTCTCCGTCCTCGACAAGGCGCGCCTGCGCTGCACGCTCTCGCGCGGCGGCCAGGTGCGCGCGAAGGAGGAGCGTCCTGTCGTGACCTACCACCCGATGGTGGACTTCACGCTCTCGAACGCCGACCTCTGGTGGCCGCGCGGCAGCGGCGAGGCGGCGCTCTACGACGCGGTGGCCGAGATCGTGGGGCCCGACGGCGCGGTGCTCGCGCGCGACGCGCGCAAGATCGGCGTGCGCACGATCGAGCTCGTGCGGGACGACGTGTACGGCCCAGACCGCCCCGGCCAGTTCCTCTTCAAGGTGAACGGCGAGCCGATCTACATCCGCGGCTCCAACTGGGTGCCGCTCGACAGCTTCCACGGGCGCGACATGCAGCATCTCATCCCCACGCTCGAGATGTGGGCCGACCTCAACTGCAACATGGTGCGCGTGTGGGGCGGCGGCGTGTACGAGCCCGACGCGTTCTTCGACTGGTGCGACGCGAACGGCGTGATGGTGTGGCAGGACTTCATGACCGGCTGCGGCGTGTTCCCGCAGGATGACGACTACGCCCGCGCGACGCGCGAGGAGGTGCTGTCTGTCGTCATCCGCCACCGCAACCACCCGTCCCTCGTGCTCTGGAGCGGCAACAACGAGAACGACGGCGCGTTCCGCTGGTTCGTGGGCCACAAGCTCGCCCGCGACCCGAACAAGGACCGCAACTCGCGCAAGACGATCCCCGACGTGCTCTTCGAATACGACCTCACGCGTCCGTACCTGCCCTCGTCGCCCTACTACTCGCCGGACGTGGCGGCCGGCAAGGCGAAACCGAGCGAGGATCACCTCTGGGGCGCGCGCGCCTACTACAAGGTGCCGTTCTACACGAACAGCCCGTGCTGGTTCGCGAGCGAGATGGGCTACCACGGCTGCCCGAACGTGGCGTCGCTGAAGAGGATGATGACGGCCGGTGCCGTGTATCCGTGGAAGGAGATCACGGGCGAGGACCCGCAGCGCGACTTCCACTGGAACGACGAGTGGCAGATCAAGGCCTGCAACCCCTCCGTCACGCCCGGCGCGATGCGCCATTCGACGCGCAACAACCTCATGACGAACCAGACGAAGATCATGTTCGGGAGCGTGGCGCGCGACTTCGAGACGTTCGTCGAGCAGAGCCAGCTGGTGCAGGCGGAGGCGATGAAGACGTTCTGCGAGATGTTCCGCAGCCGCAAGTTCACGCGCTTCAACGGCCTCATCTGGTGGAATGTGCGCGACGGCTGGCCGATCATCTCCGACGCGGTCGTGGACTACTACGGCGGCAAGAAGCCGGCGTACTACGCGCTCAAGTCGGTGCAGCACGACCAGCTGGCGATGCTGGGCGACGACCATGTGGCCTGGGCCGTGAACGACCGCCGCTATCCGGTGAAGGGACATGCCACCTACCGCGACAAGGCGTCGGGCAAGGTGCTGCTTGACCTCGACTACGAGGTTGCCGCCAACTCCAAGACGAAGCTCGGAACGGTGCCGTTCTCCGGGCAGGGCCTGATCGAGATCGAATACAAGGCCGACGGCGAGGCCCATCGCAACCACTTCCTCTACGGCCAGCCGCCGTTCAAGTGGCCCGAGGTGAAGGAATGGATGAAGGACACCGTCGTCTGGAAACACGAGTAGGAGAAGGAAATGGACATGGCTTCAAGGAAGATGGCCGTCGCCTGCGCGGCGGCATTGGCAGCGGCGGCGGGAATGGGCGCGCCGCTCGAGGCTGGGCTTGGGATAAACGGCAACGTGCGCGTGGGCGGGAAGGGCGCCCAGCTCGCGATGACGATCCACCATGAGGGATGGTCCGGGCAGTCTTCTGGCATCAGGACCGACTTCGCGTTTCCGGACGTCGCGACCGGAACGGCGAACTTCGAGTTGTTCGCCGACAAGGCGAGGAGCGGACGCGGCAGCGCCACGCTGCTGCCTACGGCGGACAGGCGCGCCGTCTACGTCGTCACCGCCACGTCGGAACTGGACCAGAACCCCGAGGCCACGGTGCTGTCGCTCGTCATGCCGTGCGACAAGTACGCGGGCGGCAGCTGGACCGACGCGTCCGGAAAGAAGCATTCGCTTCCCAAGGAATTCAGCGACGCGAAAATGTGCCTCTACTCCGATACCGCCAAGTCGATCTCCTTCGCGGCCGAGGGGGACGCCGAGCCGTTCACCCTGACGTTCCCCGCGCCCGTGCCGCTGATGATCCAGGACGACCGCAAATGGGTGCAGTCGTTCACGCTGCGCATCTCGACTGGCGCCGGGCGCGCGTTCAGGAAGGGCGACCAGCGCACGTTCACGTGCATCCTCTCCGCGCCGGAGGGCGTGAACGTGACGATCGACCAGCCTGTCGTGGTCAAGCGCGGGCCCGACTGGATCCCGCTGGACTACCGCAAGAACATCGAGGCCGGCAGCGCGCTCGACTTCTCGAACATGGGGCTGCAGGACGCGCCCGCCGGCAAGTACGGCTGGCTGCGGAACGCCAACGGGCACTTCGAGTTCGAGGGCAAGCCCGGCGTGCACCAGCGGTTCTACGGAGTGAACCTCTGCTTCTCCGCGAGCTTCCCAGACCAGGCGCTCGCCGACGAGCTGGTGACGCGCCTCGTGCGCCTCGGCTACAACACCGTGCGCATCCACCACTACGAGAGCTGGGACGGCGTCATCAAGGGGTCGAAGGACCGCCTGACGTTCAACGAAGAATGGACGAAGCGCCTCGACTACCTGCTCTTCCGAGCGATGGAGAAGGGCATCTACGTGACGACCGACCTCTTCACGTCGCGCCCCGTGATGTGGCGCGACGTCGGCATCGACCGCGACGGGCAGGTTCCGCAGCAGGTGTACAAGAACCTCATCGGCGTCCACGCGCCTGCGTTCGAGAACTGGAAGACGTTCTCCCGCAACCTGCTCACGCACGTGAACCCGTTCACTGGCCGCGCGTACAAGGACGAGCCTGGCCTGCCGCTCATATCCCTCATCAACGAGGGGCATCTCTCCTGGTGCTGGGACGCGATCAGGAAGGAGACGCCGATGAAGGCCGCGTGGAGGAAGTGGCTCGCCGCGAAGCGCGCCGCCGATCCCGCGTTCGCGAAGGGCGTCCCGGACGACGCCGAGAAGGTGCCTGCGTGGAACTGCGCCGCGCTGATCTGCTTCATGGCTGACGTGGAGAACGACCTCTCCAGGCGCCAGCGCGAGTTCCTGCGCTCGCTCGGCGTGAAGGCTCTCCTCACCAGCCAGAACTGCGGGAGCCACTACACGCCGCTCATGGCGATGCGCGAGGAGCGGTACGACTACGTGGACGACCACTTCTACGTGGACCACCCGAACTTCATCGCGCGCTCGTGGAGCCTGCCTTCCAAGTGCCCGAACACGAACCCTGTCTTCTCCAAGAGCCTGCCGCCGGTGGCGTGCGCCTTCACGCGCATGCATTCGAAGCCGTTCTGCATCACGGAGTGGAACTTCTCCGGTCCGGGAATGTTCCGCGGCGTGGGCGGCATCATGACGGGCGCGATGGGCGCGCTACAGGACTGGGACGGCCTCTGGCGCTTCGCCTACTCGCACGGGGACGGCAACCTGCGTGACCGCTCGGGATTTCCGGGCTACTTCGACGTGGGCAGCGATCCGCTCGGACAGGCCTCCGACCGCGCGAGCGTGTGCCTCTTCCTGCGCGGCGACATGGCGCCGCTCGCCGACAGGCTGGCGCTGAAGGTGACGCCCGACACCTTCATGCCAAAGAACGGCCAGCCGACGGGCATCGTACCGAAGTGGCGCAACGCCGCCTGGCAGACGCAGGTGGGCACTGCGGTCGCTCCGCCGCCGGCCGGCGTGAAAACGTTCAACCTCGGCGAACAGCTCGCCAAGGAAACGGCTCCCGTGCCGCTCTCGCCCAACTCCGCCATCGCCTTCGACCGCGAAGTCGGCAGCTTCTGCATAGACACGCCGCGCACGGCAGGCGGCTTCACGCCCAAGGGCGCGCTTTCCGCCGGCCCTGTCGCCTTCGACGTAGGCGACGTGGCGGCGACGGTATGGGCCAGCTCGCTCGACGGAAAGCCGATCGCGCAGTCGGCACGCCTGCTCGTCTCGCACCTCACCGACGTGCAGGGCGACGGAAACATCTACGCCGACAAGGCGAAGACGACGCTCCTCAAGTGGGGCTCGTATCCGCCCGTTGTGCGCAACGGCTCCGCGAAGGTTGCGCTTGCGCTCGCCGATCCCGGCGCATACGAGGTGTGGGGGCTCGATACGGCGGGCAAGCGCCTGGACAGGATCCCCGCCACGGCGCGCGACGGCAAGCTCGCGTTCACGGCGACGGTCAAGGGTTCCGCAGGCGCACGCATGCTCTACGAGGTCGTGCGCGTCGCAGGTGCGCGGTGAAGAACCTCCGCGACACGTTCCGGGACATGACGCCAGACGAGATGCGCGATGCGTCCCGCGAGGCCGAACTCGACGAGTGGCGCAGGAGCAACCGCTTCTGCGGACGCTGCGGCGCAACGATGAGGCCGCACGACGACCCTGGCGAGCGGGCGATGGTCTGCGGGGAATGCGGCTACACGGCCTATCCGAAGATCGCGCCAGCGGTGATTGTCCTTGTGACGAAAGGCGACAAGGTGCTCCTGCAGCGCAACACGCACTACAAGGGCGTGGTGTGGTCGCTCGTCGCCGGATTCGTCGATCCCGGGGAGAATCTCGAAGATGCAGTCCGAAGGGAGATACGCGAGGAGGCGTCAATCGAGGTTAGGGACATCCGCTACTTCGGCTCGCAGACGTGGCCGTTCCCGTCCAACATCATGATCGGGTTCCGCGCCGAATACGCGTCGGGCGAGCTAAAGCCTGATGGCGAAGAGGTGATCGAATCGGGTTGGTTCGACCGTGATCGTCTGCCGGAGATTCCCCGTCCAGGCTCGATCGCGCGGACAATGCTTGACGCGTGGGTCTCGGAAACGTAGAAATCCCCGGTCGTGGTTCATAAAACCCCTTAGGGTACCTTGCGACACAAAACGGGAGGGTCGCGCTCCTGCGCGACCGCTGACTGGGACAGCCGCCATCTTGGCGGCGGCACTAAGCACCAGGCACTAGGCACTTCTCTCTCATCTTTCTGTTCTCCGCCCGCGCGGGCTGAATGCCTTCGGCGGAGAACAGCCCCCCCGCCTCGTGCAGACGGTGGACAGTTTCTGGCAATTCGATTTCCCGCGGCTCGTGATGATTCGCCTGGCCCCGTCTACGAGCAGGCGGGCCAGGATAGCATGTGAGAAGGCCGTGGAAGTGGTAAAGAAAGAGCATGGAAAATACAAAAGAAGATAATAGAGAAAGTGCATGGAAAGTATAAAAGAAAGTGATAAAGAAACATTGCCTGCCCACATGCCTGTGGTACGCCCTGCCGGATCAGGCGAAACGGGATTAGGAGACGCTTTCGCTTAGGAAGAGCGGCGACTTCTTCAAGAAGATCGTTCTCACTGCGGCGAACGCGCCGGGAGAGGCTGGCGGCGGAAGGGGATGGCTCGGAATTGATTCAAAACGCATACAAATTTTAGACAATATTTTGACAGTTTGCGGGGTTCCGCCGGTCGGGGGGAATATGGTAGAATGGTTCGCGTCAGGACACGGAGTGTAGGATGACGTGAAAACAGAAACAATCTTTCAAACAGACTCAGGTGAAAACCAGATAGTCGTGTACCAGCCGAACGAGACCACCCGGCTGGAGACAAGGTATGCACATGAAAGCATTTGGTTGACCCAATTGAAGATTGCGGAATTGTTTGGCGTGCAGAAGGCGGCCATAAGCAAGCATCTATCGCATTCTTCCCATTCGCGGCGTACAAGTCATGCTTGACCGTGACCTGGCAGAACTGTACGATGTGCCAGTGAAACGTCTCAACGAACAAGTCAGCCGCAACATCGAGAGGTTCCCTCCTGGATTCATGTTCCAATTAAGTGCAGCCGAGTTTGTAGACTTGAAGTCGCAAATTGCGACTTCAAGTTCAGACGCGAATC
This sequence comes from uncultured bacterium, assembly GCA_902769585.1. Taxonomy (GTDB): domain Bacteria; phylum Verrucomicrobiota; class Kiritimatiellia; order RFP12; family UBA1067; genus RUG572. The sequence continues at coordinate 6,130 of CACXPT010000043.1, forward strand.
TCGCGCACTTGAAGTCGCAAATTGCGACTTCAAGTTGGGGCGGTATAAGGAAAGCGCCTAAGGTATTCACCGAACAGGGCGTCGCCATGCTTTCGGCAGTTCTTAACTCGCCAAGGGCGATTCTCGTTTCGATAGCAATCATGGAGGCATTCGTCAGGATGCGTCATTTCATGATGGCGAATGCCGAAGTCGTCTGCCGTATGAATGTGCTGGAAAAGAAGCAGATGGCGACAGATGCAAAGGTCGACGAGATTCTTGAGCGGCTTGATTCTTCCGAAACTCCGTTGCGAGGCGTATTCTACAACGGCCAGTTATGGGATGCGCGGGCATTGGTACTTTCGCTCGTCTCGCGCGCGAAACGTTCGCTGATTCTCATCGACAACTGGGCGACGCCGGAGGTGCTTGACCTTTTCGCGAAGAAACGCAAGGGCGTGAAGGTGACGGTCTTCACGTCGGAGCACTACGACAATAAGCATGTCCCGCACCACAAGATCTCTCCCGCCGACATCGCGACCTTCAACGCGCAGTACCCGAAACTCGCCGTCCGCTACAACGAAACCTTCCACGACCGCTTCCTCATCATCGACGACAGGGAACTTTATCTCATTGGTGCCTCGCTGAAAGACCTTGGCGGCAAGTGCTTCGGCTTCACAAAGATGGACTCCCGCGAGATACGCCGCATCAAGAAGACCGCTTTCTCGTCCACGCCATGACTCCATGCGGGAGGGTCGCGCTCCTGCGCGACCGCCCCACTTGGGACAACGCACATCTTGCGCGTTGCGGGGGGGCGCTTGTCGCGGCCCAATTGACAATTGGCAACATTGGGATTGGCAACACTTCCCTATTGGCAACATTTTCCCGCTACCCCGGCTGCGGAGATTTTGCTATACTTCTTCCGCTTCTGGGAAGCGGCGCTCTAGTCGCTTCACGATGAGACATAGGTCTGGAACTGGCTTTGCGCCCACCCCCGATCGCATTCAAGTTTAGCATCAACGCTAACAAGTCGTTCCCACGAAATACTGGACATATTTCACTCTACGGACGGATGTAAGCGGAGGTGCGCCCTTAGGGGCGCATTCTCTTCTTCATGTACCCGTATAGGCCTGTCCAGGGCTTCGTGGGAGTGCATGGGAAAGAAATGCGCTCCTTTTTCATGCATGGACAAGGCGTCCGCGACAGGCTGTCGAGCGGCGAAAGAACGGCATTGATTTCAAAATGTACACCTTTTGAAATGGTTTGAGAATTATAGCACAACGGCGGCGTCTGTTGTGGCAAAATCTTCGTTTCCGCAAAAAATCTCAAACTGAAAGGTTCGTTATGGAAACAGACAGCATCATGCACATCTACGGGTATGCCCGCGTCTCGGCGGCCGACCAGAACGAGGATCGGCAGCTTGTCGCCTTGCAGGCGGCGGGCGTGAACCCCGAGAACATCTTCACCGACCGCAAGAGCGGGAAAGATTTCAACCGTCCCGCTTGGAAGCGACTCGTCAGGCGGCTCAAGGCCAACGACCTGCTTGTCATCTCCAGTCTCGACCGTTTCGGTAGGAATTACGCCGAGATGCAGGACGAGTGGCGTCGGCTCGTGAAGATCCGCCATGTACACGTACGCGTCCTCGACATGCCGATCCTCGACACGACAACGCGGCAAGGGCTTTTGGCTGTGTTCATCGCCGACCTTGTGTTGCAGATTCTGTCTTTTGTCGCAGAGACTGAGCGCGAACACATCAAGGCGCGCCAGCGCGAAGGGATTACGGCGGCGAAGGCGCGCGGGGTGAAGTTTGGGCGTCCGAAACTTGACCTGCCGCCCTGCTTTGGCGAGGTCGTCCAGCGTTTCAGCAACCATGAGATTACGTTGCGGACCGCCGCCAGCCTCTGCGGAATGTCGCCTACGTCCTTCTGGCGGAAGAGCCGCAGGTTGAACTAGGTGCTCCAACCAGGCGCAAACACGGCGTCGGTATCGCGATGTGAGTACAGGATTCTGCCGACGGAGACAACTTCGTCCCTTGCGACGTAATAGACGCAGTAGTTCCCGACATCCATTACACGAACGCCTTGCGAAGCAAGCGGTTCGCGCGGATAGGGTCGGAATCGGTTTGGCATTTCGTCAAGGGTGGCAATTTCAGAGAGGATTCGTCGAAGCACGTTCCTTGCGTCTTCAGGCGACCTCAATTCAGACGCAATATAGGCGTAGATGTCACGCAAGTCTTGATATGCGGCATCTGCGATCTCGACATTCCAGCTCACAATCCGAACTCCCGCGCAAGATCGGCGTGCGCTTGTGCCAAGGAACGTTTGCGTCCTGCCGCAATGTCATCAAATCCCTTGGCGACTTCCGCATCAAGTTGCGTATCGGTCAAGGTGGCGGCATTAATCAGCGAACGGGAAGGATACTGTACGGCAAAAGGCAAGCCTCGGTGAATCACGATCTGCCGATAAAACATGTTGATGGCGTTGGATACAGGAACCCCTAGTCCGCTTAGTATCGCTTCCGCCTCGTTTTTAAGCTCCGGCTCAATCCTCGCATAGAGATTTGCTGTCTTTGTCATTTCTTTTGTCTCCGTTTGGCGACGCAGATTATATCAAATTGTATTGGCAAGCGCAATACAATCGCGGGAAGAAAAGAAAGCAGGTGTCTCTGTTTTCACAAGGTGTACCTTGTGGAACAACAAACTGCCAGAACACGGATGCTTCTTGCTGTATGCGTAGGAGTCCATGATGCATGGAGGCCTTCATGCTGAAACTGGAAGACGTGAAGGTCGGGCTTCAGGTAACTGGAATCGTCACAGGCCACGTGGCACGGGTCGTTTCGGTGGAACCTGCCGGAAGCGATGCGATCACGGTGATCGTGAAGTCGGAGCTCGGGGTCGCCGAGCAGCAGCTGTATCGCTCCGATGAAGTCCATCTGGCGATTGCCGAAAAGAACCTGCCGTGGTCGTTCGAGGCGCCGGCGGACGACTTCAAGCTCGCCCTTGAGGCGTTCCGCATCGAACTCGGCAGCGCGTTCGACCCGATGATGGCGATCCACTCCTCGAACGTGATCCCGCTTCCGCACCAGATTTCCGCCGTCTACGAGAAGATGCTCCCTCAGGAACCGCTCCGCTACGTGCTCGCCGACGATCCCGGCGCGGGCAAGACGATCATGGCGGGCCTGCTCATCAAGGAGCTGCTGATGCGCGCGGACGCCCGGCGCGTGCTGGTCGTCTCTCCGGGTTCGCTGACGGAGCAGTGGCAGTCCGAGCTTTCAGAGAAGTTCACGATCGATTTCCGAATCTTCAGCAAGGAGGCGCAGGAACAGTCCTCCTCCGGCAACTTCTTCGCCGACGAGGACCTCGTGGTCGCGCGCGTCGACATGCTCTCCCGCAACGAGGAATACCGGAACAAGCTGGAGCAGGTCGAGTGGGATCTCGTGATCGTCGACGAGGCGCACAAGATGTCCGCCCACTGGTTCGGCAAGAAGCTCCAGAAGTCGCTCCGCTACGAACTCGGCGAACTGCTCGGCCGCCATACGCGCCATCTGCTCCTGATGACCGCCACGCCGCACAACGGCAAGGACGACGACTTCCAGCTCTGGCTCCAGCTGCTGGACGGCGACCGCTTCTACGGAATCGCCCATTCGAAGGGCGGCAAGGTGGCGATCGACGACACGATCATGCGCCGCATGGTCAAGGAACAGCTCCTCAAGTTCGACGGCACGCCCCTCTTCCCGAAGCGCGTTGCCTACTCCGCGCCGTTCCACCTTTCGTTCCCAGAGGCCGCGCTCTACAAGCACGTCACGGACTACGTCATCGACGGCATGAACAAGGCGGAGCAGAAGCTCAACCCGAAGATGAAGACCTGCGTGGGCTTTGCGCTCACGATGCTTCAGCGCCGGCTGGCCTCAAGCCCCGAAGCGATTTTCCGGTCGCTGAGTCGCCGCCTGGAGCGACTGGAGGCGAAGCTCGCGGACGTCAAGGCCGGTAAGAAGATTGGTCCCGACATCCCGGACATGGAGGACTTCGACGAGGATGACTATACCGAGGAGGAACTCGAAAAGATCGCCACGAAGATTCTCGATTCCCAGACAGCGGCACTCTCTCCGAAGGAACTGCAGGAGGAGATCGACGTCCTGAAGGGGCTGGTGGCGGAAGCCGAGGAGATTCTCCGTTCCGGCAACGACTGCAAGTGGGACTGTCTTTCGGAACTTCTGCAGGACACCCCCGAGATGAAGGGGCCGAGCGGAAACCGCCGCAAGCTGATCATCTTCACGGAACATCGCGACACGCTCAACTACCTTGCCAAGCGCATCAGCGGACTCCTCTGCAGCGAAGAGGCTGTGAAGACGATCCACGGCGGCACGAACCGCGACACCCGCCGTGAAGTGCAGGAGGAGTTCAACAACAACCCCGCAGTGTCCGTGCTGATCGCGACGGACGCGGCGGGCGAGGGCGTGAACCTCCACAAGAACTGCAACCTGATGATCAACTACGACCTGCCGTGGAACCCCAACCGCCTCGAACAGCGGTTCGGACGCATCCACCGCATCGGACAGCAGCTGCCCTGCACGCTCTGGAACATGATCTCGGTGGACACGCGGGAGGGCCAGGTGTTCCAGCGCCTTCTGGACAAGCTGGAGCAGGAGGCGAAGACGCTCGGAGGACAGGTCTTCGAAATCCTCGGCAACGCGCTCGACGCCGCATCTTTGAAGGAACTGCTTCTCCGCGCGATCAAGTACGAGAACTCCGAGGAAGCGAAGAACTGGATGAAGCAGAAGATCGATTCCGATCTCGACACGGAGAAACTCAAGAAACTGCTCGCCGAGCAGTCGAACTTCCAGCAGACGCTTTCGCCCGAAATGGTGTACAGGATCAAGGACGAAAAGGACCGCGCGGAGGCGCGCAAGCTCCAGCCGTGCTTCGTGCGGTCGTTCTTCCAGGGCGGATTGCAGTCCCTTGGCGGCGAGATGCGCAGCTGCGGCAACGGACGCTGGCGCGTGCCGCACGTGCCGGCTGCGATCCGCGACAAGGCGAAGTCAATCAACTCCCGCCGTCCCGTGGCGTCGAAATACGACTACGTCTGCTTCGACAAGGAGTCCATACGCCCTGCGCCGAACGCGCCCGAGGCCGCGTTCCTGCATCCGGGGCATCCGTTCGTCGCCGCCGTCACAAAGCTCGTCGGCGAGGCGAAGGGCAAATGCCTCAAGTCCGGCACGGTGATGGTAGACCCGGCGGACGAGGGAACGGACCCCGCGCTGCTGTTTCTCATCGACCACACGGTCGCCGTCGGCGCGGCGCGCAAGACGCTTTCGCGCCGTCTCCAGTTCGTGCGCCTCAGCGCGAACGGCGAGGCGAGCTACGCGGGCTGGGCGCCGCACCTCGACCTGAAAGTTCCCGATGCTAAGGCGCTTGAAGTCGCCGCAAAACTGAAACAGCAACCATGGCTCACGGGCGATCTTGAGAAGAAGGCGGCGGACTACGCGACGGAACACGTGGTGAAGGCGCACTACGAGGAAGTCCGCAAGCGCCAGGGCGAATCGCTCGACAAGCTCCTCGCGGGCGTGCAGTCCTCGCTCACGAAGGCGATGGGCTTCTACCAGCGGAAGTACGTCGGGTTCCTGAAGGAATCGAAACAGCCGGAAGCCTCGAAAGCCGCCCTCGCAAGCGCCGAGCAGATGCGCCGAAAGGTGGACGAACTGAAGAGCCGTCTCAACTCCCGCCTCGCCGAGATCGCCGATGCGCGCAACGTGGTGTCCCTTGCGCCGACGGTGCTGGGCGGCATCCTCGTGATTCCGCAGGGATTGGTGGAGAAGGAATGCGGCGGGCACGGGGTGCCCGCCCTACCGGTGGATGCCGCCGCGCGGAAGAGAATCGAATTGCTCGCGATGAACGCGGTGATGGAAACCGAAAAGGCGCTCGGCAACACGGTCGTGGATGTCTCCGCCGACAAGTGCGGCTGGGACATTACTTCGCGCTATCCCGCGCCGACATCGAAAGACGAGCCCATCCGCGCGGACCGCCACATCGAGGTCAAAGGGCGCGTGAAGGGCGCGACCGACGTGATCATGACGTGCAACGAGATCTCGTACGCCGTCAACCAGGGCGACAAGTTCATCCTCGCCCTCGTTCTCGTTGACGGCGACAAGACCGAAGGTCCGTACTACATCCGCAACATCTGGCAGAACGAGCTCAACTTCGGCGTTGAGCACGAAGCCTACAAAATCGCCGATCTGATGACGAAGGCCGAAAAGCCGGAGAACACGAAATGATCAAGGCACCGAAGAAGTTGATTGAAGTGGCGCTGCCGCTTGACGAGATCAACGCGGAGGCGGCGCGGGAGAAGTCGATCCGTCACGGACATCCTTCGACGCTGCACCTCTGGTGGGCGCGGCGTCCGCTCGCCGCCGCGCGCGCGGTCATCTTCGCGCAGATGGTGAACGATCCCGGTGGCGAACGCGGCTGGTCGAAGGGACTCACCAAGGAACAGGCTGCCGCGAAGCGGGAATATCTCTTCAACATCATCCGCGACCTCGTGAAGTGGGAGAACTCCAATAACGAGGATGTCCTCCGCCGGGCGCGCGAGGCGATCTGGGAAAGCTGGCGCGAGACATGCGCGATGAACAAGGGCCAGCCGGGATTCGATCCGAACAAACTCCCCGCGTTCCACGATCCGTTCGCGGGAGGCGGCGCGCTGCCGCTTGAGGCGCAGCGGCTTGGGCTCGAAAGCTACGCGAGCGACTTGAACCCTGTTGCCGTGATGATCAATAAGGCGATGATCGAGATTCCGCCGAAGTTCGCGGGGAGGAAGCCGATTGGCCCTGTCCCAGCAGGGGAACTGCCGCCAGATGTCTTCAAGGACTGGCCCGGCGCCACGGGGCTTGCGGAAGACGTGCGGCGTTATGGCTACTGGATGCGCGAGGAAGCGAAGAAGCGTATCGGGCATCTCTATCCGCAGGTCGAGGTCACGAAGGAGATGGCAGAGAAGCGTCCAGACCTGAAGCAGTACATTGGCAAGAAGCTCACAGTGATCGCATGGCTCTGGGCGCGGACGGTGAAAAGCCCGAATCCCGCGTTCTCGGACGTTGACGTGCCGCTCGTCTCCAGCTTCATCCTTTCGTCGAAGAAAGGCAAGGAGGCGTATGTCGAGCCGATCGTCGAGGGCGACAAGTGGCATTTTGAGGTTCGTGTCGGAACGCCGCCGAAGGGGACGGAAATGGGGACGAAAGCCCAAGGACGAAATGCAAATTTCAATTGCTTGATTTCTAAAACTACTATAAGCGGCGATTACATAAGAGGAGAGGGGCTGTTAGGGCGTTTGGGCAATCGGTTGATGGCAATTGTATGCGAGGGCGAACGAGGTCGCATCTATTTACCGCCCATAGGGACGCAAGAACAAATAGCAAAATCTGCAATACCAACTTGGGTACCTAATGTTGAATTCTGTAAGGACGCACTTGGATTTCGTGTTGGAAATTATGGGATGCACAAATGGGGGGATTTGTTCACTAGACGGCAACTTGTTGCACTTAATACATTCTCCGATCTGCTGAAAGTTGCGAAGTTGAAGGCGATGTCAGATGCCAAGGCTGCGGGATGGGAAGATGACGGCAAGTCATTCAGCGAAGGTGGAACTGGCGCAACGGCGTATGGTGATGTGTTGGCGGTGTATTTGACGTTTGTTGTTGATAAGGCTGCTGATTTGAACAATTCGCTTTGTCGTTGGGAGAATATCGCCCAATGTCCACGACAGTTGTTTGGACGGCAAGCTATACCTATGATTTGGGATTTTGCTGAGTCAAATATACTGTCTGGGTCATCGGGTAGTTTTAAGGTTTTTATTGAAGGTTGGGTCTCAGCCTTTGCAAAGGCCTTTTCAGATTCTCTTGAGATAATTCCTGGTCAAGTGAATCAAGCCGATGCTCAGACACAACAGATTTCACTTGGTAAGGTAATTTCTACTGATCCTCCGTACTATGACAATATAGGTTATGCGGATTTGTCTGACTTCTTCTATGTTTGGATGAGGCGGTCTCTTAGGGAGATACTTCCTGACTTATTTGCTTCTATGTCGGTTCCCAAATCTGAGGAGCTAGTGGCTACTCCATTTAGGCATGGAGGCAAAGAATCTGCAGAGACTTTCTTTTTGAATGGAATGACCCTTACTATGAGAAATCTCGCTATGATTTCCAATGAGGCTTTTCCTGTTACAGTTTATTATGCATTTAAGCAGACAGACGCAAATTCGGGTGAAATATCTAATGTAGGGTGGGAGACTTTTCTACAGGCATTAATGAACGCAGGATTCTGTATCACGGGCACATGGCCAATGCATACAGAAAATGCTAGCCGTATGAGAGGTCAAGGTTCAAACGCCTTAGCATCGTCTGTCGTCCTTGTTTGCCGGAAGCGTGCGGAAGATGTAGAGACGGTTTCGCGGGCGCAGTTCAACCGCGAGCTGCGGAATGTGATGTTCGACGCGTTGGAAGAGATGACGAACGCGGAGGGTACGCAATCGACGATCGCGGCGGTGGACTTGGCGCAGGCGGCCATTGGGCCGGGGATGGAAGTGTACTCGAAGTACGCCGCCGTGCTGAAGAGTGACGGCAGCAAGCTCTCCGTCCACGAGGCGATGATCGAAATCAACCGCGAGATCGAGCGCTATCTCCACCCCGACGGACAGAGCTACGACCCGTCGACGAACTTCTTCGTCACCTGGTTCGAGCAGCACGGCTACGGCGAGGGCGCGTACGGGGAGGCGGATGTACTGGCGCGCGCGAAGGGGACGAGCGTGGATTATGTTGTGGCGAGCGAGGTGGCTGAGTCGAAGGGCGGCCGGATGCGGATTCTGCATTATTCCGAGTATCCCGACGACAAGGACTACGATCCGCGCGAGGATGGGAACCTTCCGCTCTGGGAGGCGTGCCACCGCGTGATCCGCGAACTGGAGAAGCGCAATCGTCGCGCGGCGGCGGAGCTCCTCTCGAAGATGCCGAACATGGCCTCAGACATCCGTCAGCTGGCCTACTACCTCTTCACCTACTGCGAGAAGCACGGCGACGCGGCGAACGCCCGCGCCTACAACGCGCTCATCACCTCGTGGAGCGACATCATGGCGCTCATGGGCGAGCTCGGCGCCGCATCCGACAAGCCGGTGCAGGGAGAACTGGATATTGGATGAACGGAGGTCTAAAGCTCATAGAGACGTATCTGCCGCTTGACGCATTGGCGCGGGCGGCGGAGAGGGAGGCGCGCGCAGGCGAGGGCGCGCCGAGCTCTCTGCATCTCTGGTGGGGCAATCGGCAGCTGGCGATCGCCAAGGGGCTCGTCTTCGCGCAGTTGGTCGATGCGCCGAGATTCAGCGAAGTGGAAAAGACGAAGGAGACTCATGAGGTGCTCTCCGGTCTGCTGAACGGCGATCCGCTTGTGGAACCATGTGCGCGGGAGCTCATACGCGAATCGTGCGGCGATGCCTGGCCCACTCTGTACGATCCGTTCTGCGGTGTGGGCACCGCTCCGTTTGCCGCGTTGTCGTTGGGCGTCCCCGCGATCGGCGGAGAGCTGAATCCGGTGGCGGCGTTCGTGGCGCGGCTGGCGACGGGCGGCTTGAGGGGCGAATTGGAGCGGCTTGACGTGTCCAGGGCCATCCACTGGATTGACGCGGCGCTAAAGCGGAAGCTGGGGGGTAACTACCCTACGGTCAAAGTCACGTCCGCCATGGCCAAGGATCGCCCTGACGTGGCAAAGTACGTGGGGCGCGAATTGCCTGTAGAGATGTGGCTTTGGGCGCGTACCGTTCCCGACCCCAATCCGGCCTTTGACGGATGCGCCGTTCCGCTCGTCACCAACTTCGTCACCGGGGCGAAGAAGGGGCGCGAGTCATGGATCGAAGCCGTTGCGTTGAAATCGCGGAAGGACTATCGGTTCGTCGTGCACAGCGGCGTGGCGCCGAAGGGGGCTGAGAAGGGAACGCGTCAGGGGAAGGCCGATTTCTGGAGCGTGTTCGACCACCGTCCAATCACCTCTGATTACATTCGCGAACAGGGGCGGGCAGGGCGTCTGGGCGTCCGCATGATGGCGGTATTTGCCCAAGGGGACGACGGGGAGAAGGTGGTGCTCGCGCCGACGAAGGAGCAGGAACGCGTCGCCGCCGGAATCGAGTCCGCCGTTCCCCAGATGCCGTTCACGGGCAATGTGCGCGACTGCGCCGCATGCAGTTTTGGGTTCGCGAGCTACGGCGACTTGTTCCTGTCTCGGCAGAGGGTCCTGCTTTCGGAGCTGGGGCGGTTGATCCAGGACTATGCGGCACGCGGGGAGAAGGAGCGCCAGGCCGCGAACGTGCTTGCGCTTGCGTACAGCCAGTTCGTCTCGTGGCATTCGATGGGCAACACCTACTGGAACCAGCGGCAGTTCCCGCGGAACGTGTTTACGCGCCAGTCCATTCCGTTCACGTGGGATTTCGTCGAGGCAAATCCACTTGAGGCCTCTACGAAACGCTGGGAAGAGGTGGCGCACGGCGTGGCGGAGAAGTTCTTCGCATTGCCTGCGGTGCCTGTCGGCACGATCCGCGCGGAGGATGCGGTGGCGGCGAAGGTGGACGTCTCCTGCGTGGTGAATACGGAGCTGCCGTACTACGACAACGTGGCGTATGCCGATCTGGCGGACTTCTTCTACGTGTGGCTGCGTCCGGTGCTGAAGTCGTTGCAGCCGGACCTCGGTATGGGCATGGCGTGTCCGCGGGCCGAGGAGCTGACCGCGTTCGCGTACCGTCACGGGGGACGGGAAGCCGCTGACGCTTTCTACCGTGCGGGCGTTGTCTCCGCCCTCAAGTCGATTCGGTCCCGAACGCGCGGCGACTATCCATCAGTGTTCAGTTTCGACTTCCGGAGCGCGACCTTTACGAATCGGGACATTGCACCTGTGGCGGCGTTCGTGGAGGGGCTTGTGCAGGCCGACTTCACCATCACGATGGCGTGGCCTCTAAAAGACATGCGGTCCAGTGCCGTATTTGGCGGCGACGCGGGCACGGGATTCCGCTCGATCTACTTCGTGTGCAGGCCGCGCGGCGGCGCGGAGACTGTTTCGCGGCGCGAGTTCGTGGAACTCTTGAGGGCGCGCATGCCGGACTGCCTTGAAGTCTATCGGCTTTTGGACGGGAAGCTGGAAGCGAACGACTATGCGAGCGCGGCGGTCGCCGCCGGGCTGCGAATCTACTCGGAGTTCAGGCAGGTGCTCAATGCGGACGGCACGGCGTTCCCGGTAGCGGATGTGATTGAAGAGGTGCTCAAGGTGGTCGAGGAGATCAAGGCGAAGGATCGGGCGGCGGAATGCGGTGCGGAGGATCCACGGGCCGAGGTCGTCGCCGCCTTGGCGAGGGGCGAGGATGCGGCGGCGCTCCGCAAGAAAATCTACGAGGCCTACCTGAAGGCCGAGGACGCGGGACGGCTGGAGGAATCCGCGAAGTACAACGGCATTTTGGACGAATGGCAATCCCTAATTGAGGAGATTCAGCAATGAAACCATGGAGAACGGTGGCAAAGCCCCATGCGGACGTGCTCACGGGCACGCTGAAGCAGAGCGAGTTCGCGGCAGACCTGTCGCAGGTGGCGAAGGGCAGCGCGTCGAAGGAATACCAGGACGCAGTCCAGTTCTTTGACCGTACCTACATCACGGAGGGCATGAAGGAGCTGCTCGTCTCCGTGGCGAGGCGTCTGAAAGGCAAGGGCGGCGATCCGGTCGTGCAGCTGAAGACCAATTTCGGCGGCGGCAAGACGCATTCCATGCTGGCGGTGTGGCATCTTGCCTCGCGGACCGTCCCGACGTCGAAGCTCAAAGGCATTCCCCAGCTGCTGGACGAAGCGGGGATCGACGACCTTCCACAGGCGAGAACGGCAGCGCTGGTGGGCACGGACATCTCCCCGAACCAGCCGTTAGAGAAGGGGGGCAAGCGGATCCATACGCTGTGGGGACGCCTCGCGTACGAGCTGCTTCAGGAAGACGGGTACGAAATGGTGGAGGCGAGCGACGTTTCCGGCACGGCACCCGGCACGGATGTCCTGGTGAGTCTGCTGAAGAAGTCTGCGCCATGCGTCATACTCTGCGATGAATTCGTGGCCTTCATGCGCAAGCTGCTCAACCCGAAGATGAAATTGGCCGCGGGGACGTTTGAGAACAACATGTCGTTCGTGCAGTCCTTGACCGAGGCCATGAAGTCCGTGCCGAACGCCATCCTCCTGGCGTCCCTGCCGCAGAGCGAGGAGGAGCTTGGCGGGGAGGGCGGACGCGAGGCGTTGGCGTCGCTGGAGGCGATTTTCACGCGCGTCGAGGCGATCTGGAAGCCGGTCGCGCCGGAGGAGTCCTTTGAGATTGTGCGGCGCAGGCTTTTCGCGAGCATTGGGTCTGAAAGCGACCGCGCGGAGGCGTGCGAGGAGTTCGCGAAGATGTACCATGCGAATCCGGCGGCGTTTCCCGTGGAGGTGCAGGAGGCGGGGTACATCGACAGGATGAAGAAGACGTATCCGATGCACCCCGAGCTTTTCGACAGACTGTACACGGACTGGTCCACGCTGCCGCGGTTCCAGAAGACGCGCGGTGTGCTGCAGTACATGGCGATTGTCATCAATAGGCTGTGGAACACGGACAATGCCGATCCGCTGATCACGCTGGGAGCGATTCCGCTTTCGGATACTGAGGTCGAGGCGAAGTCCACGCAGTATCTCATTCCCGGCTGGGAGCCGGTCATCGAAAGCGAGATCGACGGGCAGAAGTCGATCGCGGGGCAGCTCGATGCGTCGAAGCCCGAGTACGGGTCGTGCAAGGCGGCCCAGCGCGTGGCGAGGACGATCTTCTTCGGCAGCGCGCCGTCGAGCGTGAGCGTGCAGGCGAATACGACGCGCGGCATCGACGAGCAGCATATCCGCCTGGGGAGCGCGTTGCCGGGGATGCAGCTGGGCGTCTATGAGGACATCCTGAGCGATCTGCGCGACAAGTCCCAGTACCTGACGGCGGGGATCGACCGTTTCTGGTACGACACGCGTCCGAACCTCCGCAGAGAGATGGAGACGCGCAAGGCGCGGATTCCGCAGTTGAAGCTTGACGAGGAGCTGCGGGCTGTCGTGAAGAAGGTCTGCGGCAACGGATCGCTGTTCGCGGCCGTCCACGTGTTCCAGAGGGACGGCGACATCGAGGACATGGTCAAGACGGGGCCTCGCCTCGTCGTGATGCCGCCGGAGCATGACGTTGCCTATTCGCGCGCAAACGAGAAGCGTGCTTTCGCGGCCGCGAAGGAGATTCTTGAAAAGCGCGGCAACCAGGCGCGCAAGTATGCGAACAGGCTCGTGTTCCTGTTCCCCGATTTCAATGCCGTGAACCGGTTGATCGACGAAGGGAAGAAGCATCTTGCGTGGCAGGACATCGTCTCCTCTTGCGAGCAGGGCACGCTCACGCTCGACACGCTTCAGCTGAAGAACGCGAAGGATTCGGTCGCGAAGAGCGGCACGCAGCTTGAGGCGACGGCGCGCGAATGCTACAACTGCGCGGTGGCGCCGACCGCGCTGGACGCGAAGAGCGTGACTTTCGTGGAGGAGCGCGTCAATACGCAGAACGGGCCGATCGCTTCGGCGGTTGAGAGCTGGATATGCGAAAACGAGTTCCTCATCAAGGCGTGGAGCCCGATTTTCCTGAAGCAGCTGCTGGAGAAGTATTACTTCAAGAACGGAGTGGGAGAGGTTTCGCTCAAGAAGGTCTGGCTCGACACCTGCACCTATCTCTACATGCCGCGCGTGTGGAGCGAAGAGGTGTTTCTGCGGGCGTTTACGGACGGCCTCGCTAGCAAGGACTATTTCGGATATGCGGCGGGCAAGGAGGGCGCGGAATATCTAGGGTTCAAGTTCGGCGAGGGATTGCTGCTCGCGGCGCTTGACGACCAGATGTTGGTACTTTCCAAGAAGAAGGCACTGGAGGAAGACGAAAAGCGCAAGTGTCCGAAGTGCGGTCAATATCCGTGCGTGTGCAAGAATGAGCCAGTGACAAAAGAGGATTGTCCAGTTTGTGGGAAGAATCCCTGTATTTGCCCGAAGGTTAAACCTGTTTGTCCAAAGTGCGGCAAGCAACCATGTCAGTGTGCCGATGGCAAGAAGCATTACTTCGGGACGGTGCAGCTGGATCCGCTCGATCCCGTGATGAAGATGAGCGACGTGCTGGATAACGTCATTTCGCTCTTCACCACAAAACCTGGGGTGAAAGTTACAGTGAAACTTGACATAGAGGCGTCGAGTCCAACGGCATTTGATCGAAACACCGTCATCCGCCCGGTGTCCGAAAACAGCAAGGCTTTGGGCTTCGCATCCTCGGAATTTTCTGCTGATTAGGAGTTCACACGGGATCAACCAGGACTGCCCCCGTTGACACAGTAGCATTGGCACAATAATGGCGCGTCCATGGGGCTGGTCGTTCATGTGGGCACCATAGACTGACCAGCATTTATCAATGGAGGTGAAGTTGAAGGATTATCTTGATGGCGCGACTGTGCTGTTTGACGTAGCTGGGAATGTTGTTGATGGGCGTCTGGCTGACGAAGGGCACGGTCCGCATCTCGCTCGGCGCCGAGAATACAGTTGAGGATGTGGATCGGATTACATCCGCATTTATATAAATCCGGTGGTGACGTTGCCATCCACCCTGTGTGGCACCACTGTATCCGGTCATGGCGCCGAGCAACTATCACACTTTATAAAATGTGATAGTTCGTGGGCGAGTTCGGAGACTTCGCATGAAATTTATTTTCGATGTTTTATAAAACTTGAAAAACAAACCGCACCAAGTGTCGGCAGGGTGTTCCGTTGGCACAGCAGAGGAGAAGCAAGATGCCGACGACAGATAGAGCATTGTCGGTTTGTCGGCAAGAGGATCGAGATGGGACGTCGTCAAACAAATTTCACAGTTTGCAAACTGTGAACATTGTTATGCGAGCAGCAGGTTGCCGGCGTGGCTGGCGAAGGGCGCGATCCGCATCTCGCTCGGGTGCTAGAACACGGTTGAGGATGTGAAACGGATTGTGGACGTGTTTTGTGGTACGATGGGTTGATCGCCGCCAAGATGGTGGCAGTCCCAGTCAGAAAGCCGTCGGGATGTTCTGTTTCACGCGAGACAATTTTGAGACAAAATTGAGACATCTTTGAGACAATTCGGTGCCGGGGAACTGGTATCCTGTTGCGCGTCGGCACAAAGCCGGCGGAAGAGGTTACTGATTATGAAGAATAGTACCATGTCGCAACAAGCGAATGGTCTCGCAGCCACGGAGGGAATGCCAATGGCCGATCTGGCAGCCATTGAATCGGCAAGTGCCGGCGTCATACGCTCGCGAATCCTCACGGTTCGCGGTGTACAGGTTATGCTTGACCGCGACCTTGCGGCGCTCTACGGAGTGCCGACAAAGGCCCTTAACCAAGCCGTAAAACGCAACATCGAGCGTTTCCCGGAAGAGTTCATGTTTGCGGTGAGTGGCGAAGAGATGTACGAACTGGTCACAAATTGTGACCGGTTCAGGAACATGAAACATTCTTCTGTTCCTATGCGCGCATTTACCGAACACGGTATCATCATGCTGGCAAGTGTCCTCAAGAGCAATGTGGCTACCGTTGTTAGCGTTCGGGTAACGCGTACTTTTGTCGCCATGCGCCGTACGCTGGCTACGTTTGCACCGTTGCTGTCCCGAATCGAGGCGACTGAGCGTCGCCAGCTGAAGCAGGAGGAAGCGCAGGCCCGTAACGAAGAGCGCTTCAAGCTGATACTGGACGCGATGCAGGACAAGCGGTTCCCGCCGCAGAAGGTGTTCTACGACGGGCAGATATACGATGCGTTCGAGCAGATGAAGAAGTTCGTACGCATGGCGCGAACGGAACTGATTGTCATCGATCTGTACTTCGCCGACTCGGTGCTGCCGCTCGTGGCGCAGAAGCGGCAGGGCGTGCAGGTGCTCGTGGTGAAAAACTCCCTGAACAAGCTGCTCCACGCCGTCGACGTGTCGCGGTTCAACGCGCAATACGGAAACTCGCTGACGGTCAGGACTTCTGACAAGTTCCACGACCGCTTCCTCATAATCGACAAGGCGGTGCTCATCCACGTGGGCGCGTCGCTGAACCACCTCGGCAAGAAGTGCTTCGCCTTCTCGTCAATGGACAAGTCCAACATCCCCGACATCGTGGCGAAGATATGAGGTACGAGCTTTGGAAATGACTGTGAGTTTCCAGATGCTTGGCAATGCGGCGCTGATGCAGCGGCCGAAGATCGCGTTTCTTTCGTCGCGGAGGGTTGCGCCTGCGGCGGTGATGCGGTGCTATGACTGGGCGACGGAGATGCGCGGCGGCGGCCGCGGGGCGAGGTGGCCTTACAAAGCGGCTCGGCGGGACGCCTCGCCCTACCATGTGTGATAGGCGGGTTTCAGAGCGCGCTGGAGCGCGATGTGTTGAAGTTGCTGCTTCCGGCGGGAGGGCCGTCGATCGTGATGGTTCTTGCGCGCGGGATGTGGCGGAGCGTGCCGACGGAATATCGCGAGGCGATCAATGCGGGGCGGATGCTGGTTGTGTCGTCCTTCTCGCAAGGCGTTGTCAGGGTGTCAAAGGAAACGGCTGAGAAGCGTAACGCCTTTGTGCTCGACCATTGCGACGAGGCGGTCTTCGCGTCGCTCGATCCAGACGGTTCGCTCGCGCGGCTCGTCGCCGCCCGCCCGAACCTCCGCTATCAAGTTCCTTGAATAATGAAGTTTATTTTCAACGTTTTATAAAACATGAAAAATAAACCGCACCAAGTATCGGCAGGGTGTTCCATTGGCCCTGCAGAAAAGAAGCAAGATGCCGGTTCCCCCGGTCAACGCTTTGCGCACCCATCAGCCATTTGATTTAATACGAACCGTAATCTCATTCACTGTCACGAGGGACGCGTGACCTTACCACCGGACTTTGCGAAATGCGGTGGTAGTCGGCGGGAGGTTGAAAGAGCTTCCAAGATGGCGGCTGTCCCAGTCAGAAAGGCGTCGGGACGTTCTGTTTTACGCGAGATAATTTTGAGACAAATTTGAGACATCTTTGAGACAATTCGGCTTCGGGGAACTGATATCCTGTTGCGCGTCGGCACAAAGCCGTCGGAAACGAAGGATGCATGAAGAAAAGCACAATCTCGTTACAAGCGAATGGTCTCGCAGCCACAAAGGAAATGCCAATGTCCGATCTGACAGCCATTGAATCGGCAAGTGCCGGCGTCATACGCTCGCGCATCTTCACGATTCGCGGTGTCCAAGTCATGCTCGACCGTGACTTGGCGGAACTCTATGGAGTTCCGACTAAACGCTTGAACGAGCAAGTGAAACGCAACATGATTCGCTTTCCCCCGAACTTCATGTTCGCGTTGAACGATGAAGAGGTTCAGGAGATTTTTGCGGGCGGGTATGATGTAGGCAATCGTTCAAGGTCGCAAATTGCGACCTTGAACAAAGGGCGTGGACATAACATCAAATACCGCCCATACGCATTTACCGAGCATGGAATTCTCATGCTTGCAAGTGTTCTGAAAAGCGAAATTGCGGCACTTGTCAGTATACGAATCACCAACGCTTTTGTCGCCATGCGCAAGACGCTCGCGTCCATCGCGCCGCTTCTTGCACGAATCGAGGCGACAGACCGGCGGCAAATCGCTGATCAGGTGAAAAACGACGCAAACCAGGTCCGCAACGAGGAACGCTTCAGGCTGATTCTCGACGCGATGCAGGACAAGAAGTTTCCTCCGCAGAAGGTGTTCTTCGACGGGCAGATATACGACGCATTCGACCAGATGAAGAAGTTCGTGCGAATGGCGAAGACCGAACTGATCGTCATCGATCCGTACTTCGACGACTCTGTACTGCCGCTCATCGCGCAAAAGCGTCTGGGCGTGTCGGTTCTCGTGGTGAAGAACACGCGGAACAAGCTGCTTCATGCCGTCGATGTGGCAAGGTTCAACGCGCAGTACGCCAACTCGCTCACGGTCATGGCATCCGACAAGTTCCACGACCGCTTCCTCATCATCGATAAGGCGACGCTCATCCACGTGGGCGCGTCCCTGAACCACCTCGGCAAGAAGTGCTTTGCTTTCTCGTCGCTTGACAAGTCCAATATCCCCGACATTCTGGCGAAGATATGACGCGCCGCTCTTTCCTGCTTGCAGGAAGTCGACGGAAACGAATAGTGTTGCCAATGTGGGAATGTTGCCAGTTGCCAATTTCAATTTCCAATGAGGGGTGCGGCATGATGGAATTGGAGGACAGAATCCTTTCTGCAAGTGTGACGACAACGAAGAACAAGATTGGAGGTTGAAATGGAAACTGGCAACATTGGAACTGGCAACACTTACACATTGGCAACATTAACATAGCGCTCTTACCCGACCGCGAGTTTATGGTATAATTCGTTTCGGAGAATGAAAGGACAACTATGGCACTGAACAACCCGCAAAGCAGTTTCGAGGATTCGATATTCGGTCCAGGTGGAACCCATCCTGCGCCTAAGACGTTGCCGTATTCGACGCAACCGTTGAAAACTCTGTACGGCGAGACGATCGAGTACCTGATTCCCGAAGGACAGAAGGAGAAGGTCCTCAAGAAACTGTTCCCGTTCGGCGAGCCTCCTCCCATGGGAGCGACGTGGATGGACATTCACGAGCACAAGGAGTTCGTGATCAGGGATTTCAAGGTCATCCAGCAGGGCGACTACGTGTTGCTGGTCAGTCCATATTTCGCGCATACAGGCGGATCAGTTGTGGACTGGGAGCCGGTGAAGGCGGCGAAGGATGGTGTCCACGTCGCCGCCGCGCCGGACGAGTTGTGCGAGAGCGCCTATAGCGCAGGCCACGCGGACGGCTTCACTGGCATGCCCAAGGGAACCGCGAAGCCATCGCGCCAGAATGGGGTTTCAGACAAGCGGTACGGAGACATTGAAGAAGCCTACAACGCCGGATTCGAGGACGGAGTGGCCGAGCGAATGTCCAATCGCGCATTCGGCTTCCAGGCGTTCGCTTCAGAACCTGGCCGCCGTTCGGGACGCCGACCGCACTGATCCTTTGGTAAACGAGCGCTGCTGAAGGCGATCCTACTGCAGGCTTGGGGCGAGAAGGCGATGGAGGAATGGCTGGAACGTTTTCCGCAACGCGACCGCATCGTGCGGATCATCGACGCTGAGGTTTGATTTGCCGGTTCCCGATCCGACGCACAAGAGCCGCTTGGGGCGTACTTTTGGGCGTACTGGTGTCCCCAAAATACCCACGAGTCGGAAGGAAGGCTTGACTATTCGGGAAAAGCAAAACCCCATATTTACATGGGGTTCAGGCGAATCGGAATGGTGGGCTATAGTGGATTCGAACCACTGACCTCTTCCATGTCAAGGAAGCGCTCTAACCAACTGAGCTAATAGCCCGAAAAACGGAAAGAGTTTACCAAAATATGCCGACGGGGTCAATGCGGAAATCACTGGACTTTCCCCATTTTTCATTGAGGGGCGCGAGACGCCGTGAGATAATCGCCAAATAGCGCGGCTGCTGGCGGTTATGTGCCGTTTTGCCGTCTCG
>CACXPT010000044.1 GCA_902769585.1 uncultured bacterium
ACTCAATGGAAAGCCGTATGCGGGAAATCCGCATGTACGGTTTGATGAGGGGGAAGTCGCACCGGCGGCAACGCCGAGGCGTGGGTCTCTACTCTACAAAATGCATCGCGTCTTGCGTCTCACGTCTCTAGTCCTGGCTTGCTCGCTTGTGTCCTGCTCCACGTTCGCGGGCAACGAGGCAAACCCCGATGCCGTGGAGCTGGCCCCGATACCTGTGCCGGTTGAATTCTCCAGCGACATGGACAAGCCAGTCGCGTTCGACGCGACGGCTACCGTCACGGTTGCGTGTCCTGATGCCGGCGCGGTCGCCTGGCTCGTACGCCATTTCACCGACTGGTACGGCAAGCAGGCCCCGAAGGTCGTGCAGGGAGGGGCGCAGCTTGCTGCGACCGATGCGGACGCAGCGAGCTGCGTCCCTCCCGAGGGAGACGAAGCCTATGCGATCATTGCCGGTTCTTCTGGCATCCGCATTTCTGCGCGGTCGCTTGCGGGCATAAGGTGGGCGGCGTACACGCTGCGTCAGCTTGCGATCGCGAAGCGCGGCACGTTCCGCACCGAAGGGCGCATCATTCCGACGCTCAAGGCCTCGGACCGTCCACACCTAGCATTCCGCGCCGTGCACCTTTGCTGGTTCCCGGAGGTGCGGCCCGCGCAGATGGAGCGCGCGATACGCCTTGCGGCGCTCATGAAGTTCAACTACGCGATCATCGAGCCGTGGGGCATGTACGCGAGCGCCAAGCATCCGTGGTGGCACTGGCCGAACCCGACGATGACCAAGGAGACGGTACGTAGGCTCGCTGCGATCGGCGCTGATCTTGGTATCACGCTCATACCGCAGATCAACGCCTACGGGCACGCCACATCTTCCCGCGGCTGCACGATCAAGCATGCCATGCTCGACCTTCAGCCGGAGTACGAGCCGCTTTTCGAGCCTGGAGGCTGGAACTGGTGCGTCTCCAATCCGGAGACCCAGCGGGTCTTGCGCGATCTGATCGCGGAGATGCACGACGACTTCGGTCGTCCGCCGTTCTTCCACCTCGGCTGCGACGAGGCCCAGCCGCCGTCATGTCCGGAGTGCCGCAAGACTCCCTACGCCGAGCTCGTGTGCAAGCACATCACCGGCCTCGCCGACTTCGTCAAGTCGCGCGGCGCTCGCGCGATGATCTGGCACGACATGCTTCTCGAGCGCGGAGATCCCCGCTGGAAGGGCTATGTGCATCACGGCACGAAGACCACGGCCACGCTCGCCGATACCTTGCCGAAGGACGTGATCATCTGCGACTGGCAGTACTCCTACGGTAACATGAAGGAGGCTCGCAAGGACTGGCCCACGATGGCGTACTTCAAGGAGAAGGGCTTTCCGGTGGCGGGATGTCCGTGGATGAACTTCAATGCGATGAAGCCGATGGCAGACTACATCTCAAAGATCGGAGGTTTCGGGTTCATCGAGACGACGTGGCACCACCTGCGCGGAAGCGACTGGATGCAGATGTACAAGTTCGCCTCTGCCGCCGCATGGGGAACCACTGTCCCTCCGAAGCCGCCGATGTACGACACTCCGTTCGGCAATGCGCTGCGGCTAGTCGGACACGACATGAAGTTGACGGACTACCTCGACACCGGCCATCTCAACAATCAGGTGCCGCCTGGCTGGTGGGTGGACAACAACTGACCTAGAAGGTGAACTCCACGCGAGCGAACCGCTTGTTGATGCGGTCTGCGAGAGCGGCGTCGCGGTTGTCGCGGCGCCGCTCGTCCGCAATGGACTGCGGCGGAGGGAGGTCCGGCTTCTTTGCCTGCGCGGCCATGAGCGAGATGACCTCGCTGCCGGTGATACCTGCGATGTAACCCATGTTTGCCGCAAGGCGGATTGGCGAGAGAAGGTCGAAAAGCTCCCATGGGGACAGCAGACGGGCAGACCTGAGTATGGCAAGTGCGCGCATGATCGAGTCCTCGAAGATGCGCGGCGTGTCTTCTATGAGCATTTGCCTGGCGTAGAGTTCCTGCGTCACGAGGTCCTCGAACGTACGCATCACGCGGCGGACGAGCTTGCGCTCCGGTAGGCCGAGCGTGGCGTTGTTCCAGATGCGGAAGATGTGTCCGGCGTTGTGGATGCCGTCCGCATCGACGCCATGGAATGTCATGCGCATTGCCTCGATTCCTGCACGAACTGGCTGGAGGTCGCCGATGAGGCTCAGACCTTCGAGGTGGAACTCGGCCCACACGTGAAGGCCGGTGCCGCAATGTTCGGGGAAGGGGGAGAGATAGCCAAACTCGGGATGCCATGCGAATACGTGCTCTGCGGCGAGACGTCGTTCTGCGGCCTCCAGGCGCGTGTAGGCGTCGGGGATGTCCGACGGCAGTTCCCACAGCTCTGTTATCACATGCTGGTCATCGGCGTCGAAACGGCGGCCCTGGTCGTTTCTGTACAGGCACATGGACCCACCGGTCACGACGTGGGTTGCCTGAAACTGGGTGTTCGGGCCGCGACGGGCGCTCATAGGCCCTCCTTGTCGCCGAGAGCGTCGATCAGGCGCTTGAGCGCTGCGGCGCGCTTGAAGTCTTCTCGGGCCACGGCGGCCTTGAGTTCTCGTTCGAGGTAGGCGCGCGAAGCTTCTCCGGTGACGGTGGGCGGCATCGAGCCAACGTGCTTGGGGCCATACTGGCCGGAAAGGAAGTTGGCGCGGATGTTCTTCGCGAACGCCTTCCAGCAGTTCGGGCAGCCGAGATGTCCGGATTCCTTGGCCTGCTCCCAGGTCATCTTGCAGGCAGGGCAGGTGCGCGAGTTCTGTTCGCTTTCCACGACGCCCTTCATGAAGCCGAGCGTCGCCTCGACAAGATTCTTCACGAATTCCGGCGGTTCTTCACCATCGCCGAACTCCAGGTCCGGGGCGCGTTTGTCCTTCGGTTTAGTATCCTTCTTCTTGTGCCGCGACTTCGCCGCACATGCCTTGCAGACGTACAGCTCGCGATCCTCGCCGTCCTTCTTCACGTGGATCACGGCCGCCGCATCGGCCTCATGGCATATTTCGCATTTCATGACGGACTGCTAGTCGGCGTACAGTGGCGGTACCTTCTGGCCAGTGGTGCGGAGCTGCCGCTTGGCAGGTGGGGGCTGTGGTTTGGCAGTCGGCTTGCTACCATTTGGCTTTTTAGGGTCTTTAAGGTCCTTAAGGTCTTTAGGGGTCTTAAGGTCTTTAGGGTTCTTAAGTTCTTTGGGGTTTTTAGAGCCATTAGGGTTTTTAGTGGCTTTAAGGTCTTTAGGATCCTCGGAACCTGTGGGTGCTTGATTGGTGTCGATGGCTTGGGGCTGCTGGATAGGCTTGATGCTGGTTGCGTTGTAGAGCTTAATGCACCCCCAGATAAGGATAGCCACAAGGACCAGTGCGGTGATTGACAGGAAGGAGATGCGCCATACGCTACGCGGAATCTCACGTACTGTCTTTATTACGCCGTGAGAGACGCTGGAGAGGCTTTTCCTGAAGCGGTCGGCGGCAGATGGACCTTCTGCGCCATATGAGGATTCAGCGGAGAGATACGGAGAACCTGAAAAGATGTCGGCAACGTTAGCGGGTGGCGGCTGGTCGCTTGTGGGTGTTGCAGATTGAGGAATGCCACTGGCCTCCTGCGGCTGGCGTGCGGTCTGTGTCTCGAAAAGTTCAAGCCCGCGGACGACCGGCGGCGGTTCCTGTATGGGGGCGGGAATCTGCTCCGGTTCTGGCGGAGGTGTGGCGACAGGTGGTGCCTCGGGAATCGGCTCCGGTTCTGGCGTCTGCACAACAACTGGCGGAGGTTCGGGTATCGGCTCCGGTTCTAGCGGAGGTGTGACGACGGGTGGCGGCTCGGGAATCGGCTCCGGTTCTGGCGGCTGCGTGACGACTGGCGGCGGTTTGGCCTGGGGCGCTGGCGGTTGCTCCTGCACCGGGACGTCTTTCGTGCGGACGATCGGGGCGCGGCGGCCTTCGTAGATGTCCATGAATTCCTTGACGAGCGGCAATGGATCTAGATCCACGCACTCGGCGTACAGCTTGACGAATCCGCGGCCGTAGATAGGAGCTGCGATGCGGTGGAAGTCTTCGTTTTCCATCTCCTCTACGATCTGGACGAGCATTCGCGTCTTTGCCGCGATCTGCGATGTGGTGAGGCCCTTGGCCTCGCGCGCTTTCCTAAGGGTTTCTCCGAATGAGGTGTTCATTTTCGTCGCTCGTGGTTCGTTGTGTTATGGTTAAAGGGTGGTTCCGAAGGGGTCATCGTCCTCCGACGCCTGAAGGGCGTCGGAGGAAGGATGGTTGCCGGCGTTGGACGGGTATTCGCTGTCGGGATGGACGGGGACTCCCTCGCCATCTGTTGCACCGCCGCCGTTGAGAAGTGATTCGGGGTCAAGCAGTATCTCGCGTGGACCCGCACCGCGAGCTGGTCCGATGACGCCGCGTTCCTCCAGCAGGTCCATGAGACGTGCTGCGTGGTTGTAGCCGATGCCCATGCGGCGTTGGAGATGCGAGGTGGAGGCGCGCTTCGTCTCCTGCAGCACCTCGAGCGCTCGGCGATATAGCTGGTCGTCCTTGCTCTGCGTCATGCCTGCTGGGGCAGGAATGCCGCCTGCAGATCCCGCAAGCGGCTCCGAGGACCCTTCCTCCTCGGACTCCTCTCCGTCGAGACCCTCCGTGGGATCGGCCTCCTTGATCTTCTCCAGGCGTTCCTTGAACTTCTGGTCGAACTGCTGGTTGGAGTGTTCGCCGATGAAGGCGAGGATGCGCTCGATCTCGTCGTCGGCAATGTAGGAGCCCTGGGCGCGGAGGAGGCGGCCGTCGGAAAGCTTGAAGAGCATGTCGCCCTTGCCTATGAGAGATTCCGCGCCTTGCGCGTCAAGGATGGTGCGCGAGTCGATTGCGCTGGATGTCTTGAAGGCGACGCGTCCTGGGATGTTGGACTTGATGGTGCCGGTGATCACCTTGGTGTCCGGACGCTGAGTTGCGAGGATGAGGTGGATGCCTGCGGCGCGCGCGAGCGCGGTGAGGCGGGCGATGAGTGGGTCGACCTCCTTCTGGGCTGCCTGCATGATGTCGGCCACCTCGTCGATGATGATGACGATGTAGGGAATCGTGCGCGGCAGGTCCGGATTGCCGCCTACGGTCGTCTCCTCGCCGCCGAGCATGTCGGGCTGGGTGATGGTCTTGCGGCTGTTGAAGTCCACGATGTTACGGCACTTGGCGCGCTGGAACATCTTGAGTCGCTTCTCCATCTCCACGACGGCCCAGCGGAGGCCGAACATGACCTTCTTGGTGTCGTTGATGACTGGCACGAGCAGATGCGGAAGCGCGTTGTAGGAAGTGAACTCCACGCGCTTCGGATCCACCATGATGAATTTCAGCTGCTCCGGTGTGCGGCACATCAGTAGCCCGTTTATGATGGAGTTGAGGCAGACGGACTTGCCCTGGCCGGTGGCGCCGGCGACGAGCAGGTGAGGGAGCTTGGCCAGGTCGGCCACGAGGTCGTTGCCGGCCGCGTCCTTGCCCAGAAGGAGCGGCAGCTGGAACTTCGACATGGCGTTTTTCTGCCACAGTTCTCCGTCGATGATCTCGCGGAAGCATACGGAAGCGGGGAATGCGTTCGGCACCTCGATGCCGACCGCGTTCTTGCCTGGGATGGGTGCCTCGATGCGTAGGCTCTTCGCCTGAAGCGCCATCTGCAGGTTGCGGGCGAGTCCGGCGACCCTCTCCACGCGCGTGCCGAGGTCTAGCGTGAGCGCGTATTGCGTCACGACGGGTCCTGCCACGTAGTAGGCGAGCTCGGCATTGACGTCGAAGACCTTGAGCGTGTCCACGAGCCGCTGCGCCATGGACTCGATGTCCTCACCCGGACCTCCCTGCTTTGGCGGCACCTCGTTGAGGAGGGTGACCGGCGGCAGGATGTATGGACCTTTGTCCTCTGGTTCGACGACGGCCTGAAGGGCCGCCGTCTCTGGACGGTCGCTGGAAATGGGCTGGGAAGCGGCAGGCTTGACAGGAGCTGGGATTGGCTTGGCGGGTACAGGCTGTGGCGTCGGCGCGGCGATGTCTTCCCTGGCGGGGAAGAAGTCTCTTGGCGCTTCCGCGGCTTCTCGGATGCGGCGTTGCGCGTCCAGCTTGGCCTGGCGTTCCGCATCCCTGGCGGCCTGCGCGGCTTCGCGTTCCCTGCGGCGCTCCTCCTTGGCGGCCTCCTTCGCCGCCTTTGCGGCAGCCTTCTCGTCTGCGATGCGCTGCTTCTCGGCATCGCGCTCGGCTTGTGCCGCCTCGCGTGCGGCCTCGGCGGCGGACAGCGCTTCGTCCTTGGCGGCATCGTCGAGCTTCTCGCGTTCGCGATCCGCCGCCCAGGCCGTAAGGCGGGCGAGTCCGCCGATGATGTTGCGGAATCCAACGGTGAGCAGAATCGAGAATATTGCAAGGCTTGCCATCAGCACGCCCGACCCGAAAGGCGACAGGAGACGCGCAAAGCATCGTGTCATCAGGAGGTAGCCGACGGCGCCGCCCGCATTGGGCACGATGTTGAGAGACGTCAAGATCGACTGTATTCCGGCGGAGCGCATGCCGATGATCTGCAGCAGGCAGGTGACGGCCAGCAGGAAAAGCGTCACGCCGATGGTACGGCGGCCTGGATGGAACGAGTGCCCGAGCACGAGTCGAAGACCGCAGAACACGCATATGAGCGGAACGGCCCATACGCCGAGTCCCAGCAGCTGGTAGCCGGTGTATGCGAACCAGTCTCCGGCCACGCCGATCAGGTTCGACGCCAGGGCGTTCGGAGGAATGCAGAGGTCTGAGATGCGGTGCCAGTCGTACGACCAGAGCGCGAGGAACGGGAAGAGGGCGATCGGAAACATGAAGAATCCGATCAGTCGGCGGCGGATGCCTGTCTCGTTCCCGCCAGCGTTATCGGGCTGCTTCATCGGTGATGTTTCCTTTCATGATGAAAGACGGCCTGTCGCGCAGCGCATCCTTCATCGCGAAGTATATGACTATGGCGAGAACGAGGGCTAGTATCTTCAAGCCCAAGTTACCTTTTGAAGGGAAGAAATTCATGTTGTGCTCTCCTCGGTCGTGTGCGCCTGATCGGTCTGCTGGGCAGGCGGCGTGGATTTCCCGAAAATGCGTGGATGCTTCTCCTTGCGGCGCCGCAGCCAGTCGGCGAAGGCTTCGGCGGTGGTCTTCTGTTGCGGCATCGCCTTGCGCACCCAGCGGAGTATGGCGGTGCGCGAGACGTCGCCCACATCCTCGTAGCGAATCAGCTTGCCGTTGTGCGCCACGGATATGCGCCCAGTCTCCTCGGAGACGACGAGCACGAGGGCGTCGGTCTCCTCGCTGAGGCCGACCGCCGCGCGGTGGCGCATGCCGGACATGGAGAGGTCGCTTATGCTGGAGACGGGAAAGAGGCAGTGCGCGGCGGCAATGCGGCCGTGGCGCATTATGACTCCGCCGTCGTGGAGCGGCATCGGCTCGGTGAATATCGCGAAGAAGAGTTCGGGCGAAACGAGCGCGTCTAGGGAGACGCCTGTGGCCTCGTAGCCGCGGAGAGAAATGCCGCGCTCGAAGGCGATCAGTGCCCCAGTCTTCGCCTTTGCCAGCTTGACGACGATGGAGACGATCTCTTCCGGCGTCGTGTGCGAACCGAACCCATGCGCGCGGTGACGGTCGGAAAGGAACGAGCCCATCGTGGCGAGAGCACGCCTGATTTCAGGCTGGAAGATGACGACGCTTGACATCGCGAGGTAGATGAGCAGCCAGCGCACGACGGCGGACAGCACCTTGAAGTCGAACAGCTGCGTGAACGCGATAAGGAGCGCGAAGAGGATCGCGATTCCCATGAGCAGCTGGCCGAAACGCGAGCCGCGCGCCGCCTTCAGGATCGCGTAGATGACCACGTAAAGGATGAGTATCTGCACGGCGTCTGGCAGATAGGTCATTACATTGGTGACTATGTCATGCCAGTGCATGTTCATGCCACGCCTCCTTTCGCGAGCGCGTCCACGACCTTGAGCGCCTGCACTGTTTCCTTGACGTCGTGCACGCGCACGACGCTCGCGCCGTTCGTCGCGCACCACACCGCCGCGCCGACGCTGCCCCCCAGCCGGTCGTGCGGATCCTCCACGCCCGTGAGCGTGCCGACGATCCTCTTGCGCGAGACGCCCACCAGCACCGGCATCTTCTGCGCCATGCGGCGGATTCCCCCCAGGAGCGCCACATCCTCCTCGCGCGTCGTGCCGAAGCCGATCATGGGATCAACGAGAATTTGAGATTGAAGATTGAGGATTGAAGATTGAGGATTTGGTGCGGACGGGGCGGCGGCTGTCGATTGTCGGCTGTCGAAAATGTAACTCGCTGGAAGCACGAGACCGCAACGTGTCTTGCCCGCGAGCTCTAGCATGGCGGGGACTGACTTCGCGTAGACGCAGTTGAGTATGGCTGCGCCGAGGCAGAGTGCGCGCTCGGCAGTCTCGGGGTGGTACGTGTCGATGGAGATCGGCATTGTCGGCATCTCGCGCACGAGGATGCGCAGCACCGGCTCCAGGCGCGCCCATTCGGCCTGCCAGGAGATCGGCGTCGCGCCTGGGCGAGTGGACTCCGCGCCGAGGTCTATTATGTCGGCGCCTTCGCGGGCGAGTGCGCGCGCGTGCGAAACGGCCGCCTCTGTGCGCAGGCAACGCACTCCGTCCGAGAACGAGTCGGGCGTGATGTTGACGATTCCCATGACGCGCGTCCGGGAAAGGTCGATCTCAAACTGTCGGCATGTCCAGGTCACTCTTCACTCTCAACTCTCGACTCTTCACTCTCAACTCTCGACTCTTCACTCCTCTCAAGGCCTAGCAGCTTCTCCACGTCGCGGCCGTCCATGGTCTCCTTCTCGAGGAGCGTGGTGGCGAGGAGCTCCAGCTTGGCGTAGTTGTCCTCCAGCAGCTTCTTAGCGCGGGCGTACGCTTCAGAGATGAGCTCCTGCACCTCCGCGTCGATGGCCTCTGCCGTCTTGGACGAGTAGGGAGGAGGTGCCTCCTCGGCGGCGAACTGGTTGGGCTCGATAAAAGCCTGGAAGCCGAAGGACTTGCTCATGCCGTAGCGGCAAACCATCGCGCGGGCGATGTCGGTGGCGACGGCAATGTCGGATGCGGCGCCCGTGGAGATGTCGTGGGTGTGCATTTCCTCGGCGATGCGGCCGCCGCAGAGCACGGCTAGCTCGTCGAGGAAGTAGGTGCGCGAACGGTTGAGGACGTCCTTCTCCGGGAGCGTCATCGTCACGCCTAGGGCGCGTCCGCGCGGGATGATAGAGACCTTGTGCAGCGGATCGGCGTTCTCGACGAGCAGCTGGAGGAGAGCGTGGCCGGCCTCGTGCCAGGCGGTGGTCTCGTATTCCTTGCGGGTGAAGCCGGCGCTCTTGCGCTCGCGGCCCCAGAACACCTTGTCGCGCGCCTCTTCGAGTACGGAGTGCGGAATCTCGGTCATGCCGTTGCGCGCGGCGAGGAGCGCGGCCTCGTTGATGATGTTGGCCAGATCGGCGCCGGAATGGCCGGATGTGCCGCGCGCGAGGCGTGAGAGGTCGGCGTCGGGAGCGAGCTTCACCTTGGAGGCGTGCAGCTTGAGGATCTCCTCGCGGCCCTTGAGCGTGGGCAGGTCTACATGGACCTGCCGATCGAAGCGTCCGGGACGGAGGAGCGCTGGATCGAGGATGTCCGGCCGGTTGGTTGCGGCGATCACGATCACGCCGTCGTTCGTGCCGAAGCCGTCCATCTCCACGAGCATGGCGTTGAGAGTCTGGTCGGCGCTCCTGACCGCCGTGAAGCCGCCGGCGTTGCGCTTCTGCCCGACGGAGTCGATCTCGTCGATGAAGATGATGCACGGCGCGTTCTTCTTGCCCTGCTCGAACATGTCGCGCACGCGGCTCGCGCCTACGCCAACGAACATCTCCTCGAAGTCGCTGCCGCTGATGGAGAAGAAGGGCACCTTCGCCTCGCCTGCGATGGCCTTGGCGAGGAGCGTCTTGCCCGTGCCGGGCGGCCCCACGAGAAGGATGCCGCGCGGGATGCGCGCGCCGAGCTTGGTGAACTTGCCCGGGTCCTTCAGGAACTCCACGATCTCCTGCACCTCCTCCTTCGCCTCGTCGACGCCCGCGACGTCCTTGAAGGTGATCTTGCCCTTGCCCTTGTTCTCGTCCATGAGCCTCGCCTTGGACTTGCCGAACGAGAACATGCCGCCTGATCCGCCTCCCAGCATCTTGCGGTAGATGAGGAACCACATGAGCGCGGCGAACACGCCGAAGATGAGCAGCTGCTGCATGAACGGCCCGAATATCGGCTCCTCCTCGCGGATGGGGCACTTTATGGCGTTCTCGGAGAGAAACTCCATCAGGCGCTCGTTCTCGTTGGGCACGAGGTTCACGCGGAAGTCGATGTCGTCGCCGTGCAGGCGTCCGACAAGGTACGTGCTTCCGCTCTCCAGCTTCCGCACGCGTTCCACGCGCTCCACCTGGTTCGCCTCCACCGCTGTGCGGAACTCTGTCTGGGAAATCTCCTTGGCGCGCTTCGTCTCTGGATTCATCAGCCTCATCGCCAGAAACGAGGCGGCGATCACGGCGAAGACGATCCAGCCTCCGCGACCGTTCGGCACGCGGGCCGCGCTGGGCGCAGACCGTGGCTTCTTGGGTGCGGACGGCGCGTCTTCCGCGCGCTTTCTATCTTGCTCTTCGGACATGGAAAGTAGTATAGCAAAAAAGCGTCCGCCGTGCGGAAAAATCGGGACGTTTCCGCATTTGCGCGCGGGGACGCGTTTTGGTAGAATAGCGGCGTGTACCTGAAGCAACTAGACATCATCGGTTTCAAATCCTTCGCCGACCGGACGCGCCTGACGTTCGAGCCCGGCATGATCGCCATCGTCGGGCCCAACGGATGCGGCAAGTCAAACGTCTCCGACGCCATCCGCTGGGTGCTCGGCGAGCAGCGCCCGACGGCCATCCGCTGCTCCAAGCTCGTGGACGTGGTGTTCAACGGCACCGACTCCCGCAAGCCACTCGGCCTCGCCGAGGTCTCCATCACCTTCGCGGACTGCGAGAAGGAGCTGGGCACCGAGTATCACGAGGTTACCGTGACACGGCGCGTGTACCGCTCCGGCGAAGGCGAGTACTTCATCAACAAGGTCAAGTGCGGCCTGAAGGACATCAAGCGACTCTTCATGGGCACGGGCATCGGAACGTCGTCCTACTCCGTGATGGCGCAGGGACAGATCGACGCCATCCTCTCGTCGAAGCCCGAGGACCGTCGCGGCGTCTTCGAGGAGGCCGCCGGCATCACCAAGTTCAAGGCCGACCGCAAGGAGGCCTTGCGCAAGATCGACCAGACGAACCAGAACCTCCTGCGCGAGGCCGACGTGCTGCGCGAGATGAAGCGGCAGATCGGCTCGCTCCAGCGCCAGGTGGGCAAGGCGAAGCGCTACAAGGAGCTGCGCGACGAGCTGCGCGGCCTCGACATTTACGTCTCGAAGGGCAAGATCCAGGCGTTCAACCTCGCGCTGGAGATGAACGCGAAGAACCAGCGCGAGACGGAGCAGGCCATCACCGACGCGGCCGCCGCCGTGAACGCCGCCGAGAGCGAGGCCCAGCAGATCCATGCGGACATGCATGCGATCGAGGAGCGCCTCGCCGCGCTCCAGGCGCAGGCCGCGAGCGCGGAAGGCGCGTACACGCGCGCCCGCGAAGTCATCGGCGTCAACGAGCAGCGCATCGCCGAGTACAAGGCGTGGAGCGACCGCGACGGCCGCGAGATACACCAGACCCGCCAGCAGCTCGAGGAGATCGGCATGCAGACCGAGTCCCTCGCGCAGAAGACCGCCTTGCTCGAGGACGGCTTCGAGGCCGCGAAGGCTGCGCTCGAGGCTGCCGAGAAGGCCTTCCGAGAATCGTCCGCGCAGATCGACGAGCTTCGCCGCTCGCTGCAGGAGGCGCGCTCAGAGTCCGTCGCGTGCGACCGCCACGCGACCGAGGTGCGCGACGAGATCGCCCGCCTGGAGACGCAGGCGCGCGAGACGCTGATGAAGCGCGAGCGGCTCGCGAGCGAGGTGGAGCAGCTGGAGGCTTCTTCCGCCACCGCGGCGCAGACGCTGGCCGAAGTGCAGTCGCGCCTCGATGCTGCGCGCACGGCCGAGGAGGGGGCCGCTGCCGCGAGCGAAGCGGCCGAGGAACGCAAGGCGGCCCTCGCGTCAGAGCTGGAGACCTTGCGGGCGAACTTTGGGCAGATGCAGGCGGAAGCCGCCGCGAAGGAGGCACAGCTCGACCTGCTCAACGACACGAAAGCGGCGGGCGACGCGTTTGCCGCCGGCGCACAGGCGCTGCTGGACGGTGCGCTCGGCTTGCCGGAAGGCACGGTTCTAGGTTCCCTGGCAGACCGCTTCGACGCTCCGCCGGAATACCGCATTGCGCTCGAGGCCGCGCTCCGCGCGTGGCTCGATGCCGTGGTGGTGAAGGATGCCGCTGCCGCGCAGACCGCCGTGGCGGCGCTCCTGGACAAGAAGGCCGGTAGCGCGCGTCTCGTCTCCCTTGAAGCTCCTAACACCCTTAACGGCTCTCACGCCCTTAACGTCCCGAAAGACCTTACCGGCCTTAAGGACCTTAAGCGGCTCTTGGATTGCGTGACGGTGACCGACGACTTCAAGGACGCCGCCAAGGTTCTGCTCGGCGACGTCCTCGTCGCCGCCGGCCCGGTTCCCGGCTTCACGGCCGTGACGACGCAGGGCGTTGTGTACCGCGCCGACGGCACGGTGGACGTGTGGATGCCGGGCACTGCGGCGGCCTCGCCGCTTAGCCGCAAGATGCTGATTTCCGAGACGACCGCGTCGCTCGATGCCCTGAAGGCGAAGATCGAGGCAGGCCGGCAGACGCTCGCGACTGGCGCGGAACAGTCTGCCGCCCTTGCCGAGCAGGCGCGCAATGCGGCGATGGCGCTCGCGAACGCGCGGCGCGCGGCTGCGCAGGCCGAGGGAGAGCATGCGGGCGTGAAGCGCGACGCTGAGGCGCTTTCGGCGCGTCTTGCGCGCGCCCGCGCCGACCTCGACGCGCTCAAGGCCGCAAACGCCGGCGACGACGCCCGCCGCTCCGCGCTGGCGGACGACCTCGAGGCGACGCTCGCGAAGCGCGACGCGCTCATGGACCGCACGGCGCAGCAGCAGGACGATTTGCAGGCGCGCGAGACGGCGCACGGCGAGGAGAGCCGCCGCCTCACCGAAAAGCGCATCACCGCCGCGCAGATGGAGAGCGAGCTCCAGCTCACCGCGCAGCAGAGCGTGGACGCCGCAAAGCGCCGCGACGAGCTGCAGAAGATGATCGAGGGGCGCGAGGCCGGCATACGCGGCTACGAGGATTCCATCCAGCGCCTGCGCGACGAGACCGCCGAGCTGATGGGCTCCCTCGACGACCTGAAGGAGCAGGCCGTGGAGATCCACGGGCAGGTGGAGGAGGCGCGGATAGAGCGCGGCCAGCTGCAGCAGAAGCTGTCCGTGTCGGAAGGCGGCGTCGGCGCGAAGCGTGCGGAGCTGGACAGGGCGCGCGAGTTCAAGGGCAAGCTTGAGGTGGCCGCCACCGAGGCGACGATGCGCCGCCAGAACGTGTACGACCACCTGAACACCGAGTACGGACTCGATCCTACGGCCGTGCTGCGCGAGCCAGATCCCGAATGGAAGGGCGGCGAGCCGCCGCCGAACGAGGAGCTGGAGGCGAAGGTCAACGCCCTCACCGCGCAGATCGCCGCGCTCGGCCCCGTGAACATGGTAGCCATCGAGGAGTACCAGGAGCTGGAGGAGCGCTACACGCGCGAGAAGGCGCAGGAGGCTGACCTGCTCGCCGCGAAGGAGCAGATACTCGCGCTCATCACGAACCTCAACGAGAAGTCCGGCGAGATGTTCCGCATGACGTTCGAGCAGGCAAACACGAACTTCCAGAAGATGTTCACGAAGCTCTTCAACGGCGGCGAGGCGCGCCTCGTGCTGCTGGAGAACGCGGAGGATCCGCTCGAGTGCGGCATCGACATCATCGCCCGCCCGCCCGGAAAGCGTCCGCAGAGCGTCACGCTCCTTTCCGGCGGCGAGCGCACGATGACGGCCGTTGCGTTGCTCTTCGCGATCTTCATGATCAAGCCTGCGCCGTTCTGCATGCTCGACGAGCTGGACGCCGCCCTCGACGACGCGAACATCGGCCGCTTCGTCGACGCGCTGAAGGAGTTCCTCGACCGTTCGCAGTTCCTGATCATCACGCACAACCAGCACACGATCGCCGGCTCCGATCTCGTGTACGGCGTGAGCCAGCAGGAGAAGGGCGTGAGCCGCATCATTTCGATGCGCCTTACGGATATCGGCATCAAGCCCGTCCCCGACGGGAAGTGACCGCAGGACGAGGGGCATTTCAAGCGGAAGCCGGTCTGGAAGAGTCATGGACAAGATAGATTTCAGCAAGGTCCTGAACAGCGAGCAGTGCGCGGCGGCGACGGCGCCGGACGGTCCGCTCCTCGTGCTGGCCGCGGCCGGCACTGGGAAGACGCGCACGCTCGTGCACCGCGTCGCCTACCTGGTGGAGAAGGGCGTGCCGCCCGAGCGCATCCTGCTGCTCACGTTCACCAACCGCGCGGCGCGCGAGATGCTGGAGCGCGCGGCGCAGCTCGTGCCTGGACTTGACGCCATCTGGAGCGGCACCTTCCACCACGTCTGCGCGCGCTTCCTGCGCCAGTACGGCAGCTGCCTTGGCTACAAGCCGGGCTTCACTATCCTCGACGAGGACGACCAGAAGAAGCTCATGGGCCAGGTCATAAAGGAGAACGTCAAGGACGTCAAGGACTTCCAGAAGAAGGAGTTCATCCTCAAGCTCGTCTCCGACGCCGCCAACGGCGCGCGCGACCTGGAGCAGGTGGTGCGCAGCTACCAGACGAAGACCGCCATCGACCCTGACCTGGTGCTGAAGGTCTGCCGCGCATACGAGGCGAAGAAGCGCGAGCTTGGCGCGATGGACTTCGACGACCTGCTCGTGAACGGTCTGCGCCTCCTCCGCGAGAATGACCGCGTGCGCAACTTCCTGCAGGAACACTTCCTGCACGTGCTCGTGGACGAGTATCAGGATACGAATACGCTCCAGGCGCAGTTCACAGATATCCTCGCCGCGAAGCACCGCAACATCATGGTGGTGGGCGACGACTTCCAATGCATCTACACGTGGCGCGGCGCGAAGTTTGAGAACATCATGGACTTCCCCGACCGCTGGGAAGGGTGCCGCATCCTCAAGCTGGAGAAGAACTACCGTTCGCTTTCCCCCATCCTAGACGTGGCGAACGCGGTGATGAAGGATGTGCCGCGCCAGTTCGAGAAGACGCTCCGCCCGTTCCGCATCGGCGCAGCACCGAAGCCGCGTCTCTATCACGTCTACGATGCGCGCGCGCAGGCCGAGGCGATCCTCCGCCTCGTGGGTCTGCTCCGGCAGAACGGCATCGCGTACAAGGACATCGCTGTCCTCTACCGTTCGCACTACACGTCTATCGACATCCAGATGATCCTCACGCGCAACCGTGTCCCGTTCCGCATCACGAGCGGCATGGGAGTGTTCGAGCAGCTGCACGTGAAAGACGTGCTCGCGTTCCTGCGCCTTTGCCTCGATCCGCGCGCTGAGCTGAGCTTTCTGCGCCTGATGCAGCTCCTGCCGGGCGTCGGCGAGAACTCCGCGCGCAAGTTCTGGCAGAAGCTCGGCGGCTCATTCGATCCGCTGAACCCGATGGACAGGATGAACCTCGGCTCGATGATGAACGCGAAGGGACAGGCCTCCTGGAAGCTCGTTGACGAGGCGTACTCGCACGCGAAGGAGCATCTGGCGGCGGGACACGACCGCCTGCTGATCGAGGAGTTCACGCGTCTCTTCTACGCCGACCACCTGCGGAGGGCGTTCGATCCCGAAGACGCCGAGTCGCGCCTCGACGACCTCAACGAGCTAGCCGCGCAGATCGCGTCCGCCTCCGGCGGCCTGCGGCAGTTCCTCGACGAGGTGGCGCTCATGACGAACCTTGACGCGCAGGCGAAGGCGAGCCTTCCAGCAGACCACATGACGCTCACGACCGTCCACCAGGCGAAGGGCATGGAGTGGCCTGTGGTGATCCTGCCGTGGCTGGTGGACACCATCTTCCCTAACGCGCGCGCGATAGAGGACGGCAACCTCGACGAGGAGCGCCGCCTCTTCTACGTGGCGGTGACGCGTGCGAAGGATCGCCTCTACCTGTGCGTGCCGCGCGTGAAGAAGACAGCCGACGGCGGCGTGTATCCGGTCGAGATGTCCACGTTCCTGCGCGAGGTGCCGAACGACCTGCTGGAGGAGCAGACGCTCTACTCCAACAACCCTGACGACGATGACGGCGGTTCCTCGCGCAGGCGGGGCGACATCTACGGCGGCTACGGCGACAGGTACGGCGGGCGCTACGGCGGCGGGCGTTATGGAGGGGGTCGCTACGGCGGCGGCTCGCCGTACAAGACCACCTGGCGTCGCTGACGGGAGTGCCATTGGGCGGGACATTTCTCGCGGGCGACAGCAATGGGATCTGATCATGAATACGCAATTAAAGAACGCAATGCTAATGCTTTTTGCCGTATCTACTGTACAGGCAACAGACTACTACGTGGACGGAACACGCGGAAACGACAGTAACAACGGAACATCTTGGTCTGCGGCAAAGAAAACCATTAAAAACGCATATAATATTACATCTGACGGCGATACCATTCATGTAGCCGAAGGCACATACGGCCAGGTTTCAGTGAACCAGCAGAAACGCTTAACGATAATAAGCGAAAATGGAGCCGATTCTACATTCATAGATGCAGGGAATAGTGGACGATGTGTAGGCGTGTTTATGGAAGATTGGAACACGCCAGATACAAACACTGTGTTCGAAGGGTTTACAATCCAGAATGGTTGCCGAGAAGGTGCTGGTGGTGGTGCGTACGGCGGTACGTTTCGTAACTGCCGTTTCATCGGCAACAAATGTACTAAGAGCGGGGGGGCGGCATATTGTTCAACTTTGGTTCAGTGCCTTGTCATCAGCAATGTCGCGGGGAATTGTGCTGGGGCGGTGTACAATGGAATCGTACGTGGATGCGAAATATACTCTAACGTCGCGACTAATTGTGGTGGCGCGTTCTACGGTGGTTTGGTGGAAAATTGTGTGGTTGCCGGTAATTCGTGTGATCGCTATGGCGGAGGGGCATACGAGACAACATTGATTGGATGTACGGTATTTGCCAATTCCGCAAGTCTTGGAGCAGGTGGAACGTATGCGTGCGCAGCAACAAATACCATCATTTGGGCAAACAAGGTCGGTGCGCTTGTCGGGAATTGGATGTATGGAACTTATGGGCATTGTGTTCTGAAGCCCAATGCAGCGGGTCAGGGAAATTCCTCTTCAGATCCTCTTCTATATTCCGTGGAAAATCTCGATGGACGAATCTGTGTAGGTTCTCCCTGCCTTGATACGGGATGCAATGACTTTGTACAATCAACGACGGATGTGGCAGGGAATGCCCGTATCCAGCAAGGGACGGTTGATATTGGTGCCTTTGAAGGAGTGGTCGACGATGGTGGCAATGTCATGCCGGATGCGGAGAAGACCTTAAGGGTAAGGCCTGGTGTGTCGTCCTCATTCTCATTCGCAGATGGTTCAAGGGTATTTCTATTCGGGATAGCTCCGCTCTCATCTGGTGATTTTCTGGAAACGGATGCAGATGGTGTTCTGCGTTATGAGAACTCCCAGATCATAGATGCGGAGAAAGTCTTGTCTGAAGATGCGGATGACCTCTGGTGCCAGAAATTGACGGAAGTCAACCTTAGCGTTTGGTCTGGGTGGGCTCAGTATGTAGGGTTTTCCAATGAAGACGACTTTGCGGGATTCCTTAGGAATGACCCAAGTTTTGCGGAGTCGACAAATATTCTCAAATGGGTTCTTGGCAGAGCACAGGTCAATTACAATTCTTATGTCAGCTGGTCTTGGGCATCAAATCCAAGTGGATTTCTGAACGATCTGATAGCGGGAACGGCCAATGCAGACAAATGGAGTTATCTACAGCTTGATTGGGTAACGCCAGGGACGACAAACAAAATCGGCTCTCATGCGGTGACATGTTGCGGGTATCGTCTTAAAGCAGGTGGGGATGGAAGTTCCCATTCGGACTTGACCGGAATGTTCATCATTGATTCGGACAATGACAAAAAGAACGGTGACGGAGGTCGGTATGCACCCAACACGATTACATTGATTCCTGTGGAATATGACAGCACATTCGGGAAGTTCTTCATGTCGTATCCAGGAGGGACGGGCATGCTGCGCTTCCTGTGTTTTCTGAAGGCGCGTCCATATTTACAGGCTGAAGTTGCGACGTCATCTGCCCCAGTTGCCGTTCCATACAGCTGGCTGTCAAGTCATGGGCTGTACAATCCAAAGGGCGAAATTTCGCCTGAGCAGATTGTTCTTCAGCAAACGGGGAAGTATTCTGGCGGCAAGGCTTTGTCTGTATGGCATGACTATGTTGCTGGTACAGATCCGGCAAATTTGGAGGATACATTTTCCGCAACGATTACAATCAGTAATGGAACGCCTGTAATAGCATGGAGTCCGGATCTTCAATCAGGTAGGAAATACGTTGTTTACGGAAAAACCAATCTGACCGATTCTGCCTGGCATTTCCCGACAAATTCGGGGAGCAGGTTTTTCAAGGTAGGTGTTGACATTTGTGATGTCCAATGCGGGTGTGGCTATGGCGTTATTCCAAATGATGTTTTGTTGAATACGAACCTCTATGCAACGTATAAGGGTGCGCTATCTTACATATCGCCAAAAATTGTCGATGCCGAAAAGATTGAGGGCACGGATCTTGACGATAAGGGGTGCGGCGAGGCGGTAGGTGCGAACTTGACGATAATGACGGGATGGGCGCAACGTGCCGGATTTGATAATGAGGATGATGTGTTTCGCGAATTCTATACACAATACGGCACTACCAACTCTGGAGCCCAAGCCGTAGTGCGTTTTGTCTTTGGTCGGATTTCCGGCGAGTCTGCCGCAGATTATTATTCCGAACAGGGGGAATTCACCGCAGAGACATTCCATACGATAGAAAGCCGGCTGAACGAAGGATGCGCCGTTGGAATCAAGTATCTGCATGGCACGCCTTCGTCACATGAAGGCAATCATGTGGTCACAGTGTGGGGACTGTGCAAGGATCCGCGTTATCTGCCATCTGATCCGCGTCACTATTGCGCCGTCATAATATCCGATTCTGATGATGACAAAAGAGGCTATGCGGCGGCAGAAGACGCTCCCAACCGTGTAAAGGTGTGGCCTGTAACATGGAATGACGTAGAATCCGTGTATGAGATTGACGACGGGTTCCTGGTTGATTGTTGTTCATTGTTGCCATGCCGGTAAATATTCAAGGCGTATCCAAATGAAGGAAATAATGCATAATGATTGACCAGAATATACTCTACGCCAAGCCCGTGTGGTAGCAGACCCAAAGCCAGAAGGACTGCGAAGGTCAAAGATGAAAAAGATACGATGTCCATATTTCGAGTTGAACGACCTTGAGCGCGCGTACCACGACAAGGAGTGGGGGACGCCGTGCCGGAACGACCGCAAGCTCTTCGAGTACCTGATGTACGAGGTACTACAGTGCGGCCTAAGCTGGGACACGATCATCCAGAAGCGCGCGGCGTTCCGTGTCGCGTTCGAGCGGTTCGACTTCAAGAATATCGCCCGCTACGGCGAACGCGACATCGCGCGCATCCTCGCCGTGCCGGGCATGATCCGCTCGCGGCGCAAGATCGAGGCCATCATCCACGACGCGCAGTGCTTCATCGCGCTGCGCGAGCGGAAAGACGCTGCACAATCCCAACAATGCGAAGTCCGACGAATGGACTGCGCCCGCGCGTACGGAGCTTTCGGATCGCATCGCCGCCGAACTCAAGGCGCGTGGCTTCAAGTTCCTTGGCTCGGTGACAATCTATGCGTTCATGCAGTCAGTCGGCCTCGTCAACGACCATGCCCGCTTCTGCTTCCGCTACAAGGAACTGCGCAAAGGAGATGGCGTGGCAAAGTAGAGAGGAGAAATCAATGAGCGTTGAACAGGACGAATGGGAAAAGTTCATCGGGTGCGAGTTCAGGCACTTCAAAGGCGGGCATTACCGTCTGGAAGGGTTCGCCAAGGACTCCGAGACACTTGAGCCGATGGCTGTTTACCGCGCGCTCTACGGAGAGGGCGGCTTGTGGGTACGTCCCGCCAAGATGTTCTTCGAGACCATCGAGCGCGACGGGAAGACGATGAAGCGATTTGAACTGCTGGAGGATGCGAAATGATGTTCAATGACAGGGTCGTGGTCATCACAGGCGGGGCGCAGGGCATTGGGAAGTGCTGCGCCGAGTGCTTCGCGCGGGAGGGGGCAAAAGTCCATGTCATCGACATCCAGCAGGGACCGTGGTTTGTGGGCGACATTGCGGACAAGAACGTGCTGGAGAAGTTCGCGGCGGAGGTGATCGCCCAGAGCGGGCATGTCGATGTGCTCGTCAACAACGCGATGCCGCTCTTCAATGGCATCGACGCATGTTCGTACGAGGAGTTCGCCTACGCGCAGGCCGTCGGCGTCGTCGCGCCGTTCTACCTCGCGAAACTGTTCAAGGACTACTTTACGAAAGGCGCGTCGATCGTGAACATTTCATCCTCGCGCGACAGGATGAGCCAGCCGCAGTCCGAGAGCTACACCGCCGCGAAGGGCGGAATCGCCGCGCTCACGCACGCGCTCGCCGCGAGCCTCGCGGGACGCGTTCGCGTCAACTCGATCTCGCCCGGCTGGATCGACACGTCGTTCAAGGAGTACGATGGCCCGGACGCCGCGCAGCATTTCGCTGGACGCGTCGGTAATCCGCTCGACATCGCCAACATGGTGCTCTACCTCGCCTCGGACAAGGCCGGCTTCATCACCGGCGAGAACATCTGCATCGATGGCGGCATGACCCGCCAAATGATCTACCACAACGACTTCGGCTGGAAGCTGGATGGTGACGGCTATCTGGATCTCACGGAAGACGAGCGAATAGATGTTGTCGCCAAGCGCGTCATGAAGCACCACAAGGCTGCGTTCCTGGAGTTGGCGAAATGACGAAATCTACAAGCCAGCGATTGACTTGGGCGTGCGAAAAGTAGTATAATCTTACACGTCTTACCTGAAAGGATTATAAATGTACGCAATTGAAACAGCAAAAATGTCCTCAAAAGGACAACTTGTCGTGCCTGAGGCGTTTCGCAAACGCTACGGATGGCGGCAGGGTATGACACTTATGCTCGTAGGCGTCAACGGCGGCGTCCTCTTGCAATCGCTCCCACAACCCAATGTTGAAGAGGTTGAGGAGTCGATTGCAGAGTCGTCTGAAGCATCTGCGATGATGAAGGTAAGGCTAGAGAAAATGAAACGATCACTTGACAGGATCGCATCACTTGGCGTTTCGTTACCGCTGGACATCGAGTCGGATGAACGAAGATTGGAACTGTTAAGGAAACGCCACTCATGAAGGTCTTATTTGATGTAAATGTGGTGCTGGACATAGTGGGTAACCGAACGCCGTTTTACGGTGATTCACATGCGGCACTCTTGAAAGCGGCGGAGGTGGGTGCTGCAATTTTGCTTGCGGTGCATGCATATCCAACGCTTTATTATCTCTTGGGTGCTGCGGAAACGCGGGCTGTAAGAGCTGACTTAATGGAATGGGTCTTTGACACGTTTGAGGTTGCGCAGGAAGGTGTTGCGGAGCTGACGGCCGCCCGCAGTTATGGCATGGCCGATTTCGAAGACGCGCTTGTGGCGGCCGCTGCTGTGACGGCAGGTTGTGACTGTATAATCACTCGTAATGTCAAAGACTTTGCCGCATCACCTGTTCGGGCCGTGTCGCCCACGGATTTTCTGAAAGAATGAGAGAAGCTGGGCCATCATCAATTTCGGCTTCCCCTGGCCACCACCGAAAGGATAAAGACCAATGAAAACACCA
Source organism: uncultured bacterium (assembly GCA_902769585.1). GTDB lineage: Bacteria > Verrucomicrobiota > Kiritimatiellia > RFP12 > UBA1067 > RUG572. The sequence continues at coordinate 22,067 of CACXPT010000044.1, forward strand.
ACCATTATTGCAGCGTCCGTCCTGATGACGACGGGATGCGTCGCGGGTGATTACCAGACAGACACGTTCAAGACCAAAGGCGGCAAGGAGGTCGTGATCACCGCGATCAAGCACGCCAGCCTGCGCATCCAGTACGACGGACTCGAAATCCAGGTCGATCCCGTCGCCGAATTTGCGCCCGCCACCGACTATTCGAAGTTCCCCAAGGCCGACGTCGTTCTCGTCACGCACGAGCATTTCGACCACTTCGACCGCGATACGATTGCTATGCTCCAGAAGAAGGACGGCACGCAGATTATCGCGAATCCCGCCGTCCAGAAGATGCTGGGCTTCGGCACGGCCTTGGCAAACGGCGAAAGCCACGCCCTCGCCAAAGGGATTTCACTGGACGCGGTGCCGGCTTACAACACCACGCCTGGACACACGCAGTTCCATCCCAAGGGGCGTGATAACGGCTACGTGCTGACGATCGACGGACTCCGCATCTACATCGCCGGCGACACCGAGGACATCCCCGAAATGGCAACGCTCAAGGACATCGACGTCGCCTTCCTGCCGTGCAACCAGCCCTACACGATGACGCCGGAGCAGCTGGCAAAGGCCGCGCGGACAATCAAGCCGAAGGTGCTGTTCCCTTATCACTATTCGCAGACGCCCGTCAAACGCGTGGTGGACCTCCTCGCCGACACGTCCATTGACGTGCGCATCAGAAATTATCAATGATGGGGTTTATGGAACGTAATGTAATAATAAGGAGAAAGACAGATGAAGAAGAACCTTGGAGTGAAGAACTGGATGTTCCCGATGCCCGTGCTGATGATCGGCACGTACGACGAGGACGGGACGCCGAACATGATGAACGCCGCGTGGGGCGGGGTGACGCTGGAGGACCAGATCACCATCTGCATCGACACCGGCCACAAGACATGGGCGAACATCGCCACGCGCAAGGCGTTCACGGTCGCCTTCGGCACGGCGGATACCGTGAAGGCGTGCGACTACCTGGGCATCGTCAGCGGCAACAAGGTGCCGGGCAAGGTGGCGAAGGGCGGCTTCACCGCCGTAAAGAGCGCATTTGTCGATGCGCCGGTCATGAACGAGTTGCCGCTCGTGCTTGAATGCGAGCTCGTCTCGATGAACGAGGAGACCTGCAATGTCGTGGGCAAGATCGTCAACTGCGCCGTGGAGGAGTCGGCGCTCACGGATGGCAAACCTGATGCCGCGAAGATGAAGCCCATCTGCTTCGACACCTGCGCACATGTCTACCGCATCATGGGCGATGTCGTCGCCAATGCGTTCTCGTGCGGCAAGGAACTGGCGTGACGATTCCGGGCCGCGGATCTCGTCTCTGCGGGAAAATGCGGGATATGGTATACTATCCATCTCTCGGTAAAAGAGGTAGAAATGAAAGACGGCAAATTCAGGATACTTGTCATAAACCCCGGCTCGACTTCGACGAAAGTCAGCCTGTTCGAGGACGAGACGTCTGTCTTCGAGCGGAAGCTCTTCCACGAAGCGTCTGTGCTTCTGAAGTTTTCGCACGTCAACGACCAGATGCCCTTCCGGCGCGAAGTGATCCTGGACATGCTCAAGGCGGAGGGCGTGGATCCCCACTCGATCGACGCGTTCGTCGGCCGCTGCGGCGGCACGCACTCCCAGCCCAGCGGCGTCATACGCGTTGACCAGAACGTCTACGACGACGCCGTCAAGGGCCTTGACGGTTCGGA
>CACXPT010000045.1 GCA_902769585.1 uncultured bacterium
GCGGTCGGCAACTGCACGATCGGCACGTTCATGGGCCGCTACTACGGCATGGACCGCGTCAAGAACTGGAAGCTCACCGATCTCGCCTACAACTGCATCGTCTCCGGCGAGGGACGCGTGGTCGATTCCATCGAGGACGCCGTGAAGGCGTCGTACGAAAGCGACAAGACGCCCGACGGCACGCCTATGACGGACGAGTACATTCCCTGCTGCGTGATGAAGGGCTACGCCGGCGTGCGCGACGGCGACTGCATCATGCACACGAACTACCGCCAGGACCGCGCTATCCAGCTGACCCAGGCGTTCGTGCTCGACGACTACGCCGGCGACCGCCATGCGCGCCCGAAGGTGACGTACCTCGGCTTCACGCGCTACTGGGACGAGTTCGAGGACTACCTGCTCGGCGCGATGGGCGCGGGCGGCGGAATGGACAACCTCCTCGGAGAGGTCGTGTCGAAGGCCGGCATCAAGCAGCTGCGCCTCGCCGAGACGCAGAAATTCCGCCACGTGACGAGCTTCTTCAACGGCAAGTCCACCACGCCCAGCGAGGGCGAGGACCAGGTGGAGGTGAAGAGCCGCTTCGATCCCGCAACCTTCGCCTCGCACCCGGAGATGGACGCCTACACGGTGACTGACGAGCTGCTGAAGCGCCTCCAGGACAATCCGTACGGCTTCATCGTCGTCAACTACGCGAACTGCGACATGGTGGGCCACACCGGCGACCCCAAGGCCGCCGCGAAGGCGGTCGAGGTCGTGGACGAGTGCATCGGCAAGATACTGCCGCGTCTCATGGAGCTGGACGCGCACGTGCTCATCTATGCCGACCACGGCAACGCGGAGCAGATGGTCGACTACAAGACCGGCATGGTGAAGACCTCGCATACGCTCAACCTCGTGGACTGCTTCTACGTGGCCAACGACGCGGCGGGCGTGCGTCTCACTCCGCTCGCGAAGCTGAGCGCCGTGGCGCCAACCGCGCTGCAGATGCTCGGCCTTCCGGTGCCTCCGGAGATGACAACCCCGTCGCTCCTTGCCGGCAAGGAACCCTGGTCGAAGACCTCTCTCGCGATCTAGACCGCGAGAGAGGTGAAGGGTGAGAGGTGAAGGGTGAAAGGTGAAGGGTGAATGGTGAAGGGTGAAAGGTGAAGGGTGAAGGGTGAAAGGTGAAAGGCTTTGCGGACAAATGCCGTAGGACGTGGCAGCGGTTGTTTTCCGCCTTGGCTTTTCATCCTTCGCCATTCCTCGTCGCACTTCTCTTCTTTCACCTTTCACTTTTCACCTTTCACCTTTTCGCTGCGCCGCTTGCGCTGAAGGACGACTACCGTTCGCCGCGCAACAAGGAGCGCCGCCTCCGTGCGGCGACGCGGCTAATCGTGCTGCACACCACCGAGGCACACGCGAAAAGTTCGCTGAACAAGCTCTGCGAACGCGGAGAGGCGCACTACTGTGTTGTCGAGAACGGTACTGTCTACCGGATCATCGACCGCGACCGCGAGGCGTTCCATGCCGGACGTTCCATGTGGAACGGGAAGGAGGACTGCGACACGTACTCCATCGGCATCGAGGTGGTTGGGCACCATGACCAGGCGGTCACGCTCCAGCAGCTCGAGGCGTTGCGGCAGCTTCTTGTAAAGCTGAAGGCGCTGTATCGCTTGAGCGACGCGCAGGTGGTCTGCCACTCGCATGTCGCCTATGGCGCGCCGAACACGTGGCACAAGAAGAAGCATAGAGGTCGCAAACGTTGCGGGATGATATTCGCGATGCCGAGCGTACGCGCGAAACTAGGACTTGCCGCGAGGCCTGCCACCGATCCTGACGTTAAGGCGAAGCGGCTTGTGCAGGCGGACTCGTACCTGAGCAGCGTGCTATACGGGGCGGTCGACACGATGGCGGCGCAGTACGGACGCAAGCAGACAGCTCTTGTCGCTGCGACGCCAAAGCCTGTCGCCAAGAAGACGCCTGTAGCCAAGGTCGCACCTGCTTCCGTCAAGACGGCTTCGAAAGCCGCTCCGGCAAAGAAGCCTAATGAGATTGCGACGAAACCTCAACCCGTGGTGAAACCGCCGCCTGTTGTCAAGCCTCCTTTGATCGTGCCGGCCGAGAAGCCGGAACATAAGAATGCGGAAGAGTCGGGCATCTTGTCGATGCTAGTTCCGCCCGTGTTCAAGAAGAAGGCGAAACTTGTCGTGCCGAAGAAGACGAACGTCGCCCCAGAACAGTCGCCGCCAGCATCGGCGCGTGCCGACAATCCGTCGCCGGTCCTTGCGCTTCCCAAGGATCTGCAGATCGGCAAGATGGGCGACGCGGTTAGGGATCTGAAGTCGCTTGAGGCCCTGCCGGGATACGTCAAGGGCGGGCCGGTGACGCACGACCTCACGCCGTACAAGATCGCCGGAGCGGCATGGAAGTCGCCGGACACATACTACTATCTGCGCGGCAAGATCACTCCCGGCAGCAAGATAGACGAGAAGTCAATCGAGATAGGCACGCTCATCTTCTACAAGAGCAAGTCGGCGCCGTGATATGCGGCCCCTCGCGCTGCGATTTATGCTATACTGTCTGCCGCACATGGAACAGACCCTAGACAACATCAGAAACTTCTGCATCATCGCGCATGTCGACCACGGCAAGACGACGCTCAGCGACCGCATCCTCGAGCTGACGAAGGCCGTGCCCCTGCGCGAGCTGAAGGAGCAGACGCTCGATGCAATGGACCTGGAGCGCGAGCGCGGCATCACCATCAAGAGCCATCCTGTATCGATGGTCTATCACGCGAACGACGGCAAGGAATACCTCTTCAACCTCATCGATACGCCCGGCCATGTGGACTTCGCCTACGAGGTGAGCCGGTCCATGGGCGCGTGCGAGGGCGCGCTGCTCGTCGTGGACGCCGCGCAGGGCGTGGAGGCGCAGACCGTCGCCAACACGTACTTCGCGCAGGACGCGCAGCTCGAGATCGTGCCGGTCCTAAACAAGGTGGATCTGCCAGGCGCTGACGTGAAGGGCGTCTCGCAGCAGGTGGAGGACATCCTGGCCATACCGATGGACGAGCCGTTGCTAGTGTCCGCCAAGACGGGCGTCGGCTGCCCGGACGTGCTGGAGGCCATTGTGAAGCGCATCCCGCCGCCTAAGACGCAGGGCACGGACGCGCCGCTCAGGGCACTCGTCTTCGACAGCGTATTCGACGAGTTCCGCGGCGTGATCACGTACGTCCGTATCGTGGACGGCACCGTAAAGCCCGGCACAACCGTGAAGTTCATGGGGTCGGGCGTGACCACCACGCTCCACGAGGTGGGCATCTTCTCGCCAACGAAGAAGCCGACTGAGAAACTCGAGGCCGGACAGGTGGGCTACCTCGTGGGCACCGTGAAGGATCCCGCCGACATTAAGATCGGCGACACGGTGACGACGGCGAAGCTCGGAGCGGAAACGCCGTTGCCCGGATTCAAGGAGCTGCGCCCTACCGTGTTCTGCGGCATCTACCCGATGAGTACGGACGAATTCGAGAAGGTGCGTCAGGGTCTGGAGAAGCTGCACCTCAACGACTCCGCTTTCTCCTTCCACCACGAGAGTTCCATCGCATTGGGTTTTGGCTTCCGTTGCGGATTCTTGGGACTGCTCCACATGGAGATCGTGCAGGAGCGCTTGCGCCGCGAGTTCAACCTCGACATCATCTCCACAACGCCAGGCGTCGTGTACAAGCTCAAGATGAAGGACGGCACGGAGAAGGACCTCGACAACCCGATCCAGATGCCCGACGTCAGCACGTTGGAGTCGATCTCCGAGCCGATCCTCAAGGCGCGCATCATCACACCGAGCGAGTCCATCGGCGACGTGATGCGAATCGTGATGGACAGGCGCGGACTCGTGGAGGGGACGGAGACGGTTGACGGCCACCGCGTGATGCTCCACTGCACGCTGCCGCTCAACGAGATCCTCATCGACTTCCACGACACCCTCAAGAGCGTGTCGCACGGATATGCCTCGATGGACTACGAGCCGGCCGGATATCAGGTCTCCGACATCGTGAAGATGGACATCCTCCTCAACTCGGAGGTGGTGGATGCCTTCGCGACACTCGTCCACCGCGACAAGGCGCGCGCGCGAGGCCAGCAGATGTGCAAGGCGCTCGCCGACACCATCCCGCCGCACATGTTCAAGATTCCCGTGCAGGCGGCGATCGGCAAGGAGATCATCGCGCGGGAGGACATTCGTCCGTTCCGCAAGGACGTGCTTGCGAAGCTATACGGCGGCGACGTGACACGAAAGATGAAGGTGCTGGAGAAGCAGAAGCGCGGCAAGGCCCGCATGAAGGAGTTCGGCCACGTGAACGTGCCGCAGGCCGCGTTCATCGCCGTCTTGAAGGGCACGGTGAAAGAGAACTGAGCGATGCCGACGGCCGCCGACATCGCGATCCTGATTCCAGCGTACCAGCCGGACGCAAAACTCGTAGAGCTGGTGGAGGCGTTGCGCACGGACCTCTCGCATATCGTGGTGGTGGACGACGGCTCGAGCGGCTGCGAGGAAACCTTCGCGGCGGTTCGCGACCGCGTGGAGGCGTTGCTCGTTCTCCCCGCGAACCGTGGCAAGGGGGCGGCGCTGAAAACTGGTCTCGCATGGATACGCGCGCATCTGCCGGACATCGCCGGCGTGGTGACGGCCGATGCGGACGGGCAGCATCGTCCCGAAGACATCCGCCGTGTGGCAGAGGCAACGGCGACGCGGAAGGGCGGGATCGTGCTGGGCGTCCGTACGTTCGAGGGGCCGATCCCGTTCCGGAGCTGGTGGGGCAACGGATGGACGCGAGTCCTCTTTCGCCTCCTCACAGGCCTTGCGATCCGCGACACGCAGTCTGGCCTACGCGGCATCCCGGCGGACATGCTGGACCGGATGCTTGCGTTGCGCGGCGACCGCTACGAGTACGAGACGCGGATGCTCGTCGACGCGCGCCGCCACGCTCAGCCGCCCCTGCAGATTCCGATCAAGACGGTTTATCTAGAGGGCAACCGCTCGTCGCACTACCGTCCGCTTCGCGACACGCTCCTGACGCAGGCTGCGCTTTGGTTTCGTTGAAGAGATCGGCACACCGCGTAAAGATCCATGCGAGGACAATCCCGTCGTCCACAAGTCCGGCGACGGGGATCGTGTCGCAGACGAGATCGAGTGGAAGCGCGAGATAGGCTAGCCCGCTCGCCAGCAACGCAATTTTTGAAGCCGGAACTTTGCGTCTTCCGTGCGAGACATCTGACAGGATCTGATACGCAATGACGATGCGATCCTTGAGGTTGGCAAGGGTCTTTGAGGTGAAGACTTTCTTCAAGGTCGATTCGCGCTCGCCTTCAACCGACTCCAACGAAGGCTGTTGGCCTAGCTTGTCCTTGAAGGTATTGATGATATCATCGGTGTTCATGGCACTAATCCTTTAGCTGATTGTTATGCACTTTGCGTGCCGAAGTTCATAATTGCGTCATATTTTGCCGGAACAAGATTGTTTCTGCCGATTTCTCACTGGACGTCTCGCAAAGGATATGATATCATCTATGAAAAATCTACGAGGAGTAGAAGAATTGATATGAAATACGATTTGAATCGCAAGGATGTGTTCGTCTGGTTCTGCCGCAACGACGAACCCTTGGCGCTTATTGAGGCATACTTGCGCGGCGATGCCGAAGAGCAGGGGCGTTCGCTGTACGAGCAGATCGAGAAAGCGTTGCGCGCAGTTGAGGAATATGCATGTACGCATCTTCTGCTGGTCTGCGAGAAGGGGGGGCGCTATGCGGACTTCGTCAAGAAGGAGTATGAAAGGATATCCCCGTCGAGGATGGCGCGGGCTATATGCGGCATGGTCTCTGAACGCGAGCTGGACTCCATGTTGGACGCGGCTGCTGATAATGTGATTTATGTGCTGCCTGACGACGGCGACATGTCCGAGTGTCTTCTGAGGCGTCCTAAGTACATGTTTGCCGACGGTAGCATGTTTTCGTGGCCGGAAGGATGTCTCGTTCCCGACTTTGCGCGCAAGCAGCCGGCCGCATGGACGCGGTATTTTCTTCTTGGCAGCCAGGCCTTGGCTTGTCAGCTCGAGAATGTACGCACGATACTGAAGGCAAGGGGGAATCGAGGTGTGCCGCAGTACGTGCTGATTACGGGAGAGACTGGGACGGGAAAGTCGTTCGTCGCGCGGAGCCTGGCGAAGATATGCAGCGACAAGTATGACGACCGCGAGGCCTGTTTCACGGAGGAGGCCGAGGTTGGGAAAGAGCGCGGCTTTCTGCATGGCAACTGCGCGTCACTTCCCCCGGCGCTGGCGGACGCGCTGCTGTTCGGCGCGGTGAAGGGCGCATACACAGGGTGCGACAGGAACGTGGAAGGGTTGATCGAAAGCGCGGGGGATGGAATCCTCTTTCTGGACGAGGTGGGGGACCTGCCGCTCGAGACGCAGGGCAAGCTGCTGACCGCGCTGGAGGAGAAGTCGTACTACCGGCTCGGCGACACGGGGAAGAATCGCGAGCTGCGTCACGTCGAGTGCAACATAATCTTCGGGACGAACCGCGATCTCGATGCCGATGCGCAGGAATGGGAAACCTCGCATGGCAGGTCTGGGTTCAGGAAAGACTTGCTCTGCCGCATCAATTCGTGCCACATCGAGCTGACCCCGTTGCGGACAAGGTTGTCCGATACCAATCAGGGCAGGGAGGTCTTGGACGGAATCGTGGAACGCTACTGCGAAGGAGTGGGGCTTTCGTTGACCGATGGTGCCCGCCACGAGTTCGACTTGTTTGCCTGCCGCTATGCGTGGCCGGGGAACTTCCGGGACGTCAAGCACCTTTTCGAGAACCTGAACGTAGCGGCGCTTGGCGAGGGCGTGGGAAGGGTGGTTTCCGCCTACGCGATCAAGAAGGCCATAGAGCGCCTGGAATCGGCGAAGACATCGAATAGCGGTGCGGCGGACGGCGACGACATGCCGCTGATCGACAGGGTCAAGGCTTCGTTTCCAAGTCCGTGCGAGGCGAACGACATCGATTTTGTGTTCAAGGTCTGCAAGGACGCCCGATCGTGCGCCGATGCGGGGCGCGCCTACTACGGTACGGCGCAGAAACGGAATTTTGCCGACGCCTTCAAGAAAAGGCTGGAGCATTACGGGCTGGTCTTCGACAAGGCAACATGCGGGCATCTGGTCGAGAAGCAGATGGCGAAATGAGCGTAGGGAAGGAGATTGAAATGGATATCGATAAGATCATCAACTCGTATCAGTTGAAGGTGGGTGCCGAGGACGCCAAGCCGGAAAAGGTCGCTCAGGCGAAGGACGAGACCTTGAACAAGGTCAAGAACGTGTCGGTTCTCGCGGGGCTGTTCGACAACATCCGCACGGCCTACGATCTGGTTTCCGACTCCGTGACGGGTAAGTACAAGGGCGTGTCCAAGGGTACGCTTATGCTCTTGGCAGGCGGCCTCGCCTACTTGGCACTCCCCATTGACCTCGTGCCAGACTTCATCCCCGTTGCGGGTTGGATGGACGATGCCGCCGTCCTTGGCTGGATCTTCACGCGGTGCGCCGACGAGTTCAAGAAATACAAGGAATTCAAGGACTCGTGTCCGTAGGACAGCCACTGTCCTTTTTGCCCTTGCGGAAGATGGCGCTCACAAGATCGGAGATGAGACAGTACAGCCAAAACCCGATTATTGCGATGCAGATTATGCCCAATGGGGTCAAGAGTCCTAGCGCCATGGCTTGAACGGCCTTTGGCAAAGGCGGAATCTGCATGCCGCAAAGGGAGGCGACTCCCCAGATGATCGCCTTGCCGATCAGGTCGAGCAGAAACCATACGAGGATAATTGGCAGGCACCCGACGCTGTAGATTCTGCCGACGTCGGGTGCCGGACTCGCTTGCCGATTCGTGATGACATCCTCTGCCATTATGCGGCCTTCTCCTCTCGGCTCGCCTTCCACGCGCGATACTTCTCGAGGTCTGGCTGGGCCAGCTTGATGGCCAGTCCGATCACGAGCGCATCGTCGAGGAATCCGATACCGGGGATGAAGTCAAGGATGAGGTCGATGGGCGAAAGCACGTATACGAGCGCGCCGGTAAGGGCGGCAATCGTCGTCCACGGGGTTTCCCTGTAGACGCCGGTGATGCGGTCGCGAAGGAGTTCGAATATCTCGCACAGGTCGTTGCAGTACTTTGCCAGCACCCTGACCCGCTTGAAAAGCTTCTTGATCTCGTCTTCCTTTCCCAGTGTTTCCTTGACATCTTCTTCGCCGATCTTGTCGGCAAATTCGCCAAGGACCTCTTTGGCCTGCGTTTTGTTGATTGTCTTCTTTCTTTTCATTGTTTGTTTCCTTTTGTGTTGTTGTTGGTTGGTTACTTGAAAAGCCTGATGAACATCGTAATGAGTATGGCGGTCAGCATTGTCCTTCATCTGTCTCTTGTTGACTGCAACCGCCTCTCACCAGAGATAAGAAACGCCCACCCGTTCTTTCCATCTGTCAAAACGATCCGTGATGCCCATGAAGGTCTTGATGGTAGGGCCGGTCAGCGCCGTGGCCAGGAACATAAATCCGCCGTCGCTCAATCTGAGTAGCTCGCTTATGAAATTAGCTGCGAGCATGTATGCGAAGACAACCGCAAGGGCGGAAACCGCCTCCAGCACATCGATCACGCTTCGTTTCAAGAACTTGATAATCATGTCTTCTCCTTGTTTTTGCTATTGCCGAAATTAAGGCACGTTTCTTTCACATGTCGAACCAAAGTTCAGCCTAACGTTTTAATTCCCAGTCAATGATTTTATGTACTACCAATTCTAAGACTATAGAGAATACTGTTGCTAAGAATATTGAAAATCCAGAGCAATCCATAGTATAGACAATTACCAACGGTACAGCTATGTCTGCGATTGGTACTATCCAGCCTATCAGCAACCTAAAAATCATGCCATGAGTTTTCTCTGTCATACAAGTTCTGCTTTCTTTCTTGCCATTTGTAACGGTGCCTTGGAAATAGCAATAGCTGTGCCAACTGGGCTGCGAAACTTTATTGTAGGAAATATGTCCAGTATATCACTATATTTCTCATCTATGCGAAAATGTGTTGCAAATATGCTATAAAAAGTGATATCGGGTATATAGCATTACTATAGAATGCCATATAAAATGTGACCAATTACACGTTGGCCATTTTAGCAGCCCCCGTTTGCTCGGTCAAATGGTACGGAGATGCATCAGAGGGAGAGGACGTATTCGGCGAGATCCTTGATCTCCTCGGGAGAGAGCTTGCTAGTCTCGCCATGGGCGTCGTTGGGATTGGAGGTCGTCAGGACGTCTTCCATCGTGAGTGCGCGACCGTCGTAGAGGTACGGGGCCGTCCGCCACACCTCGGCGAGGGTGGGCGTGTCAAACTTTTTGCCAGCCTCCGTGCCAGTGCCGACGCCTACGTCGTATGGCTTGCGGTCCGTCCAGAGGTGTTCGCCGTTCGGGCCTTTGGAGTCCGTGGTGTGGCAGTCGGCGCACTTCGCCTTCTTGAAGAGCGCCTCGCCGCGCTTCGCGCGTTCGGAAAGCTCTCCGTTCACGAGGTAGGGGCTGGGCACGGGCTTCATCGCGGTGACGTAGGCGTCGAAGCAATGCACGTCCTCCTCCGGACGCGTGACGAACTGGATGTGGATGAGTCCCGCGCGGTTGCACTCGTGCATGTCCTTGCGGATGCCTGTGACCATCGTGGGGGGAGTCCACTGGGTATAGAGCTCGTTCTTCGTCTGCTTGGGGTTGCCCATGCCGTCGTTGAGAAGATCCCAGTTGAGTCCGTCCACGCGGCCGTCGGGGTGGCAGCTTGCGCAGCTCTGCCACTGTTGGAAGCACATGGAGCCGTCGTTGTAGAGCATCTCGCCGCGCCGCGTGCGGTCCTTCGCGAGGTCCTTCTTGGGGCCGACCGGCAGGAGCGTGGGGGATGTGGCGGCATTGTCGAGGTCGGCGACGGAGAGCGCGTCGGCGAAGTAGAGCGCGGCGATGGCGCGGCGGCCGATGGTGACGACGCCGCGCGGACCGTCGCCGCCCATGTGGACGCGGCGGCGGATCGAGACGAGGAACGCGAGGTCGTTCGGCACGTCCTCGGCGCTCTTGACTATGCCGCTGGCGCTTTCTCCCTTGAGGGCTTTCTGCAGGCGGTCGTGGAGCGCAAGGCGGTCGATGATGGAAAGCTCGCATGTGCCAGCGTGTGCGACTACGAGCGTCTTGCCGTCGGCCGTGACGGCCACGCCCCACGGGTTGGCGCCGCCGCGGTCCACGTCGTCGAGCAGCACCGTGTTCACGTATGCGCCAGTCGCGCCGTCGAACACGCTCAAGGCGGCGGTGTTCATCCAGCCGCGCTCGAGCTGCGTGGTCGGAAGCTGGTAGCGGCCCATCGTGTGGGTGACGTAGATCGACTTGCCGTCTGGCGATGCGCAGACGCCGCGCACGCCGGTGGAACCGTTGGGCAGCAGCACGTTGCGCACGGATCTCGTGGCGGTGTCGATCACGCTCACGGCCGCCGCGACCACGTCGTTCGTGGCCGCGCAGTATGGTAGCATGTTCGCGACGAATAGGAGCTTCCCTCCGGCGCCGAGTGCGGCGGCAAACGGCTCGCGCAGTACTGGCACGGTGGCTACGACCTTCATCTCTGCCGCATCGACCACTCTTACCCTGTTGGCGAAACGGTTGAGCACGAAGACGGTCTTGCCGTCAGAAGAGACAACGGGCGAGCAGGGGGAGTGCCCGACGGCGACAGCCTTCACGAGCTTTCCGTCGTGGGCGAACTTCTGGAGTTCTCCTGCCTGCACGCCGCATGTGACGTAGACGTGTCCGCCGGAAAGTGCGATGCCGGAAGGGTTGAGCGGAGTGTTCGGGACGAGGGTCGATTCGATCTTCCATTTGCGCAGGGCCTTGCCGTCGAACGCGACGTTCTGCACGTGCGCACCGGTCGCCGACGTCACGTACACGCTGCCGCCGTCCGGCGCAGCAACCATGAACTCCGGCGAAACGTAGTCCGACTTCGGCGCGGGCGCTTCCGACACCTTCGCCTTGCCAACGCCGCAAACCGCAGCGGTTGTTCCTGCAATCATCAACAGGCCGAGCGTCTTCTTCATTTCAGCAGAACTCCTTTTCGTGCCATGCGAGGATTATACCACAATATCGGTCTCTTGCGCGAGAGGCTTGCGCCACCAGGCGAGGTATTCGATGTTGCCCTTGTCGCGGCCGCGCAAGGGCGACTCCGCCACGCCGAGCAGGTTCAGGCCGAGCTTCTGCGTGCCGAATTTCGAGATGTCGTCCACGACGCGCTCGCGAACTGTCGGATCCGTCACGACGCCACCAGGGGCCTGTCCCCTCCCGGCCTCGAACTGAGGCTTGATGAGGGAGACGATCTCGCCACCGGGCAGTAGCACCTCCGCCATCGGCGGCAGGATGAGTGTGAGCGATATGAAGCTCACGTCTGTCACTGCGCGCGCAGGCCGCTCTGGGAGGTCGGCGGCGGTCATGTAGCGGGCGTTGAAGTTCTCCCGCACCCACACACGCGGGTCTGCGCGGAGCTTCCACGTGAGCTGGTTCGTGCCCACGTCCACTGCCATAACGCGCGCGGCACCGTGCTGCAGCAGGCAGTCGGTGAATCCGCCCGTGGAGCTGCCCACGTCGAGGCAGACGAGTCCGTCCACCGTCCACCCCTGGAATGCGGCGAAAGCACCCTCCAGCTTCTCTCCGCCGCGCGACACGAAGCGGGGCGGGGCCTCCACCGCGATTTCCGCATCCGCTGGAACCATGCGACCGGACTTCGTCTCGGTTTGGCCGCTTACGCGCACCTTGCCTTCAAGAATCAGCGCTTGCGCCACCGTTCGCGATACGGCAAAGGCACGAGCTACGAGCAGCTGGTCGAGGCGCGTCTTCACTTCATCAGCGGCTTTACGGAACGGATGTCCTCGGCCTTTATGGTCGTGGAGATGCCGGGCGAAGTCTCTATGGTAATGTTACCAAGGTAATCCTTGCCTACCAGTACGCCGCGTATGCCGTCCCTGTTCCATGTCGTTACCACCTCCGTGTCCGGCGTGAACACGCGGGGAAGCTTGAGGAACAGCTTGCTGGTGTCGTTTGCCTTCACGGTCACGCGCCTGGAGACATCCTGGTATCCGTCGAGATGGGCCATGACTGAATGTTCTCCGGCGTTGATGTTTTCCAGCGGCAGTATCTGAGAACGAGGAGCTTCGCCTTGAGCCTTGGTGGTGCCGACGGCCCTGCCGTCGATAGAAATCTTTGCGCCAGGCGGCGTGGTGATTACCTCCAGTCGGCCGAGCACGCTCGCGAGATTGAACTCCTCGGTGGCCTCGGCGCCGTTCGCGAGCGTCACCGGGCGCGTGACGGGAGCATGGCCCGCAAGTTCCACGCGGAGCTCGTGATTGCCAGGCGTCGCGGACATGGTCACTGGGGTCTTCCCCTGGTAGTCATTGTCCAAGAACACCCTGGCCTGCTCCGGCGACGAGACCACGTTCAATCTTGCCGGCAGAGGTTTCAGGGTCAGTGCGAGCGTCTGCTGCTCGCCCGGGGCAAGGCGCAGCTCGCGAGTTTCGTCTCGGTATCCGGCGAGCTTTACGGTGATTGCGGCCAAGCCCTTGGGGATGTGCGTCAGGGTTGTCGGCGTAGTGCCGCGTTCGACACCGTTCACGATGACGGTGGCGCCTGGAGGATCCGTCTTGCAATCTACTGTACCTGAGTCTAGGGGCAGCGTTTCTTCACGCACGACGGGTGCGCGCCCTTCGACCGAAACGTCGATCCGCTTCGACTGGTACCCGTTCAGCGACAGCTCGAAGGCGTGCGTCTGTCCGCTTGGGAGCGTCGTGACGAGAAGGGGGGTGGCGCCGAGCGACGTGCCGTTGTACTTCACGTCCGCGCCGGTCGGCTCGGTCTTGATGAGGATGAGGCTCTTCTCCTGCGCGAGTGCGAACGACTTCTGCACGTACCCGCCCGATTCCAGCTGCACGAACTCGTCGGCAGGCATGTACGACGGTGCCGCTACATGGATGTGGTGCGTTCCTGGGGCGAGGTCGAACAGCTGGCACGGCGCGGCGCCGCACGGCTTGCCGTCAACGAACACCTGTGCGCCTTCAGGCTGCACGTTCACGTCGAGACGGGGCGGCGGCTCCTTTGCGGCATGAACGGAAACGGACAGGAGCATGGCGACGCAGGACAAGACGCTAGACGCTAGACGGCAGACACGAAGAATATGCTGTTTGGACATGGCTTTCACCTTTCACCCTTCATCTTTCACTTTTTCATTCGCGCTTCGACGTCCAGCAGCTTTGCGGATGCCTCGGAATGGCGCGGATCCTTCGTGTCTGGCACCAGCTCGCACAGGATGCGCAGCTCGCGCTTTGCCGTATCCCAGTCCTGGAGATTGATCGCGCGGTCGGCGAGAAAGCGCTGGTCCTTGTAGCGCTTGTCGAGTTCGGCGGCCGCCTGGTCTCGCCGCTTGCAGAGTTCGCCATAGTTTGCGGGTTTCGGGTTGACCGTCTCCAGGTAGAAGATGGCCTCCTCGTATGAAGCAAGAGAGGCAGCGGTGTTTCCGTGCTTCACGTCGCGCTCCTCCCACTTCGCGTCGGCCGCGCGGCGGGATTCCTCGCTCATCTCCACGAGCTTTTCCGCAGAGAACTGTATGGCCCAGATGCCGAGCTCGTTCTTCGAGAACGTCTCGAGGCGTTCGCGCACATCCTTGAACGCGGCCGGTTCCTGGGCGTTCTCGATGGTCGTGTCGAACACGCGCGATCCGCGCAGCACGCGCAAAGAGAAGCTTTTCAGCGTGTTTGGCTTCAGCGGGACGCCCGTGTACTCGCGCTCGAGCTGGTACAGTTCGTCGGCCGCGAATATTTTCGCCAACTGGTCCTGGGCGTCTGCAGAAAGGGTGGCCGTCTTCCTCACGTGACGGTTCTCCTTCGGGACGTCATCTATCTCCACAGACATCTTGCCGTCCTGGCTGTACGAGAGCGTATAGCGGTAGATGCCGTCGGTGTCGGCCTCCACCTTCTCGAACGCGAACCCCAACAGTTTCGGCAGCTCGTCGGGCAGCTCCGTTGGAGCGTTTGTCGCGCCCTCCGGATCGCCTGGGTTTGCGAGTATGATCGCGGCGGCCGCAACCACGGCCAGAGCGGCGACAGCCCACAAGATTAGCCGCATCGGAGCCTTCTTGCCGCCATCGGCATCATCCTGCTTGCCGAGCCCGAGGTCGATCTTCGGCGCGTCGGGCAGCTCCGGCGGCAGTTCGCCGCCGGGTTCGACGATGGCCAGGACCGTGTCGCCTGCCGACACGCGGTCGCCTGGACGGAGCGCCTTTGATTCCGCGCCGAGGGGATCGTCGTTGACAATTGTTCCGTTTGCGCTTGCCAGGTCTGTAACCCAGAGCATGCCGTCACGCACCTCGAACAGGCAGTGGTTGCGCGACAGCGCCGGATCGGCAATTGAAATCTCGCATGTCGATGACCGTCCAAGCCGCAGTCCAACATCTGGCACAGTGAAGCGACTGCCTTTCAGCGGCCCTTTTGTCACGATGATCTCTGGAATGTTATCGCTCATGTTCCTCCTTAGAAAAGGTTGTGCGCAGCCTGCGTCAGGATTGGCATGAGCAGGATGACAAGTACGGCCGGGAAAATGCAGAGCAGAAGCGGTCCGAGCATCTTGACGGGCGCCTCGTTGGCGAGCTTCTCCGCGCGGTCGAAACGCCTGCCGCGAAGCTGGTCAGACTGGATGCGAAGGATAGAGCCGATCGACACTCCCAGCTCGTCGGCCTGTATGAGGGCGTGCGCAACGCCCTTTAGGTCTGGCTGCCGCACGCGGTCGGCCATGTTCCGCAATGCCACGCGCCTGGGCGTGCCCACCTGGATCTCCCGCGTCATGCGGATCAGCTCCTCGTTCAGCGGGTCGAGCTTGCGCCGCTCGCAGTTGCGCTGCAGTGCGCTCATGAAATCCATTCCTGCCTCGACGCTGAGCGTCAGCAGGTCCAGGACGAACGGCAGGGCGCGCATGATGGAGAGGTGCCGCCGTTTAAGCGTGCCGCGAAGCCACATGAGCGGATATGCGTAGAAGAGCAGAAATCCGGCCATGCCGAAGACTATGCCGTTGCCGGCGAATGGGGATTCCGGCATAAGCGCGCCGAGCAGCAGGACCAGCGCCAGCCATGCGCTGCCGCAAGTGAGGGGAACGAGGAACTTCAGCGCCACGAACTCTGTTCCTGAGAGAAGTCCCTCCATGCCGGCAGCGACGATCATCTCGTCGGCCGTCTGCCGCGCGCGGGCGAAACCTGGGCGTGAGGCGAAGCCTGCAAGGTTTGGAACGAATGGCAGCAGCATGCGGAACACGAGCGGCAGGCTTCGCTCCGTCTTGCGTCCGTCTGCCAGCGTGACGTAGGTTATCTCGCTCGCGACGGATGCGGCATAGGCGGCAAAGGCGGCGGCGCACGCAGCCCAGCAGGCTATTATGGCTATCTGCATGCCTGTCATTTATTCAGCTTCTCCTTGCGTCCGTAGAAGGACTTCAGGTGTTTTGCGAACGTCTGGGCGTCTGGGAAGTTGGAGCTGTCGAGCGATTTCGCAAGATCCTCCATCGCGCCACGCTGCTTGCCCGTGAGGCGCTGCGGCACCTCGAAGACGATTCGCGCAACCAGATCCCCTGCGGGACCTCCTCGCAGGTCTGTCACGCCCTTGCCGCGCAGGCGGAGCATCTTGCCGTTAGGCGTGCCTGCCGGCAGGTTCACGTTGGCCACGCCTTCTGGCGTTGGGATGTCCACGCTGCCGCCGAGCGCCGCGAGAAAAGGGGAGACCGGCACGTTGACGTACAGGTCGTTGTCCTCCCGCTCGAAAATCTCGCTCGGCCTGACGCGCAAGACCACGTACAGGTCGCCAGGTTCGCCGCCTCGCAGACCACCAGCACCCTTGCCGCTGATACGGAGACGAGCCCCTGTGTCTACTCCCTTGGGAATGCGCAGGGTCAGTTTCCGCGGGGCACGTACCTGTCCGGAACCGCGGCATGTCGGGCATGGCTTCTCGATGACAGTTCCTGAACCACCACAGTCGGGGCAAGTCTGGCGCACCTGGAAGAATCCTCCTCCGCTTATCACCTGTCCGCGCCCGTTGCATGTCGGGCACGTCTTGCGGGAACTTCCGCGCGCCGCGCCGGTGCCATGGCAGTCCTGGCATTGGTCGGGAAGGGTTAGGTTGAGCTCGCGCTCGCTACCGAAGACAGCTTCCTCAAAGTCGATCTCCAGCTCCATGGTCATGTCGTCGCCGCGCTCTGGCGCGTTAGGGTCGGCTCGCCGCCGTCCGCCGCCGCCGAAGAAGTCCCCGAATCCGCCGAACCTTCCGCCACCGCCGAAGAACGCTCCGAGGATGTCGCCGAGATCCACGTCCTGGAAGTGCGAGAAGTCGCGCCCGAAGTCGAAGCCGCCAGGTCCAAAGTTGACGCCCTGATGGCCGAACTGGTCGTAACGCTGGCGCTTTTCGGGATTCGACAGGACCTCGTACGCCTCCGACGCCTCCTGGAACTTTGCTTTGGCTTCCGGGTTGTCGGGGTTGCGGTCGGGATGCCACTTCATCGCGAGCTTGCGGTAAGCGCTCTTTATCTCGTCCGCGCTCGCCGTCTTGGAGACGCCCAAGACCTCGTAGTAGTCGCGCTTGTCAGCCATGTCAATCCTTCTTTCCGGCTGAAACAACCACCTGGGCGGCGCGCAGGAGCTTGCCGTTCAGCATCCATCCGCGCTTCACCTCGCTCATCACATGGCCTTCCTCCACGTCCTCGGAAGGCAGCTGGGCCAACGCCTCGTGGAAGTTCGCGTCGAACGGCTCGCCCGCCGAATCCAGCGGTGTCGCTCCATGGTCGGCAAGTGCCTTGATCAGCCCGTCATATACGAGCTTTACGCCGGCGACGAACGGGTCGTCTGCCTTGTCCTTGGCCTCGTCGAGCGCACGCGCCAGGTTGTCCACGGTCGGCAGGATGTCCTTCAGCACGTCAGAGGCCGCGAACTTCACGAGATCCTCGCGGTCGCGGGCAGTGCGCTTGCGGAAGTTGTCGAAGTCCGCCATCGCGCGCGCGTAGCGGTCTTTCCAGTCGGGTTCCGGTGGCGGCGCCTCTGCGGGTTGTTCCTCGGCTGGCGGTTCCTCAGCGGGCGACTCCTCGGCAGCTTCCGTGCCGTTGGAGTCCTTAAGGTCGTCGGGGCCCTTAAGGTCGGTAGGGCCCTTTAAATCTTCTGTTTTTGTCTGTTTTTCTTTTTCTTCCATTTTGGGAAAATCCTTTCGGGAAGGCAAACTATTTAATCACACATTCCCCATTTCGTCAAATCGCTACCTTTTGCCGCCGGCGAGCGTCTCGGCGATATTAAGGTAATACGCGCGCGTGCGCTCGTACGCGTTGAGGATGTCCAGCTCCACGAGAACGCGCATGGACGAGGCGGGATCCTCCGGCCCCACCCGGCCAAGCTGGCCTTGGCGGCAGACGCGCACGAAGTCGTGGATCGACTTGGATTCCGCCTGCACCGCGTCGAGATCGAACGCGGGGCGGGGCGACATGAGGTATGCGGAAATCTGCTGCGCGAAGGCGAACACCTTGTCGTGCACCTCCAGAAGCACGTTGCGCGACACCTCCGAGAACACCTGCCCCTCGCGGCGGAGCCGACGCGTGACCTTCAGGATCGTGGACGCCTCATCGGAGACGGACTCCAGCTCGTCGGTCAGACGCAACAGGCGCCGTGCGCGCGCGGCCACGTCGGCGGGGAGACGCTTCACCATCACGTGGCCGAGGAACTCGGTCACCTCGCGCTGCACGTTGTCGAGGATGTTCTCGCGGTGGACGATGTGGTCCTCGTCGCGCTGGTCGGCCTCACCAGTCAGCACCTTGCGCACGCACTGGAGAAGGTCGATGTCGCTGTCGCGCATGAACGTCACCTCCATCAAGGCCTGGTCGCACGCGATGACCGGCGAGAGCCCGGCGCTGACCTTGAGCGGGCTGAGGTGCGGCTTCTCGTTCTCGCTCTGCGGGACAAGCCGCTCGATGAGCCGCGCGAAGGGCTTCACGAACGGGAAGGTGAACACGCCGCGCAGCACGGAGAAGACTGTGTCCGTCACGGCGATTGGGGCCATGATGCCCGCCAGGACGGGGCCTCTCGCGGTCTCGGTGACGGCGTTCCAGCCCGGGAAGAGCGCCTTGCCCATCGGCACGAGCACGGGCAACACGAACGGGAGGAAGATGAGCGAGCCGAGGATGTTCGAAAGCGTGTGCGCGAGCGCGGTGCGCTTGGCTGCCGCCGAGCCGCCGATGGCCGCCAGCCAGGCGGTCATGGTGGTGCCGACGTTCGCGCCGAACAGGACGGCGATCGCCATCTCGTACGTGATGAGCTGCTGCGCCGCGAGCGTCATGCCGATGGCGATGGACGCCGCAGAGCTCTGTATGACGGCAGTGAATAGCGCGGCCACGAGGGCGACGAGCGCTACGCCGCCAAGCGATGTGGCGTCCATCCGCGTGAACGCCTCCTGGATGGAAGGGTTCTGGCGGATGGGCAGAACGCCTTTCGACATGAAGTACATCCCAAGGAATACGAGGCCCAGCCCGAGAACGGCGAGACCGAGGTTGTGCAGGCGTTCACCCCGCATGAAGAAGTACATCATGCCGCCCAGCCCGAGGCCCACCAGGCCGAGCACCTGCGGATCCGGCGCGAAAGCGACGATCCACACCGTCGCAGTGGTGCCGACGTTCGCGCCGATTATCACGTTGATCGCCTGCGGGAGCGTCATCAGCCCCGACGAGACGAAGCCCACGAGCATGACCGTGATGATGGACGACGACTGCACGAGGATGGTCGAGACGATACCTGTGCCGACGCCTGCGGCGCGATGCGTGGTCGCGAGAGCCATGAAGCGGCGCAGTTCGCGCCCCGCGACGGCCTGCAGGCCTTCGGACAGGTGCTTCATGCCAAGCAAAAAAACGCCCAGTCCGCCCAGGACGGTCACCAGCACGTTCAGCGTCAGAAACAGGTTTTCTCTCATGCGGCGAAGATTATACCATATTTCTGGCGGTCGCGCGCCGTCAGGCGAGGCCTTCCAGCGTCCAGCCGTCGCGGTATTTCGGGTAGAGCGTCTTGGTGGCTTCTGTCGAATTGGCTATCACGCGCTTCTTCGCGTCCCACACTAGTTCCACTCCGGGCACCACCTGAGCGGCGTTGCCGAGGAGGAGCGCGTCCTGCATCGCCGTGCCGCGTTGCACGAAATCGAGCGCGCCGCGCGAGCCGTCGAGGCAGTGGTTGAGGAAGTCGAGGTAGTGTCCGGGACCGCGCGCGATCTTGGGTGCCTTCAGGCGCGTGCCGTCGTGCAGCAGCACCACGGGCATGCTGCCGTGCGAGAGCATCATCCAGCCCTTCGAGCCGCGGATCATCTTGCCGATCGCGGGAACGGTCTTCATGCGCATCTTCTGCGCGGCCTCCACGGCGTCAGGCGTGGGCAGGACGTTCGCCGGCGGATTCTCCTCGGGGATGCCGTCGCACCACTCCATCGTGAACGGCTTGCCGCCGCTCGCCTTCACGCCGGGGAACTTCCACGTCAC
>CACXPT010000046.1 GCA_902769585.1 uncultured bacterium
GATGGACTGGTTCACGCCGCTCACGCCGAAGTTCGACCCCGAGAAGGCCGCGAAGTCGCGCGCCGCCGGACACCAGGTGTGGTGGTACATCTGCTGCGGACCGCACGCGCCGCAGGCGAACATGTTCATCGAATGCCCCGCGATCGAGGGACGCGTCCTCATGGGCGCCGAGACCACGCGGCAGCGGCCCGACGGCTTCCTCTACTACCAGATCACGATCTGGAACTCGAAACGCTGCATTACGTCAGGTCCATTCACCGACTGGGATCCGCGCAGCTGGACGCGCTACCACGGCGACGGCAGCTGGACGTGCGTGGGCCCCGACGGCAAGCCTCTGCCCACGGTGCGCCTCGAGAACTTCCGCGACGGCCTCGAGGACTTCGCCTACGCCCTCGAACTCGAAAAGAAACTCAAAGCCCGCACGGATCAAAACGACGCCTGGGCGAAACGCGCCCGCGAGCTCCTCGCGGTGCCCGGCGACGTGATGCAGTCTATGACGCAGTTCACGGGCGACCCCGCCGCCGTCCTCCGCTGGCGCGACGCCATGGCCGACCTCATCGAGCAATAGTCGCCGCCGAGACGGCGGCGCCCCATGCTTGTCAGGCGTGCAGGATGTGCTCGACTGCGACGAGGAGTGACGGGACGACCTGATGGCCAGAGGCTCTGAGACGGTCGCCGTTCTGGTGGCCGCCATCCACCAGTATCGGCGTCGCGCCCAAAGCGGTGCCGACCTCCGCATCGTGCAAGGTGTCGCCGATGAAGAAAAGTGGCTGGCTCGTGGCGAGGAGCCCGGACGTCCGCAGATGCTCCAACAAATCATGTCCGCGCGAGAGCTTGGTGGCGCCATCGAGGTTGTCCACGCCGTAGATCGTGTCGAGGTACTCCTGGATGCCTTCGCGCGCCGTATCGCGGAGAAGGAGGTCCTGCCGCAATGCGCTGAGGATCGACTGGTGGCCGCCATGGTCACGCACATACTGCAGCGCGGCGACCGCGTCCGGACGAAGATGCTGGTTCGGCTCCTCGGCGATGAACTGATGAAAGTCGGTGCAGATGCGGTCCCAGTCCTCGCGCTCTAGGTCGAGACCCACGACCGCATAGAACGGTCTGACCGGAAAGCCAAAGTGGGCGCGGTAGAAATCCTGTGTGACAGGGACGACGCCGCGAACGGCCAGCATGCGGTTGAGTGCGCCAACGGCGGCGGCCACGTCGTCGAGCAGCGTGCCGTTCCAATCCCAGATGATGTAAGGTGTCGTGTTCATGAGTCGTGCGGTGCGCGGGCAAGGGTGGCGCACCAGATATGCGCGGCCCCTGCGGCGCGGAGAGGTTCGGCGGCAGCCGCGAGCGTGCTGCCGGTGGTGGTGACGTCGTCGACGAGAAGAACGACTCGTCCGCGCACGAACTGCGGGCGGACGGCCGCAAAGGCGCCTTTCAGGTTCTGGCGGCGCTCGTCGGCGCCGAGGAGCGACTGCTTGGGCGTGTCGCGTATGCGAACGAGCGACCTTTCGTCGCAGCGGCGGTTGAGTCGCCGCGCGAGCGCGCGGGCGAGGAGGGCCGCCTGGTTGTAGCCGCGCTTGCGCAGCCGGTTGGGGTGAAGCGGGACAGGAAAGACCGCGTCCACGGCCGCCCGGTCGAGGTGCGCGCGCACTGCGCCGTCCAGCAGCTCGGCGAAGTCCTCGGCAAGCCACGAGGCTCGGTTGTACTTGAACGCCTGGACAAGCATGTCGAGAGGAGCGGCGTAGTCGACGGCGCTGCACGTGCGCTCGTACGGCGGCGGATTGGCGGCGCACGCCTCGCAGACGAACACGTGCGGCGTCTTGGCGGGGACCGGCATGCCGCAGATGCGGCACGCGCCGCCAGGCTCGTGGAAAGGCAGTGCGGCAAAGCACGCAGAACAGATGTGGCCGCGGGGCCTGTCCACAGGCCGTCCGCACGCCTCAACGGCGCACGTGCGCGGCCAGACGACGTCGGCGAGACCTGACAGGATGGCGCGGACACGCGGGAGCGCGTCCCTCCCGTTACCGATGCCGTCCCTCATCAAGCTCCTGCGGCGAACAGGTTGGAGGGATACTCGCCGGCGTCCACCAGACGGCGGATCGCAGCCGCCACGAGCGGCTTGTCCTCGCGGTAGGTGGCGCCGAACCAGGCGGAATCGGTGGGCAGCACGTCCACGGTGGCCTTGCCCTCGTGGACAAGCTCGTCCACCACGAACGGAATGTACCATTCGGACTTCTCGCGCGCGATATTGGCCTCCAGCCAGGCGGGGAAGCGCGCCTCCAGCTCGCCGAAGAGGGCTGGCGTGAAGCCCCACAGGTTCATCGACACGCGCTCGCCACCCGTGAGCGCCACGGGGGCGGCGGGATCCTCGCGGTTCTCGGCACCGGAAGGAGTGCGGACGATCTTCGTCATCTCCGTGACCTTCTCCAGCCGCCCCTCCGGGGAGACTTTACAGATGCCGCGCGCGACGGAACCGAAGTCGGAGAGCGTCTGGTCCAGCCGATACCCAACCATTGCGAATGGATGCACGGGAGGGACGCGCTCCTGCGCGTCCGCATTCCCCAAAAACGCGGCAAGCTTCGCGAAGGCGTCGCGGCCGTAGAAGTCGTCGGCGTTGATGGCGGCGAACGGCTCGCGGACGATGTCGCGCGCCGCGCGGATGGCATGGGCGGTGCCCCACGGCTTGGCGCGGCCAGGCGGGACGGCGTACGGCGGCGGCAGGTCGGCGATGTCCTGGAAAGCGTAGTCCACCGGCAGAAGGCCTTTGTACTTGGAGCCGACCTGTTCGCGGAAGACCTGTTCGATGTCGTGGCGGATGATGAAGACGACCTTGCCGAAACCGGCGCGGTGCGCGTCGAATACCGAATAGTCGAGGATCGCCTCGCCGGACGGCCCGACGGGATCGATCTGCTTCAGCCCGCCGTAGCGCGAACCCATTCCTGCGGCAAGAACAACGAGTGTAGGCTTCATTTCGTCAATATCCTTTCGTCGGTCCGTCATAGCAAGAGACCTCCGCTCGGCGGAGGTCTTGCGATGGTTGCCTCATAAGGACTCGAACCTTAACAAGCAGATTCAGAATCTGCGGTGCTACCATTACACCATGAGGCAATAAGGTGAAAGCGGCGGATATTATATTAAATCCGCCGCCGGATTGCAAGTGGCGCGCGCTATTTTTCGCCGGTGGCCTTGATGCGGTCCCACGCCTTGTTGTAGAGCTCCATGGCTGCGGGGTCGTCGTCGATGGGCCTGAGGACCTGGCCCCTCTTGATCGTCTCGCGGGAGAGGGTGATGAGTCTGCGGTAGTCGGCGTCAAGCGCGGCGATTCCGGGCTTCACGGGCATCGGCCCCATGATGTACTCCATGTTCTCCTTGGCGACTTCGCCTTCATACATGAAGTTTATGAACTCGTATGCCAGATCGGGGTTGGGGGCGGCCACGGAAATCACCAGCTCGTCGAAGGCAATCGTGAAGCCCTCCTTAGGAAGCGCGAAACCGATGTCGTCGCGCGGAGGATTGCCTGCTTCCTCGTCGCCGACGACGACCTGGGTGACGTCGCTCGAGTAGCCGTGCCCGAGTATGGTAGCACCCGCCGGGACCTCGGTCTTGTAGCTTTCGGCGTCAAACTTGCGGATGTTGGCCTTCCACTTGAGCACTTCCTTTACGGCCGCCTCGACTTCCTCGGGCTTCTTCGAGTTGAGCGAGTAGCCGAGAGACATGAGGCCCGCGCCAATGACCTCGCGGATGTCGTCGAGGAGCGTCACCTTCCCCTTCAACGCGGGATTCTCCAGGACCTTCCACGTTTCGACGTTGACGCCCTTCGGCACCTTGTCCTTGGCGTACATGAATCCAGTGTACGTGACGGCGTACGGCACGTTGTACTCGAAGGTCGGGTCGATGATCTGGTCCGCGAACCCGGAATCGAAGTTCGCCTTCACGTTCGGAATCCTTGAATGGTCGAGCTTGACGATGAGCTTTTCCCTCGCCATGGTCGGCACGAAGTAGGAGCTGGGCGTGATGAGGTCGTAGCCGGAGCCGCCGGCCTTGAGCTTGGCGTACATCGTCTCGTTCGAGTCGAACGTGTCAACGACGACCTTGCAGTTGTGGGCCTTCTCGAACTTTGCGATGACCTCGGGGGAGATGTAGTCGCTCCACGTGTAGATGTGGAGCGAACGGGAATTCCCCTCGCAGCCCGCGAGCAGGACGGCGGTCGCGGCTAGACCAATCATTGCGGATATTTTCATTTTCATTTTCCTTTCGGCTTTGGTTGCTGACCGCGCGAGATGAGCTTTGAGAGGCCCACCAGCGCGCAGGTGAAGAGGAGCATGAGCGTCGAGAGCGCGAACACCGCAGGGAGGTTTCGCGAGTGCTTCGTCATGGAGCTTACGTAGGTCGGGAACGTGTTGGTGCCCGCGCCGTTGACGAAGGAGGTGATCACGACGTCGTCGATGGAGAGCGTGAACGCCAGCAGTCCGCCGGCGATGATGCCCGGCATGAGGATCGGCAGCTGGACGTGGAAGAACGTGTACCACGGACCCGCACCGAGGTCGTAGGCGGCCTCTACCAGGCGATCGTCGAAGTCCTGGAGGCGCGCGAGGATCGTCATCACCACGTACGAGACGCAGAACGTGACGTGGGCGATGAGGATCGTCCAGAAGCCGCAGTCCACGCTGCAGGCGACGAACAGCATCAGGAGCGAGATGCCGATCAGGATGTCCGGCATGATGAGCGGCGTGTACACGAGCGCGTGGTGTATGGACTGTAGACGGCCCCGCCACTTGTGCAGCGCGAGCGCGGAAGTGGTGCCTATCGCGCAGGAGATGAGCGTGGCCAGCCCCGCGACGATGAGCGAAAGCCAGAAGCTCTGCATCAATGCGCCTAGCCGCATGTTTCCGGTGAAGATCATGGAGTACCACCTGCCTGTGAAGCCGGTGAAACGGCCTGCAGAGTCGAAGAAGCTCATGGAGATGCCGTTCGGGATGAACCCGTACACGACGACGAGCAGGATCGGCACGTAGAGGAACGCCAGGACGATGGCCAGCACGGCCACGGAGAAGTACGAGCGCTTCATTCCACCCCTCCCGTCGCCATCAGCTGGGCCGTGCGCACCTCCAGCCGCTTGCGGTCGCGCGCCGCCTGCCGCTTCTTCCACCACATCGCGATCCCCATCGGCACGAACACGGAGACCGCCATCAGCGTGGCGAGGGCCGACGCGTGCGGGATGTTGCGGTTCTGCATGGCGCGCATGAAGATCTTGTTGCCGATGAGTATGCATTCGGTGCCGCCGAGCATCTGCGGGATGACGTACGAGCCGATCGCGGGAATGAACACCATGAGGACGGCCGACACTATTCCCTGCCATATGCCGGGGATGAATATCTTGCGGAATGCGTAGAAGTTCTTCGCCCCCAGGTCACGCGCCGCCTCGAGGAGCGAGAAGTCGAACTTCTCGGCCGCCGTGTAGATGGGCATGATCGCGAACGGGAGGAAGGAATAGACAGAGACGAGGACAACGGCGACCTCAGAGTCGATGATCGTGGTCTTCGCCGCGTTGATAGCGCAGCCGGCTATGCCGATCAGGCAGTCGTTGGCCTGCCCCGCGCCCGCCGTAGGCACATGCACGCCCGGAACCCAGGCGAACAGCCAGTACTTGAAGTGGAGGTAGGCGTGGTAGCAGGTCTGGAGCCATCCGTCCGGATGGAGCATGGTCTTCCAAGCGAACACCCGCACCACGAAGCTCGTCCAGAACGGCAGCATGATCGATCCCGCCACGATCGCGCGCCAGCGCTTGGGGAGACGTGCGATCGCATAGGCGCACGGCAGCGCGAGGAGGATGCACCAGGCCGTCACCTCGAACGAGATGCGGATCGTCTTCCACACGATCGTGGGGTAGTCCGGGTCCACCAGCTCGCGCCACGTCGAGAGGCTCCATTCCCCCACGCCGCCGTTCGCGGTGTGCCCGTGGAAGGTGAAAGCCAGCACGATCAGCGCCGGAATCGCGAAGAAGAGCATCAGCCACACGAACGACGGCAGCGTAACGAGCCATTCGGCCCTGCTCGGCTTTGCGGAATTCCTCATTTCACTTCCACCATGTAGCCGTCGTCGGGATGCCACCAGAGGAACACGTTGTCGTTCCAGGTGATCGCTTCCTGGTCGAGGAGAAAGCGAGAATGCGGCTTGAACGCGGAGATGCGGAACGAGCCGGACTTGATCCAGTACTTGGTGTACACGCCTTGGTAGACGATGTCCTGCACCGTCGATGCGAATATGTTGATGCCGGCGCCCTTCTCCGGAAGCGGAGGATTGAGCGTGACGCGGATCTTTTCTGGGCGCACGGAGAGGTCGACGCGCTGGCCGACCGCGAGGTTCTTGTCGTTGTACGCCTTGATCGCCGGGAAACCCTCGCACTGTATCGTGCAGTAGTCGCCGTCGATGGAGTCGATCGTGCCGGAGAAGAAGTTGGTGTCGCCGATGAACGACGCCACGAAGCGCGAGGCGGGCGCCTCGTAGATCTTGGCGGGGACGTCGAGCTGCTCGACCTTGCCGTAGTTGATGACGGCAATGCGGTCGGAGAGGCTCATCGCCTCGCCCTGGTCATGCGTGACGTACATGAAGGTGATGCCAACCTGGTCGTGGATGGCGTCAAGCTCGATGAGCATGTGCTGGCGGAGCTTGAGGTCCAGCGCGGCGAGCGGCTCGTCCAGGAGCAGGACCTGCGGCCTGTCCACGAGCGCGCGCGCGATGGCGACGCGCTGCTTCTGTCCGCCGGAGAGCTGGTTGGGGTGCTTCCACGCATGCTCGCTCATCTGGATCATGTTCAGGATCGAGTCGACCTTCTCCTCTATCTCCCCCTTGGGCCGCTTCGCGAGCTTGAGGGAGAACGCGATGTTGTCCCAGATGGTCATCGTGGGGAAGAGCGCATAGTTCTGGAAGACGGTGTGGACGCGCCGCTGGTTTGGCGGAAGGTCCGTAATGTCGTTGCCTTCGAGGTAGATGCGTCCCGAGTCGGGCCGCTCGAAGCCGCCAAGCATCCTCAAGAGCGTAGTCTTCCCGCAGCCGCTCGGGCCGAGCAGCGAGAAGAATTCGCCCTTCTTTATCGTGAGCGACACGTCATCTACCGCGGTCAGCGCGCCGAATCTCTTCGTCACGTGATCGAAGACGAGAAAATCATCTTTCAACTATTGTCACCTCCATGGCTTGGACGGCGAAATGATACTGGATTTCTGCGGCCATTGCAAGCGGGAAAGGGGGCTTTTTAATGCGTTGGAAGTGCTTCAGTAACCAGCAACCAGCAGCGCAGCCGCCAATCCGAATGGTCGTGGCGCGCCATGTGCGTCCCTTGGCACTTCAGCGATGGTCTTGCCCTGCATGCGTCCGGACGCCGTGTTGATGCTCTTGCCGACCATCAGCAGCAACTCCCTTGATTCCGCGCGCAGCGACTCGAGGGCCTCGCAGGGCGCAAGCCTCGACGCGAAGATCAGCCAGACCCAGGATTCCTTCAGCTCCTTCATGGCGACCTTCATCTTGTGGACGAAGTCCGCTGTGCGCGGCAGGGACTCGCAGTATTCCATCACCGCCAGGCCGTAGTCAACCGTCCGCTCGGCGAGCCTTCCCGCCTTTGGCTCTTGCATCTTTTGCCTCCTTTCTTATCTCCGCCATGCCCTTTCGGGACATTTCGTCCACGTAGGCGTCCACGGCGGACATGAATTCCCTGAACCTTCCCGTCGATTCCTCGTACGCCGCAACCTCGCCGAGGGGAATGTATCTCTGGAACAGCTTCGTGTTCTTGCGGTACTGGAGATGGTAGAACCTGCCGCCTTTCGCGCTGCGCGAAAGGACGCAAAGCCGCCCTCTCGTCATGCGTTGCGGCTTTTCCAGCATCTCCAGCAATCTGGCTTGCGCATTCATGCGGCATAGTATATACCATAGCAGTCGCTTTGTCGAGCGGGAAAGGAGAAAAAACATGGACGTCGCAACACTCGCAAGACACGCGCTCGAGGCGACGGAGAAACAGGCAGGCTCCAGACTCGAACCCGCGCGGGCTCGATGCCCGCGCGTTCGCAGAAGAGACGGGCGCGCTCGAGAATTGCGCCTGGAACACCTCCTGAAAGGCCAAAGGTCGCGCCACGACCATTCGGATTGGCTGCTGCCTTGCTGGCTGCTGCGCTGCTGAAACACTTCCAACGCATCAAAAAATCGTTCTATCCCGCGTCAGCGGGGAGAAGGATTTTTTGATGCGTTGGCCGTAGGGGCTTTTCTACCGCCATCGGCGATGTACCCACAGATACTGCTCGGGGTAGCGGCGGATCGCCTCGCCCAGGCGATCGTTCAGCAGCTGCGTGCACGTCTCCCGGTTGGCGTTCTTAGGGAAGGACAGCGGCTCGCCCCCCACAAGCCTGTACCGGTACGGCGCCACCCTCACGAACGAGCCCACCACGATGGGATGCCCCGTGCGCATGGCAAGGCGCGTAGCCGTCGTGTAGGTCTTGGCCGGACGGCCGAGGAAGGTGAGCGATATCCCTTTTGACGTGTGCTGGTCCATGAGGATCGTCATGGCCGCACAGTCGTTTTCCCAGGCGCGAAGGGTGTCCGGCGTAAAGCCGTGGTTCTTGTCCACGATCGTCACGGGGCCACGAAAGTGGTGCTTTTTCATCCAGCTGGCGACCAGGCGATTGTTCATCACGCGCGCGATGGCGATCATCGGCCGCGCGAAGGAGAGGAGGTTCGTGGCCGCCTCCCACACGCCGTGGTGCGCGCTCACGAGCAGGATGGGCGTGTCCGTCTCCTCGAGAAGGAGCTTCACCGCGGCCGGATGCCCTTCCGAGACGTCCAGGTGCTCGCGCCAGTTCTCGCGCGTGATTACGTGCGGCACGCGCAACGCCTCGCAGATGTGCCCGACGAGATGCCCCCAGCTGACGCGCGCGATGCGGTCTGCCTCCTTCGGGTCGTCCGTGATCCCCGCCTTGAGTATGTTGTCCACCGCGATGCGACGCCGCTTCCTGAAAAGCGGAAACAGGAAGCGAGCGAAGGCGCTGCCCCAATCATAGGCGTGCCGGTCGATGAAGTTCACGATCGCCTCCACGGCCAGACCATCTTGATGGCGAAAAGCATGTCGGATATTTTACCATAATTGCCGTCCGCCGTGGAATTTGCTATGCTACGCGCCATGAAGAAACTGTATACTCTGCTTGCTTGCGCGGCGGCCGGCGCCGCGACGCTCATTGCCGCCCCCGTCCCGAAGATCATCTTCGACACGGACATGGTGGAAGACTATGACGACGTAGGGGCGATGGCCGTCCTCCACGCGATGGCCGACGAGGGGAAGTGCGATATCCTCGCCATGGCAACCTGCACGCGCGACAACTCGTCCGTCGCCGCCGTGGAGATCATCAACGCCTTCTACGGCCGCCCCGACATCCCCGTGGGCTGCGCAAAGGAGCTGGGCGTGGTGGGCGTTCCGAGCGGTTCGCCCGAACGCAAGGGCCACCAGAAGTTCGTGCGCCTCGCGGCTGAGTATCCCGAATGGGTGAAGCATCCCAACTCCAATGACGCGCCGGACGCGAACAAGGTCTACCGCAAAGCGCTCGCCTCCGCCCCCGACAAGAGCGTGACGTTCGTCTCGGTGGGCTTCATCACGAACATGCGCCGACTGCTGGAGACGAAGGGCGACGAGTTCTCGCCGCTCGACGGGCGCGCGCTCGTCGCGAAGAAGGTGACGCGCTGGTACACGATGTCCTGCAAGGCGCCGAAAGGCCGCGAGTACAACTCTAAGTGGGACGCCGCCTCTTCGAAGATAGCCTTCGAGCAGTGGCCCACGCCCATCGTCTTCTCCGAGTTCGACCTCGGGCGCAACATCTACAGCGGACGCACCGTCGCTGAGAAGGAGTACGCCTACCGCAACCCGGTGAAGGACATCTTCTCCCGCTCGCTGCCGTCCCGCGAGAAGGTTCGCGCAGGGAAGGCCGAGGAGAAGTCCGAGGAAGGACGCTGCTCGTGGGACGAGGTGACCGTGTTCGCCGCCGTCCACAACATCGGCCGCTACTTCAACACGGAGAACGGCACGTTCCGCATGATCGGCGACAAGGGCGAGGACGAGTGGATTCCCGATCCGAAGAGCCGCAACTGCCGCCTCCTGCTGGCCGAAGGACGCGAACGGTACAACTATCCTGGCTGGGCCATCGGACGCCTGATCGACGAGCTAATCGCCCGCGAGCCGAAGTGCCGCCGCACGGACGAGGCGATCGCCGCGTTCCGCCGCTCCAAGCTGGAAAAGACGGCCACTGGCATCCGCCTGCTCCGCGACGGCAAGTTGCTGTGGAATTTCGAGATCAACACGCCGGAGGGCCGCCCTTTCTTCCATCCGCTAAACCTGCCGTCCGGCAAGACGTTCACCGACGTGCGCCCGAAGGACCACATCTGGCACCTCGGATACTGGTTCTCGTGGAAATTCGTCAACGGCGTCAACTACTGGGAACCGGCCGACGCGAAGCGCGCCGGAACGGAGCCTGAGGGACGCACGCGCGTGACGAAGAAGTCGATCTCGTGCGACGGCCTCGACTGCGTGGTGAAGCTGAACATCGAGTACGGCCCGCGCGCCGCGAAGGATCCGGCGCTCGTGGAGGATCGCACGGTGGAGATCGACCCGCCCGACCCGAACGGCGGCTACACGATCAACATCCGCCACCTCTTCACCGCAAAGCAGGACGTGACGCTCGACCGCACGCCGCCGCACGGCAGCGTGGCGTCCGGCAAGTGGGGCGGCGGATACGCGGGCCCGACCCTGCGCCTCGCGAAGGCGGCCGCAGACGCGTTCGGCGTGCGCGGCTTCGCCGGCGGCAAGACACCCGCCGCCGTCACGGGCACAGAGACGAAATACCTCGACTTCTCCGATCCCGCGACCGGCGAGGGCGTGACGCTCACGCAGGTGGCCGCGCCGCCCGCCGCCCGATTCTACGTGTGGCCCGACAAGCGGATGATCAACCCATCGCCGGTCTACGAGGGGCCGCTCTCGCTGAAGAAAGGCGAGACACTCGAGCTCGTCTATCGCCTCGCCGTCCATGCCGACCGCACCGTCAAGGGAAGCCTTGCGGAACTTCCGCGCGAGAAGCTGGACCGCGGACTCGTCGCGTCCGTCACGCCGCGCGGCACGTACGTCTCGTGGCGCTTGCTAGAAAGCGACACCGCAGACGTCGGCTTCGACCTCTGGCGGCGCGCAGGCGGCCACACAGAGAAAGTCAATGCGGCACCCATAGTCCAGACGACCGACTTCTTCCTGCCAGGCTTCACCGACCGCGCGGCCGAGTACTCCCTCGACGGCAAGAGCTTCACGCCCGTGCGCGGCGAGGAGATCGGCGGCGGCACGTGCGTGCGTTTCCCGCTTGCTGACACCAACGCCACAGTGGCAGCCGTGGCCGTGGGCGACCTCGACGGCGACGGCGCGTACGACTTCGTGGTGAAGACCCCCGCCGCCGGCACCGACCCGTGGGACCTCGTGTGGAAGCCCGCGAAGGACACGCACAAGCTCGAGGCCTACTCGTCCACCGGACGCTTCCTCTGGCGGCGCGATCTCGGCTGGAACATCGAGATGGGCATCTGGTATTCTCCGTTCATCGTGACCGACCTCGACGGCGACGGCAAGGCCGAGGTGGTCGCCAAGACCGCGCCGCTCTCGCCCGACCTCCGCGATCCAGACGGACGCGTCCAGCACGGCCCCGAATACCTCACGGTCATCGACGGACTCACCGGCAAAGACATCTGCTCGACGCCGTGGATCCCGCGCACCGCGCCCGAGCACGTGCTCGACTACAACCACTACGCCTCGCGCAACCAGATCGCGCTCGCGCACCTCGACGGCAAGACGCCCTGCGTGATCATGGAGCGCGGCACCTACGGCAAGATGATCGTGGACGCCTATTGCTTCCGCGACCGCAAGCTCGAGCGCGTGTGGCGCTGGAACAACGAGTTCCTCTCCCGCCGCGTGCGCGGCCAGGGCGACCACGCCTGCCTCTGCGAGGACGTGGACGGCGACGGCTGCGACGAAGTGCTGATCGGCTCGCTCACCCTCGACCACGACGGCACCGTGCTCTGGTGCAACGGGCGCGGACACTCCGACGCGCACTACTACGGCGACATCGATCCCGTGCGTCCGGGCATGGAGCTCGCCTTCATCTACGAGACGCGCCAGCTGAACGGCGGCGGCATGCTCATGACGGATCCCGTCACGGGCGGCGAAATCTGGAAGCTGCCCGTCCGTACGTACCATGTCCATGGCAGCGGAATCTGCGCCGACATCGACCCCGCGTATCACGGGCTGGAGTTTTACGGACAGGAGGTCGACCAGAGCAACCACACCGCCAAGAACACCCATCCGCAGAGCGACAACCGCTGGCTCTACACGGCGGACGGCACGCTTCTCTGCGCCTATACGAACTGCTTCCGCTACGGCAACGGGCGCTCCAACCTCTATTGGGACGGCGACCTACAGCGCGAGATCTTCGCAGGAGGAATCAAGGACCACGACGGTTCGCTCGTCTCGGACAACGTCCCCTCGGCGCGGCTCGTGGCCGATATCTTCGGCGACTGGCGCGAGGAGTTCATCACTGGACACAAGGGCGAGTTCCGCATCTACACGACGGACATCCCCGCGATGGACCGACGCGTCACGCTCATGCGCGATCCGGCCTACCGTTCGCGCATAACGATGGCGACGTCAGGCTACAACCAGCAGCCAATCCTCACGTACGTGCCTTCCGCCCAAGCGCCGAACATCTCGCTCCGCGTGGCTCCCAACTTCCGTTCCTGCCGGCTCGACGTCGTCGCGCCGCTAGACAAGCCGCTCAAGGGCACGCTCACTTTCGACGGCATGCCGGAGAAGTGGAGCGTAGACCTGCCGCCGCAGGCGATAGACCTGCAGCCCGGAGGACGCTGGACGCGCGAGGTGAAGTTCCGCCGTCCGCCAAACCCGAGGGGCAGGTACGACTTCCGCCTCGCGCTCGCCCGGCCGGGCGCCACCCCGCTCGTGCTGCACCACACCGCAGTGGCAAAATGACGATGTCTCTCGGCAAGAAGGCGCTGGCGCTGTCCGCGACGTTCGTCTGCATGGCGTGTGCCGCCACGGACGTGACGTTCCTGATGTGCTACCGCCCCGACCACCCCGAGGACCCGGCCACAAAGCAGATTCTCTCGTTCACCGCCAAGCGGCCCGAGATACGTCCGTTCCAGTGGGGCGGACTCACGCTCCCCGGCGCGGGTGGACGCGCCACGTTCATGCTCGCGCTCGCCGGCGGCACCGCGCCAGACGTCTACAAGGCATGGTTCCACATCCTCAGGCACGACGTGGAGGAGGGCTTCTGCTACCCGCTCAACGAATGGCTGGGCGATGACACGGACGGTGACGGCAAACTCTCCGACGCCGAGGCGAAGTGGCCCGGCTGGAAGGACGTGCCGCAGCTCTGGCGAGACGTCGCGACGAAGGACGGCAAGGTGTACGCGGTTCCCACACCGGGGTTCGCCTACTACGGCATCGTCTACCGGAAGGATCTCGTGAAGTCCGCAGGTCTCGATCCCGAGGCGCCACCGCGCACGTGGAGCGAGTTCGCCAACTGGTGCGAACGCCTCACCTTCCGCGACAAGACGATCGCCGGCGCCAAGCTCCAGCGCGGCCAGCGCGCGTTCGGCATAGAGAACCGCCCGTGGGGCTTCCTGCCGTGGGTCGGCGCAGCGGGGGGAGACGTCGTGAGGGTGAAAGGTGAAAGAGGAAAGGTGAAAGGTGTAGTAGGGGAAGGATGGCCTCTGGAAACACCAAGCACCAAGCACCAAGCACCAAGCACCAAGCACCAAGCACCAAGCACCAACTGGGAGGCGTGCTTCGATTCGCCGGAGTGTTTAAGGGCGGCGGATTTCTTGCATTCGCTCATCACGAACGGCGTGGTGCGGGCGCTGCCGCAGCTCTCGCTCTCGAACGAGATCGCGGACCTATTCGTGCAGGGCGAGATAGTGAGCGTGTTCGGCGGCGAGGATCTGGTGACGTACCTCACCGAGAGCCTCAACTTCCCGGCGGAGCAGATCGGGCTCATGCCCTTCCCGGCGGCGGACGAGAATTGCCGCCCCGTGCTGCAGGCGCACAAGCATTTCTACGCCATCACGGAAGGTGTGGGACGTCGGACGAAAGAGGAGCGCGACGACGTGTGGGCATGCGTGAACGAGCTGACGTCCGCCGCGGTCTACGACGAGACGGTGCGGAAGAACGTAGCCGAGGGACGGGCGCGGTGGTGTTTGCCGTCCGACCTGAAGCGCCTTGGCTTCAACGAGCATCTTGCAGAGGTGCCGCCAGGCATCCGCAAGATGTACGACGACCTGGAGGCGGGCAGGATACGCGCCGTCACGGAACCGTCCGTCGGATTCTGGCAGGCCGCAAGCGATCTCGTGAGCCGCCGCTTCCTCGGCATACTGCTGAGCGACGCAGGGAAGGACTTCAACTACCGGGCAGCGCTGAAGGCGATCACGGACGACGCGAACCGCGGCCTGATGTTCGACGCCGACAAGCGCGGGATCGAGCAAAAGCGCCCTCTCGCCCGCGTGATCCTCGGCGTGCTGCTTACAGCAGTGCTTAGTGCCTGGTGCTTAGTGCTTAGTGCGGGCTTTACAGGCAAGTCTTGGGCGCGCAAGCAACGTACCAGGCACCAAGCACCAGGCACCAAGCACCAAGCACCAGGCACCAAGCACCAAGCACTAGCCCCTTGGCTCTTCCTCTTGCCGGCAATCGTGTCCATCGCTCTATGGAGCTACTGGCCGCTCATACGCGGCGCGGTGATGGCGTTCCAGGACTACCGCATAGTGGGGAGCGGAGAGTGGCAGGGACTGGACAACTTCATCCGCGTGGCGTCTGATCCCGGCTTCTGGAAGGCGTGGGGACGCACGCTGCAGTACGTAGGCATCACGCTAGCACTCGGATTCGTGACGCCCGTCGTGCTGGCGCTTCTCCTCACAGAGATTCCGCGCGGAAAGATATTCTTCCGCACTCTCTACTTTCTTCCGCACCTTACGAGCGCGCTCGTGATCATGCTCTTGTGGAAGATGATGTTCGATCCAACTGAGAACGGGATGCTGAACCAGCTGCTTGCGTTCTTCGGCATCGGACGGCAGGCGTGGCTGCAGGATCCGGCGTGGGCCATGACGTGCTGCATCCTGCCCGGCGTGTGGGCGGGCGCTGGCATGGCCAGCCTCATCTACGTGGCGGCGCTCGGCAGCCTGCCTCCGGACTACTACGAGGCGGCGGCGATCGACGGGGCGGGCATCTTCGGGCGCTTCCGGCACGTGACCCTGCCGCAGCTGATGCCGCTCATGGTCATCAACTTCGTAGGCGCGTTCATCGCGGCGTTCCAGGGAATGGGCTCCATCTTCCTGCTCACGTTCGGCGGACCTGGCGACGCCACGAGCGTCCTCTCGCTCGCGATATGGAAAGAGGCGTACAACAACCTGCGCTTCTCCACTGCCACGACGATGGCATGGTTCCTGGGCGTGGCGCTCATAGGTTTCACGTATCTCCAGATACGTTTCCTGCGCCGCGTCGAGTTCCGGCAGGCGGCCGCAAACTGACCGTTTGGCGAAAAGCCGCCGAATGTGGTAAAATAACCGCATGGAAAAATGGTATGTAAAGAACACGGCTGACAAGGTGTTCGGTCCGATCGACCTTGAAACGCTGAAGGGATGGGTCAAGGACGGACGCATAGAGCCGCTCGCTGGCATTTCGTCAGATCTCAAGAACTGGATGCTGGCCCCGATGAAGCCGGAGCTGGAGATGAACTGGGTCGTGGAAAACGAGCCGGGGCAGTTCTACGGACCTACCCACCGCACGGTGTTGGATGACCTCAAGAAGGCCGGTGCGCTATCGCGCGAAGCCCGCTTCTTCCAGGACGATCGCGGCGCAGGTGCCGAGCGGATACGCGCGCTCGAGAGCGCAATCTCCGCAAAGGACGCAGAGATAGCCCAGCGCGAACAGGTTTTCGTGGAAGCACAGAAGCTTTCGGGAAAGAAGGACCTGCAGCTGGCCGCGGCACAGAAGACCATCGCGCAAAGGGATGAACGTATCGCCGAGGCGGTGGCGACGCTTGCGCAGCGGGACGGACAGGTCGCCGAGCTCACGAAAGCCGTGCAGCAGAAGGACAGCGACCGTGCGCGCGCAGAGGCTTTGCTGGCCAATCGCGAGACAGAGGTGCAGAATCTGCGCGGCGAGATCGCGCAGCTGGAGAAGAAGCTTGCCGAACTGAAGGAGGAGATGGAACGGCAAAAGACGCCGCCTGCGCGCGAATGGTCCACTGACGTGATAGTGCCCGAGGTCGTGGCGGACGAGATGCCACCGCCGGTCGCGCGACAAGCGTTCGGCTTCGGCGGAACTGTCCCGGCATCCAGCACTGCCGCGCTCGCCGACCTTGAGCGTCGCGCACAGCAGGAGCTTGTGCGCATAGGCCCGCTCCATGTGAAGAAATTCTTCAAGATCAAAAAGTGACGACGATGAAAAACGAGTGGTATCTGCGGACACAGGACGAGACGTTCGGCCCTGAGACGAAGGAGCGCCTGATCGAATGGGCGCAAATGGGGCGCATCCAGCCGGGACAGGACATTTCCGATGACGGAGAGAACTGGCGTCCCGCGACGGAGATACCATTCCTCGACATGCGCTGGTCGATCGACATCGGCGACGGGCATCCGCGCGGCCCATTCAACAAGCATGCCGCCCAAGCGCTGCTCGCAAGCGGGCGCCTGCCGAGAGGCAGCAGGCTGGTGGAGGTGAGGCCAACCTTCACGGAGCCGACGGCCGCGACGCCTAATGTCCCTAACGACAAAGAACCCAGAGACCTTAAAGGCCCTGAGGTCCCCAAAGCTCCACAAGACCTTAGGAACGCAGAAGACCTTAAACACACTAGCGACCTTAAAGACGCGCCTTCGCCGCCAGAAAGCCATGAAGTGGAGGAGCTTCGCGAGCAGGTCGCCAAGCTGGAGGCGAAGATAAAGCAGCTGCGCGAGGACAACAGGGCCATCCGCTCTGAACTTTCAGCGGCGCAGACGCTCCTGACCGCAAAGGACTCTGTGCTGGCAGAACGCAATTCCGAGCTGGCCGAAAGCGCCTCCGCGCTCGAAGCCAAGGACTCCGAGCTCGCGGCAAAGGACAACGCGCTGGCCGCCAAGGACAACGCGCTGGCAGAAAGCGCGGCGGCACTTGAGGCAAAGGATTCCGAGCTCGCCGCAGTGCGGGCCGCGAACGAGAAGTCGCTACGCGCGCTCGAAACGCAGAAGGAATCCGAGCTCGCCGCCAAGGACGGCGAGATAGCAAAGGCACAACAGGCCATCTCCGCTGCGCGCGCCAACGAGGAAGAGTACGAGGCGCGAATCCTCTCGCTGTCTGACGAACTCAAGCGTCTGCCGCCCACGGCGCGCTTGGCGGCAGATGCGCAGGCCGCGGTCTACGCCCTCATGAAGGAGGAGGCAGACGAGCTTGCCGCCGCGCTCGAAGCCGAGAACCGCGAGGCCGAGGCGCTGCGCCAGTATCGTCAGAAGCGCACCGAACGCCTGCTAGCGCGCCGCCAAGAGATACTGAAGCACATCGGCACCGATGCCGAGGACATGACACGACGCGCTCTGCGCGAGCATCCAGACGACCCGCGCACAAAGCAGTTGCGGCAAGAGCTGGATGCGCTGCGGATACTGCAGGAGAAGACCGCGCTCGAAAGCGAGCAGAAGATCCGCGAGCTTTCCGCAAAGCTGCGCGAACGCGAAACGGAGGTCAAGCGACTGGAGCAGCAGACGGGCGACCTGACGGCAGTCTACCGCCAGCTCCAGGAGACGCGCGAGAAGCTGCAACGTCGAGAGAAGGAACTGATGGAGGAGCGCCAGAAGGCCGAGGAGAACAACCAGCAGCATGCCGCCGCACAGCAGGCCCTGCTCACGCGGCTCTCGGCGCTGGAGATGGGGCTGCCGGGCGCAACGCACCAGTCGCGCGAGGCGCGCAGCGTCCGACTTGCGCCGTGGATGGGACTCAAGGGGTGAAAGGTGAAGGGTGAAGGGTGAAAGGTGAAGGGTGAAGGGTGTCATGGTTGTCGGTAGTCGAATGTCCTCCACATCACATTGAGGTAATCAATCCATGAACGAGTATGAACTGGCGGGGATAGAGACGATAGCGCGAGGGGTGTGCGTGGTCGACGGGAATATCCTGCTTTGCCGGGCGAAGGGCGGCACGACCACCTATCTGCCAGGAGGGCACATCGAGTTCGGCGAAACCGGCCGCCAGGCGCTCGTACGCGAGATCAAGGAGGAGCTTGGGCTAGAATCGTCCACTGGCGCATTTCTCGGCGTAGTGGAAAATTCCTTCCTCCAGCACGGCAAGCCGCACGCCGAGATCAACCTAGTCTACGAGCTATTTCTCGAGCCCTCCGCCCCTCCCCTTTCAGAAAATGCTCAGCACATTCCCAGCAATCGTCCTGAGGGCACGCCCCTTTCAAAAAAAGCTCAGCACATTCCCAGCAATCGTCCTGAGGGTACGCCCCTTCAGGGCGTACCCATCCCTGCGTCGCGCGAGGACTGGATCGAATTCGAATGGCGCCCGCTCGATGACCTCGGCGACCTGTTGCCCGAAGCTTTTCGTAAACTGGGCCAAGACCCTGCCGCTCGCTTTGAACCGTGAAAACCCTCTCGCTCGTCATTCCGGTGTACAATTCGCCCGACCTGGCGCGGGCGGCACTGGCGCATGTACCGGAGTTGGCTGCATGCGCCGCAAGCTGCGGGTTTGAGTTGAAGGAGGCGATCTTTGTGGATGACGGCTCGGAGCCGCCGCTGGATGTTTCCAGAACGGGCGAGACGTCCGTTCTCCCAGTAAGGATACTCAGGCAGCCACAGAACCGCGGCAAGGGGGCGGCCGTGCGGCGCGGCGCGCTGGAGGCTAAAGGGGAATGGGTGCTGATGAGCGACGTGGACCTTTCAGCGCCGCTCACGGAGTTCGCGAGGCTCGCTCCACGCGCGGATGCCTGGATGGTCTGCGGCAGCCGCTACGGGCGCACTGGCATGCCACTTCGTCGACGCATCCTCTCGCGCCTCTTCCATGCGCTCGTCTGGCTAGTGGGCGTGCGCGGCATCCAGGACACGCAGTGCGGCTTCAAGCTATTCCGCATGGAGAAGATGCGCCATATCTTCGAGGCCCAGCGCATCGAGCGCTTCGCATTCGATGTCGAGCTCATCAGGCGCGTGCAGCGCGCAGGTGGCACGATAGCGGAGGTCTCCGTAGCCTGGCGCGGAGGCAGACGCAGTTCCCTGCGCGTCATGCGCGACGCACCGCGCATGCTCTGGGACCTGCTGCGGACCTGAAGCGCACCGTCTAGAACCTGGCGAGATCCAGCATCGAGCTTGGACCGAGCGCGCGCAGGTAGATGAAGAAACCCACACGCACGTCAGAGTGGCTCTTGGAACCATCGATACGTTCGTATGCGCTCTCGTACGCCACCTGGAAGCGGAAGCCGAGGCAGTCCGTCATGATGTCGAACCACGAACCGACTTCGTCGACCTCGTTCAAGCGGCAATCGTAGCGGATGTATGGCGCCCATGCGAAATGGTCGCATACCTGATGCTCGAAGCCGAGGCTGATCAGGTTGAGGTACTCCCAGTTCCAGCGCTCGTACGGAGATGGGGCGTAGTCCCATATGCGGTGGTCACGGCCGATGTACCCCACGTACCAGTCGAAGTCACGCGAGACACGATGCTTGAAGAAGACGTCGGCGTATGCCACCTTGTCATTGTCGGTGTCATACTCCACGCGGGTGCCGAACGACGTCTTCTTGGTGGGGTTGAGGCGGACACGCGCACCCGGCACGACATTCCCGCTCTTGTTGTAGTGCGGATCGTCGTTGTCCCTCGGGTAACCGTGCCACACACCGGCGTCGTTCCCGTAGCGACTGTAGCTCTCAAACGGAATGGCCGCGTAGATATCGGTGTCCAGGACCGTACGCGAGACCCCCTCGTCGTCCGTCCGTCGGAAGAAGTTCCGGATGCCGGGGCGGACTCCATGCCAGTTGTACGGAAGGCCACGTCCCTCGAACCCGAACTGGTCGAGCCACTCGGTTGCGCCGTCATAGCTGTCGAAGATGTATGCGCGGCGGGAACGGCTGTCGGCCGTCTCCACAGCCTGGTAGGAGTAGTCGATGTACGGCTCCACGGTGTGGCGCCAGCGTTCGGAAAGCCAAGCGCTGCTGCGCGCGCTGGCAGTGAATCCGAACTCGCCGATGTTGCGGTATATGGCATCGCCCGAGGCGACACTACTCCCGCCAGGGTCAATGAGCAGCGCACGTGCGTTGCCGCTGTCGCTCCAGTAGGTGCCGCGGTAGGTGGCACGAGGGACGACAGCGATGACGTCCAGCATCTTGAACGGCAATGTGACGCGGTGCGCGGTGTCGGCACGGAATGCCTGGTAGTCCGCGCCACGGCCATCGGGACCGATGTATGGATGATAGCGGAACATGGTGTCAGACGCTCCGGAGTAACGGGCATAGTCGCGGTTCAGGTAGCCTGCGCGCGTCTGCGACTCGTAGTTGGCGGGCAGATCCCAGATCGGCTGCGGCGAAATGTCGAACCAACCTTCAGGAAGGCGCGCAGTACCGCCGTAGAAGTCATTGATGGGGCCGGATACGGAGGCACCGAATGCCCAGCTGTTCTCGCGATGCTCATAGGCCGCCTCGTTGGCGGGAATCGTCTCGAGCCGCTCGTCCTTCTGGAAGAAGTCGCGCAGTACCCAAGAGTCCGAAAGATAGACGGCATGGATGCGCATCGAGTCGCGCTCGGTGAAGTCGGCATTGTGGTCGAACATGATGCGGTAGCGCTCGCGATCAACGTCGCTGCCCCAGTTGCAGTAACGATGCCTGGTGTCGTTCCAGTGGTGCTCGTACTTGTCGTAGTTCATGTCCCAGGCATTGTACGCCTTTATCTTGCCAGACCCGAAATCCTTGAGGTTCCAGCGGAGCGTCTGACCCAGCGCGAATCCGTTCCTGGTGCGGTAGTCGGCGTATGTGGAGCCACCGAGGGAGGCGCTGTCTGGCTTGCCTTCGTTGATGAGATCATACACATATCCCGTGAGGATGTAGCCACCCCAGCGCGACGTGTAGCCGGGCATGAAGCGAAAGCCATAGTCGGTGTTCAGCGGATAGTACCAGTACGGCACCCACAGCACCGGAACATCCCACATGCGGACCCAGGCGTCCCTGACGGTGACCGAGTGCTGCTCGCGGTAAGCGAATTCGCCGGACAGGCACCAGTGAAGGTTGCAGTCCTCGTTCGTGCAGGTGGTCATCAGCGTATTGCCGCTAAACTTGTAACGGCCGTCCGCGCTTCGGCTGATGCTGTCGGCTCGGAAGCGGTACGGACTGGCAACGGCCGAGACTCCGCCGGTGGCGACAACTTCGCCTGTGGCGCGACTGGCAGACATGTATTCTCCCCGCACGACGAGTTCCTGAGGAATCTTCCTGTTGGAATCCTCCACGTTCTCTGGCTCGTAGAGCAGAGATTCAAGGAGTTGCGCCTGCGCGACAGCCGCGCAGAAAACCAGGACGGTAGCAAATGTCTGTCTCATTTCGGGTTCCTTTTCACATGGTAGTCGCCGAGCCACCGGAAGAGTATAGCACCTGACCGGACTCCGCGTCCAGTATGGAATACGACTCCGGATGGCGATGCAGCTCGGAGACGAACGTCAGCTTCGTGTTGAACTTCGCCTGCAGCTCGGCGAGGATCTGCGCGTCCTCGGTGCGAAGGCGGTTCATCACCGCCGGGGATATCACGATCTTCGGCACGAACGGGCGCTTCTCCTCCTCAAACTTGCGGAGGAGCGTGGTGAGCTGGCGCTGCAGCTCGATCGAGATGGCGAGCGGACTCTTCACGTGCCCGTAGCCGTGGCAGCACGGACATGCGGAGCTGAGCTTCGAGAGGATGGACTTCTCATGGCGCTGGCGACTCATCTCGAGCAGCCCCAAGTCTGAGATGTTGAGCACGCGCGTCCGCGCACGGTCGCGCTTCAGCGCAGACTTCAGCTCCTTTACGACCTGGCGCTGGTGCTTCATGCTCTTCATGTCGATCAGATCCAGCACCACGAGTCCGCCAATGTTGCGCAGCCTCAGCTGGCGCGCCACCTCCACGACGGCCTCCTTGTTCACCTCGAGGATCGCCTGTTCCTGCGCGTCCTTGCCGGAACCCTTGCTCTTGTGGTGGCCGGTGTTCACGTCCACGGCGATGAGCGCCTCCGTCTCGTCGATCACGAGATAGCCGCCCGACTTCAGCCGCACCTGGCGGCGGAAGGCGGCGCCCAGCTGCTTCTCCACGCCGAAGTGGTCGAAGATGTTGAGGGGACCATCGTAGCGACGCAGCTTGTTGCGGGCACGGCGAGATATCTTGCTCGTGACCTCGCGCATCTCGTCGAAGGTCTTCTCGTCGTCGATCACCACGCACTCGATGTCCTCGGTGAGCCAGTCGCGCACGACACGCTCCACGAGACCAGGTTCCTGGAATACACAGCACGGCGCAAGACGAGTCTTCACGTTGTGCTGGAGCTCGTTGTACTCCTCCAGCAGGTTACGAAGATCGCGCGCGATCGCCTTCGGCGTGGCGCCCAAGGCTGCGGTACGCGCGATGATGCCGACCTCGGCCGGAATCGGGAGGCGGTCAAGAATCTTCTTCAGCCGCTTGCGCTCGGCATCATCTCCGATCTTCTTCGAGACGCCACGCGTGCCGGCGCCAGGCATCATCACGAGATAGCGGCCTGGGATGGAGAGATTGGCCGTCACGCGAGGCCCCTTTGTCGATATGGGATCCTTCGTCACCTGAACGGTGATGGGGGTGCCGGGCTTGAACATCTCGTGGATCTGCTCGTTCGTGAGGCGGTTGGAACGGCGCTTCTTGCCGCCTTTTCCCTTGCCGCCCTTCCCCCGGCCCTTGCCGTTCTTGGCGGGCTTCTCGTCCTCGTCGTCATCGTCCTCGTCATCGTCAAGGTCAAGCTCGTCGAGGAACGCCTCGGCGTCAGGAGTCATGTCCCAGTAGTGGAGAAACGCGTTCTTCTTCAGGCCGATGTTGACGAACGCCGCCTGCAGGTCGTCCTCCAGATTCTGGACGACGCCGCGGAAGACCGACCCTACGAGGCGTTCCTCCTCGGGATGCTCCACCATGTACTCCTCCAGCTTGTCGTTCTCGAGGACGGCTACGCGCGTCTCGAGCTTCTCGACGTTGACGATTATCTCGCGCTTGAGCGTCTTCTTCTTGAACCAGTCGGTGATCGTCCCCGCCACCGTCTCGATTATTGCCTTGATTCCTAT
Organism: uncultured bacterium; assembly: GCA_902769585.1. GTDB lineage: Bacteria > Verrucomicrobiota > Kiritimatiellia > RFP12 > UBA1067 > RUG572. The sequence goes on from CACXPT010000046.1 coordinate 23,328, forward strand.
AGCCATTTCTTTTCTCTCCTAAGTAGTTGATTGTTTAAGTGGTTTTGATTTGCGGTTAAATTGCTGGCGACGGCTGGCAGGACAGCCGACATTCGGCGACCGACAACCCTGCGACTTTCGACATTTCGTTTTTTTCTACCATAAACTCTTCACCTTTCACCCTTCACCTTTCACCCTCCCCATGCACCGCCACGCTCTGCAAGAGCCCGAGTGCCGCCATGATGACGACGAGAAACGTGCGCCCCGCGCTGACCAGCGGCAGCGGCAGGCCGGTGATCGGCATCAAGCCGATGGACATCGCGATGTTCACGTAGACGTGCGAAAACACAAGCATGCATACGCCTATCGCCAGAAGCCGTCCCCTGTCGTCCCGGCATCGCCACGCCACGCGCAGACCTGACAGCAGTATCCCCAGGTAGAGCAGCAGGAGGCTCAGGCATCCCATGAACCCCAGTTCTTCGGCGAGCACGGCGAAGATGAAGTCGTTCATGGAGACGGCCGGCGGCAGGTAGCCGAGCTGCTTCAGCGCCCCTTTGCCGAGTCCCTTCCCCCACCACGATCCGGACCCGATCGATATGCGGGCCTGCCGGAGGTTGTAGCCGTCTCCGAGTATGTCCCTGTCCGGGAACAGGAACACGCGCAATCGCTTGAGCTGATGCTCCTTGAGCGGAATGCGGCTGTAGATGCGCGCCTTGTCTTCGGGCCGGGACTGCCGCTCGGCCACGTACACGGTGCCCAGCACCAGCCCGGCAACCAGCAGCCCCGTCAGCAGGATCGTCACCAGCGCCTTCGTCCAGACGCGCGCCGCGAGCAGCATGATGAACGCCGTAGGAACAAGCACGAGCGCCGTCCCCAGGTCCGGCTCCGCGAGGATCAGCGCGGCCGGCACGCCGAAGATCGCCAGTCCGCACAGCCCCCCGCGCCAGCCAAAGCGACGCGGCGTCCCCTCCTCGTCCGCCGGCCTGCCGTACACGTGGGCCAGAAGGACGATCACAGCCAGCTTCGCGAGCTCGCTCGGCTGGAAGAACCATAGCCAGCGCCTGCCGCCGTAGCGCACCGCCCCGAAAGCCAGCACGGCCACAAGCATCGCGCACGCGACCGCGAAGACCGGGCCGGCGCACCAGTCCAGGAGCTTCCTGTAGTCTATCGCCGCCAGGACCAAATAGATCGCGAAGCCTATGGCGGCAGTCCAGGCGTGAACCGTCCATAGGTCGTTCAATGCGGCGGATGTGCGTGCGCCGCCGGCCGACTGGATTAGCCGCACGCCCATGTACACCAGCACGAGCATGCACACGAGCATAGTCAAGTCGATGCGCAGGTACTTGGAGAGGAAGGTCTTCACAGCCGCTGCTCTCCTTCCTGGCGCCCGAATATCCTCGAGAACACCGCGTTGACGCGAGGCGCCACGGTCTTGCCGCCAGACTCGCCGCGCTCGACCACCATCGCAATGGCCACCGTCGGCTTCTCGAACGGCGCAAACGCGATCACCCACGTGTTCTTGCGACGCATCTCGCCCTTGCCGATCTCCGCCGTACCGGTCTTACCTGCGCACGTGACCGCAAGCCCGCTCGCGATCTTCTTGCCGGTGCCATGCCTGACAACGTCAAGCATCCCCTGCCGCACCAGCTCGATGCTGTCTTCCGAAAACGACACCCGCCGCCCGTTCTCCACTCCGCTCTTTTTGTGCAGATACGGCTTCACCACCGTCCCGCCGTTCGCCAACGCGGCCGCCACAACCGCCATCTGCAGCGGCGTCACGAGCAGCATGCCCTGTCCGATGGACATCTGGCACGTGTCGCCCGGATACCATGGCTCGTTGTAGTACGTCCGCTTCCACGTCTCGTCCGGCACCACACCAGGCGTCTCTCCGCCGATGTCGATGCCCGTGCACGAGCCGAGGCCGAAGTCGCGGGCAGCCTCTATCAGCGCGTTCGTGCCGATCGCCGAGCCGATGTTGCAGAAGAAAGTGTTGCAGCTCTGCTCCAGCGCCTGGCGCAGGTTGAGCGGGCCATGGCCGTAGTAGTCCCAGCAGCGGAGCTTCCACTCGCCGAGCTGGTATACCCCTACGCAGTCGTACTCGTCGTCCGGCAGCCAGCCGGTCGCCAGCGCGGCGAGCGCCGTGATGGGCTTGAACGTCGAGCCTGGAGCGTAGGACTCGGAGATGGCGCGGTTCTGCCCACGCTTGGCCGGCGCGTTCGTGAGCGAGGCGTAGACGTCCGGAGTCAGGTGCGGGATGCACTTGTTGGGGTCGAACGTCGGCGCCGACGCCATGGCAAGCACCGCGCCGTCGCGAGGATCCAGCACAACGCCGGCGCCGGTGACATCGGCAAGCTGGCGCTCAAGCTCGGCCTGTATGTCTATGTCGAGCGTCAGCTCGAGGTCAAGCCCGTCCGCCGGCGCCACGTCGTCGGCCGCCGCGTCGGCCACCTCCTTGCCCGCACGTTTGCGAGGGCGGAACCCGCGCGCATCCACGAGCTGGAAGCGTTGGCCGGGGAAGCCTGCGAGGTAGCGGTTGTAGAATCCCTCCACGCCCTTGCGCCCCTTCATCTCCAGCTCCTCGAAGAAGTGCGCCTCGCGCGCGCCGGCCTCCTGCGCGACCGAAGGCTCGTCGCCGCCCGGACGGCCGCGCCCGGTGTAGCCGATCACGTGCGCCGCCAGCGTGCCGTACGGGTAGCGCCGCTCGGCGCGCACCGCCAGCTCGAACCCAGGGAATCCGTCAGCTCGCTCCGCGAACCGGGCGAAGGTCCGTTCGTCGAGATCGCGCCACACTGTGAGCGGAAGCGCGCTCGCGCGCGCCACATGGCGAGCCACCTGCTCGCGCGTTACCGCTCGTTCCAGGCCGAGCGCGGACGCGAGGGCGTCCACCGCCGCGTCGACGGCGTTGACGGTGTTGGACCAGTTGCCGCGCTGCTGCAGCTCTTCCAGGTTGCAGACTATGCAGCGGCTGGGGCGGCAGTCCGCCAGCACGTGTCCCGAACGGTCGAGGATGCGGCCGCGCTGCGCAGGGATGCCGATGCGACGCGTGGTCTGCGTGGTCTCCACCTCGGCGAACTCGCCGGCCTTCACGGTCTGCAGGCGGTAGAGAGTGACGCCCAACACCGAGAAGGCAAAGAGGAACAGGCATCCCAGCCCGACGATGAACCACGCGGAGACCCTCATCCCTCCACCTCCTCTCGCAAACCGGCGAA
>CACXPT010000047.1 GCA_902769585.1 uncultured bacterium
GAGCTCCATCTGCTCGAACTCGCGGCTGCGGAACGTGTAGTTGCGCGGCGTCACCTCGTTGCGGAAGCTCTTGCCCATCTGCGCGATGCCGAACGGCACCTGCTGGCGGCTCGTGGCGAGCACGTTGGTGAACTGGGCGAAGATGGCCTGCGCCGTCTCGGGGCGGAGGTAGGCCACGTTGGACGGGTCGTCGATCGGGCCCACGACCGTCTTGAACATGAGGTTGAAGGGCTTGGGCTCGGTGAGCTCGCCGCCGCAGTAGGGACAGAAGAAGTCGCTGCCCGCGATCTTCGGCTGTGGCTTCTTCTTCTGGTCGGCGTAGATGTCCTTGATCTGATCTGCACGCATGAGCTTCTTGCAGTCCTTGCACATCGTCATCGGGTCGGCGAAAGTGTCCAGGTGGCCTGACGCCTTCCAGATCTTCGGGTGCATGATGATCGTGGCGTCGAGTCCCGCCACGTCGCTGCGGCCGCGCACGGTGAACTGCCACCAGGCCTGCTTGACGTTCTGCTTGAGCTCGCACCCGAGCGGGCCGTAGTCCCAGAATCCCGGCATTCCGCCGTATATCTCGGAGGAGTGATAGATGAAGCCGCGGCGCTTGCAGAGCGCGGCGAGCGGATCGAGCGACGACTTGTTTTCTTCTGCCATTTCTGTGTTCCTTGTTTCGGCAACGGCTGGACTGCCGCCCCGTGCAAAACGGGCGAAATTCTACCAAATCCCGCCCCCGCGTTCAAGCCGCCACTTGTGCGCGCACTGACGATTCGGTAGAATACGCGCCGAACCATGCAGGAGTCATCGGCATCATTCGCCCCGATTGGCGTATTCCGCGGCGCGGCCACGTACAAGTACGACGCGCCGCGCCAGGGCGCATTTGCCGGCGGGTCAGGCACCATCGAGCTGGCCGCGGGGCACAACTTCGAGACGGCCCTGCGCGACCTTGACGGCTTCGAGCGCATCTGGGTGATCTTCGTCTTCGACCGCAACGGCGACGGCTGGCGCCCCACCACCCGTCCGCCCGTCGCCGTGCCAGGCCTCGACCGAGTGGGCGTGTTCGCCTCTCGCGCGCCGTACCGGCCGAACCCGATCGGACTATCCTGCGTCCGTCTCGTCTCCGTCAAGGGCCGCATGCTCGAGATCGCCGAGTCCGACCTGCTGGACGGCACACCCATCCTCGACATCAAGCCCTACGTCCCCGCCGCCGACGCCTTCCCTTACGCCGCAGCCGGCTGGGTGGACGCGCAACGCGCCGCCAGCTGGCAGGTGGACGCCTCTCCCGCTTTCCTCGCCGCAGCCGATTTCGTCCGCGCACATGGCGGCCCCGACCTTCTCGCCACCGCGCGGCTCCAGCTGGGGACAGCCCCCTTCGACGCCACACGCAAGCGCGTCGCCCGCACAGGCGAAGATACCGGCACGCTGTCGCTACGCATGTTCCGCATTGACTTCACTGCGGACGAATCCGCCCGCGCGATCACGCTGACCGCGCTGCGAAGCGGCTACTCGCCAGAGGAGCTGGCGGAACCCGACGACCCCTATGCCGACAAGGCGCTCCACCGCGCCTTCGCGAGTCACGCCTCCTGACCCGTCAGAGCATACGCCATGTCCAGATATTCGCGCGCCTTCGGCGTCACGGACGCGATGCCGAACACCTTCACGGTCTCGCGGTAGAGCGCGTCCTGCGGACAGCTCCCGCCCAGATCCTCTACGATTCCGCGCATCGCGTTCGCAAGCTCCTCCGGCGGGATCTCGTCGATCGAGCGGCGCGACGCCTCGTCGGCGCCCGGCTCGCGGTACGCGCGCCACGTCTCGGGCTTCTGCCCGGGCGCCCAGAACACGCGTGTGTCACCGTGCTTCGTCACGATGCCGATGCTCGGCCGGCTGGCGAGAAGGCGCTGCGTCACCGACTCCGTCATCCGCACCACGTTCCACACCTTGCAGACGCGCCTGAACAGCACCGACTCGTAGATCGGCCCTTCTACCTTGATGATGTCCTCCATCTGCCTCTTTATCTTTCCGATGGCCGAATCATCCTTCATCGATGCCGACTGGTAGCGTGCCGAGGTCTTCCACACCTTGTACGGCCCGTGCGTAACCGGCACGGCAGACGCGGATGGCGGTGGAACGCCGTCCCTACCGGCTGGCGCACCATGGGGAGCCGCCGTCCCGGCGGCGGTCTGAGGCGCGTTGTCCTCGACGCGCCGCGCAGGCAACTTCGGCTCCGGCTCGTCGATCCCCTTCCGCGCCATGTCGATCCGCTCCAGCAGATGCTCCTCGGCGCGGGCGCGGTCATACGCCCAGTCCATGCTCCAAACGCGGCACATGTGCCACCCCAGTCCCTTGAGCACGCCAGTGCGGTTGACCTCGCGGTCATGCGCCGTCCGCTGGCTGGCGTACGCCGGTCCGTCGCACTCTATGCCAAGCAGATGCCGCTTGGGATCTGCCGGATCGCGCACCGCGACGTCGATGCGGTAGTTCGAGCAGCCCACGTCGCGGTCCACCTCGTACCCCTTCTCGCGCAGGAACGCGGCCACCACGTCTCCGAACGCCTCGCCTGACGCCGCCCCTGCGGCAGCATGCGCAACGCCCCCGCCCTTCTCCGCGTAGTCGAGAAACGCCTTGAGATGGCTTGCTCCGACGGCCTTCGTGCGCTCCAGGTCGATCTGCGAGCCGTGGATCGACGTGAACACCACCACCTGCTCCTTGGCGCGCGTGACCGCCACGTTCAGGCGCCGTTCGCCGCCCGTGAGGTTGAGCGGACCGAAGTTCATCGTGAAGCGCCCGTTCTCGTCTGGCGCGTACCCCACGGAGAATAGGATCACGTTGCTCTCGTCGCCCTGCACGTTCTCGAGGTTCTTGACGAAGTAGGCGTCTGGCCCGTCTTCCGGCAGGCGCTCCTCCAGCGTGCGGTCCGCCGCCCGGCGCTCGTCGAGGAGCGTCTGTATGAGCCGCTGCTGGGATATGCTGAACGTCACGATGCCCACGCGGCGCGGCTTGTAGCCGGGCTTCTTCATCTCGCCGCACACGTAGTCCACCAGCGCCTGCGCCTCCAGGCGGTTCACGCGCGAGCCAGCGCCAGAGCCCGTCTTCTCGAACCTGCCGTCCGGCACGAACATGAACTTCACGCCGAGACGCGGCGAGTCCGCCGCCGCCGGGAACGTGAAGAGCCTGTTCTCGTAGTAGTGCTCGTTGCTGAACGTGATGAGCGACTCGTGGCGGCTGCGGTAGTGCCAGTTGAGGTACGTGGCCGCCACGCCCGCCACCAGGCACTCGTCGAGGATGCTCTCCTGGTCGGCGATCATTTCCTCGTCCGGCTCGTCGTCCTCGTCCTCCACGTCTCCCTTCTGGAAGAAGCTCGTAGGCGGCATCTGCTTCGGGTCGCCCACAACGATCAGCTGCTTGCCGCGCGCGATCACGCCGATGGCGTCCCACACCGGGATCTGCGACGCCTCGTCGAACACCACCAGGTCGAACGGCGGCGCGTCCACCGGCAGGTACTGCGCCACGGAGAGCGGGCTCATCAGGAAGCACGGCTTCAGCGTAGGCAGGAGCGTGCGCGACTCCCTCAGCATCGTGCGCACCGCCTTCTGGCGCGACTTCTTCTCGCACTCGCGCTTGATCATGCCGAGCTCCGTTCCTTCCGGACACGGGCCGCTCCGCCGGCGCGGCAACGTCTCCGCCAGCTTCGCGAACACCATCTTCTGCGCAAGTTCCGTCTGCCGCCCATCAAGCTTGCGGTAGAGCGCCACCCGCTCGTCCTGCGCCAGTCCCGCGAAGCTCGCCAGCTCCGGCGTCGAAGCGAGAATCTCGTCCAGCGTCTTCTCCGCGAACGCGCGGTCGAACTCCTCGACCGTCCGCTCGGGCTTGCAGAGTCCGTTCTCCACGGCGTCCGCGAGAGCGGTGCCGATCTTCCCGCACACCGCGCTGCGCGTCTCCCTGTACCGGATCACGCCGCGCGATTCGCCGATGGCCGCGCGCGCACGATCGAGGCTTTCGGCGAACGGCCCCTCCACCTTGCGCTTGCCGATGCCCGCGAAGAACGCGAACACTCCGCGCAGGAAATTCGGACGGGACGCGAGCTTCTCCGCACCCTCCGCCGCCGCGCACATCTCGGCGGCATCCAGCGGATGCAGGGCCTCGCCGACCTTGCGGACGTAGGCGAAACCGTTCAGGCGGATCGCCGCCGCAAGCCGCTCGATCGCCTCGCCGGTCTCGCGCTCCGCAACCGGGTTCCACTCGAAGTCCGCCACCGGCTCGAGCGCGGAGACTGCCTCTTCCGAAGTCGCACGCCAGTCCGTTCCCAGCTTCGCGACATTCTCGCGCAGCGTCGCCACATCCTGCGCGGAGAGCGAGAGCGCCGTCGCGTCCACCTTCACCGTCGCAGGCCCGTCCGCCATGCGTGAGACGAAGCATTGGTAGGCTGTGAGGCCATTGTGCTGGACCCGGTGCAGCGCGCGCACGTATCCGTCAAGCTCGCCGCGGTAGCGCTCCAGGTCCGCCACCGTCTGACCCCATTCGCCGGGCGAAGCTGTCTCTGGCACGTCGAGCGCGGCCTTGATCTGCGCGTAGAAATGGCTCTTCTCTGTCTTGTTCGAGTGCAGCTCCATGCAGAACGGCATCAGGCCGATCTTGTCCAGCCGGTCCTTGACCACGTCGAGCGCGGCCTTCTTCTCTGAGACGAAGAGGACGCGCCGCCCGTTCGCGAGGTTGTGCGCGATGATGTTCGTGATGGTCTGCGACTTGCCCGTGCCGGGCGGACCATGCAGGACGAACGTCTTGCCGAGCGCGGAATAAAGCACGGCCGTCAGCTGCGACGAGTCCGCCGTCACGGGGCAGTACAGCTCGGCAGGATTGGCGTGTGCGGCGATCTCCTCGGGCGGAAAAACCTCCACGCCGTCGTCGAACAGTCCGCCGCCGCCCACGAGATGGTCCACGAGCGGATGCTTCACGAGCTCGTCAGCGCGCGCGGTCATGTCCTTCCACATCACGAACTTGCCGAAGGAGAAGCATCCGAGGACGGCCTCCGGAAAGACGTCCCACCCTTCCTGCCCAGCGATCGCCGCGCGGAACGATTCCAGCACCTTCGCCATGTCCACGCCGTGTTCGTCGAGCGGCAGAGGATCGATCCCCTCCACCGTCACGCCGCACTGGCTGCGCAGGAACTCCACAAGCGTGACGTTGACAGAATTGTCCTCGTCAAGCGCGGACATCTTGACACCCTCGGCCATCGACGCCCGCTCCAAGCGCACAGGCACGAGCAGGATCGGCGCACGGTACGCCTTGCGGTTCGCGCCGCGCCCGGGCTCGAGCCACTGGAGCGTACCGAGCGCGAGGAAGAGCGTGTTGACGCCGCTCTCCTCCAAGTTCCGACGCGCATCGCGCATGAGGCTCACCATCCGCCGCTTCACCTCGTCCGGCGGCAGGTCGGCGTACAGCACACGATCCTTCTTCTTCTCCTCGGAGGAACGGACCGACACGCCCTTGCCGTCCGCAAGCATGTCCTCGAGCGTAGCGAGATCGTCGCATGCGAGATGCACCACCTGGCGCGACTTCTGCGGGATGTTCAGCAGCCGGTTGCGCGCGGAGAAGTCCAGCAGCTTCTGGGTCCAATGCTCGATGCGGCCGGCCGTGCCGACCGCCACATTCTCTCCTTCTCCATTCTGTTCGACCGTCATTATCTTTCCCTTCCGCCTAGGCACGTGTCCTAAGCGGTCTCATTATATCAAAACTCCCCGGCGCGGGAGGGTCGCAACTTGTTGCGACCGCATTACGGGAGGGACGCAATATTGCGTCCGCACCCACATCCCGTCCCCTACGGCAACTCCACCTTCACCTTGAAGAACCTGTATGGCCCTATCGCGCCGATGGGCGCAAGATGTGCGAGAGGAAATAATGACACAACGGATTCAGATGCCTGCATCCACGGCGAAGAAACGCACTCGCCATGGCGCTTTTGGCTTCTTGAAATGATCATCTGCCGTCAGAAGGGTCAAGCCGTTTGCGATAGCCGTTCCGGCGATTATCGCATCCGGCAGCTTCAATCCGTGCTCCTTTCGCGCCTTCACGACAAGTTGGCTAAAGGCCGTGTCGGCAGACGGCACATCATACACCTGAATGCGCCCCCGAAACGCTTGATACAACGCCACATCCGAATCGCTCAAGCCCGAAAATGAGAGATACTCCATCTCAGCGACTATAGAAGTGGCAATGAAATCAGCGGCACCAAGGACAGCAATCAACTCCTTGTTGCCCTTGAGCAGTTGAACGATGGCGTTGGTGTCGAGAAGATAGCCACTACCATTCATCCCTAAGCCTCCGCTGCTCCTTTACGGCATCGCCATCCCATTCAAGCCTTCCGACCAGATCGGAGAAATCGTATTTTGGCTTCTCGTCCTCGACAATGGGAATCATCACAATCCTAAAAGTGTATTTGCCAAACCTCTTTGGGACTTCAAGTGAAATCCTGTTTCGGCGGGGTCTCACAACTCTTTCTATTGTTGGCATTTAAATCTCCTGTCTTTTGCAAGTTGAATCAATTGTACTCTGGTTGCGTAACGTCCTGCCGTTGGCGCACACCCGTGCGCGCGGCAGTGTTCTGTCGCACTCCATCGGCGGCTGCGAGCGGTCGCAGTAAACTGCGACCCTCCCTTTGTGAACGCGACAAAGCGCCTACCGATGCGGTGACAGGCCCGGCGGCAGGATGCCCGCCGGTATGTCAAAGAACTTTGTTCCCGCCGAAACATAATACCATCAGGCGAGAACAAGAGAATGATAGCAGAATCCGTCGCCTGACGCAAGCGGCGGCAGCGGCGGCAATTAACCGTGGAAGATCCCCATCGTAATCAGCCAGAACCCGCTTGCTATAGACATCCGTGTGCCTGCGCCGCGCATCAGCGCCATTGTGCGCGGCAAGCGCGCCATTTCCGCCGACACGGCGTTAAGGCTTGGTGCCTACTTCAAGATGGAGCCGCAGTTCTGTGAAGCCGTTCCGGCAACACATATGGAGAGCCGCCGTCTCGGCGGCGCGGGAGGGTCGCGCTCCCGCGCGACCGTATCTGACTGGGACAACCGCCATCTTGGCGGCGACCTAAAAACATTAAAGACCTTAAAGTCTTTAACGTCCTTAACGACCTTAAAGTCCTTAATCCGATACTTCCACCCCCACGCGCCTACCGGCAACAGTCGCGGCGGCGCTTCTCCACGCACGTCTTCCAGCGGGCACGGTCGGCGTCGTCCCACAGGTTCGCCTCCTCGTAGTCGCCGCAGAACGGCACGCCGAGGTCGATCCAGCACGAAAAGAGCCGCAGCTCGGCGTCCGTGATGCCCTTGGCATGGCCCTTGTCGAGCTTCTCCGAGAGAAGCCTGCTCGTGCGCGACCCGCGCGTCAGCGGAGGATGGGGAGTCGGCACCGAACCGGAGCTGATCCAGTTCAGCATCTGGTGGTCGGGATTGCCGGACCACACCGTCTTTTCCCTGTTCTGGCGCGCGTGCGTGAGCGCGACATAGCTCCGCGTCCACTGCCGCTTCGAGCGCTCGTCGCGCGCGGGAGCGGATGTGAGGTCGCAGATGTTCGTGTTGGCGGCGGGCGAATGGCACGCGACGCACCGCCTGTCGAGGATCGGCTGTATCTCGCGCATGAAGCTGAACCCCTTCGCCTCCGCGGGCGGCACGCCGTCCGGACGGCACAGCAGGAGCGGCTTCGCCCCCGACGTCCGTGACGCGCGGAAGTCGGGCGTGCGGCCGGGCGGCTCGTGGCAGCCGATGCAGCTGGCGTTCTCGCCAGGCTGGAGCATCGTCCAGCTGCGCATCGACTGCACCATGCGTCCTTTCTCGTCAAGGAGCATGAAGTAGATCGGCGTCCGTGCGGGTGCCTCGAAGAACACGGACCCGTCTTCCGCCACCGGCACCTCGCCCAGCACGCGCTTCACGCCCCACGTGCCTTGCCCGAGCGCGGGCGCCGTGCAGGAGAGTCCTCCGCCGCCCGGCCCGCCGTTCGAGTTCCAGCCGATGCCTGCCGGACGATAGTCGATCGACACGGCGCGCAGCGACTTCACGATCCCCTTCGGCACGCCCTTCATCGCCACTCCCTCGTAGACGTTCTGGATGGCGAACGTGCCCGTCTTCAGACTCTCGTCTGGACGAACTGACGGCCTGTTGGCGAGCTTGCGAACGCGTACGGGCACGGGACGTCCGCACGGCACCTTGCCGCGCCGCGTGACCAGCAGCTCGTAGCCGCCGTCCACGTCCGTCCAGTACAGCCCGAACGGCGCACGGTGGTCGCGGTACATCGGACGCCCCTGCTTGTTTCTCCGCCAGCCCTCGGGCAAGTAGGCGAGGACGACTTCCCGCTCGTTGACGGGGTACGGGTATGCCGCCATGCGCCCGCCCTGGCCGTAGGCGTCGATGCGCACGGCCTTGGCGCGACGGAGCGGCGCGAGCTGCCAGGCGCCTGCGGCCTCCTCGCATCCTTCGCGCAGGTCGAAGCGCATCAGCTCGCCGGGCTGGAGCGAGTGGTGCCCCGTCGCGATTCCGAAGAACATCGACGTGTCCGGCACGGCGCGCGCGTGGATGAGCGTGGTCGGGAACCAGGAGTTGCCGCCGTACACGGCGCGCTGGCTGGTGCCGTCCACGTTCATGCCGAAAAGCGGCTGCGGGTACATCTGCGAGCGATCGTTGTATTCCCAGCGCGTGTAGAGGACGCGGCCGTCCTGCGTGAGGGCTGGATAGTTGTCGTGCACCTGATCGAACGTGATGCGCCGGATGTTCGAGCCGTCCGCCTCGCACCGGTAGAGGTTGCTCACCTCGGTCCACCAGCAGTCGACGATCTGCATGCAGCGCGTGGAGTTGAGCTGGCGCGACGTCTTGCGGGCGAGGTCGTACTCGTAGAGGTGGAAGTCGTCGCCGCGGTCGCTCGCCTTGAAGGAGTAGAGGAGGCGCGTGCCGTCGGGCGACACGTCCACGTCGCGGAAACACCCTTCCTTCGATTCGAGCAAGACTGTCTCGCGCCAGAGGCCGTCGGGCTGGTACTCGGCGAGGCAGAGGCTAGACCCGATGGCTAGGAAGGTGCGCTCGTTCTGCGCATCGGAGAGCGCCTCTGTGTAGGCGTAGTGCGAACCGCCCATCACGTAGTGGCGGCAGTAGGCCCAGCGGCGCGCGAAGTCGGCCACGCCCTTCAGTCGCGCGGCGCGGCGCGCGAGGCAACGCGCGCGATAGTCGGCGGCAGACACATCCTTGGGCATTCCTCCGTCCTGGCGCAGCCATTCCTCCTCCAGCTCGTCGCGCGGCGACCCGCCCGCGACGGCGCAAAAGGCCAGCAGAAGCGGCGCGGTCCGCGCCAGCCACGCGGTCATCACGCGCCCACCTCGTCCCTGTCGAGCATGTCCTCGTAGAACGCAGCGTACGTCACGCCCATGTAAGGGTTGACGAAGAGGCCCGCGAGTCCGAAAGTCATGACAATCAGCAGCCACCATCCAATGAAGGACGCGTCAAGGTACGCGAGACGCCACTTGTGGCCGTTCATCATCCTCTTCGACTCCGCCAGCACCTTGGACGCAGACCACTCGGGATGGTCTCCCTTCAGGAAGAAGGCCAGCCGATAGGAGTAGAACGCAACGAACCCCGGTATCACCAGCAGGAGCGACCAAAGCATGATCCGCACCGTCTGCAGCAGCATGAGCCAGCCCATCTGGAAGAAGCGCGAAAACCCGCTGAACACCTGGAGCGCGTTGCCGGCGTTGCGCATCAGCGCGACGGAGAAGATCGTCCAGCCAGCCAGGAATACGCCGTGCATGAACGTGCCCGCGACGAACTGGCACACCTGGAACGCAGGCGTTGTCACCGGCACCGTGACCTCGTCAAGTCCCTTGAGGACCTCCGAAGGGATCTCGACCCCGATCTGCCTGAACGCCTCGCCGTACTGCTTCATGAATTCAGGCACCGAAAGTATCTCGATGCCGCCGGTGGCGATACCGATGCGCCGCAGCACCTGCGCGAGAATCATTCCCATCAGCCAGTATAGGCCGAACGCGCCCATGGCCTTGAGCCAGTTCCCCTCGCCCAGCTTCCTCCACGCCCTCTCCCTGATCTCCCTCGCCGTAATCATCATTTCACCATTCACCTTTCACCCTTCACCATTCACCTTCCACCCTTCACCTTCCACCCTTCACCTTTCACCTTTCACCCTTCACCTTCCACCTACGCTCCAAAGCACATGATCTGCTTCTCGAACCCGAACGTCATCGCGATCAGCGCGCTGCGGATCCACATGCCGTTGCGCATCTGCCGCCAGTACATCGCGCGCGGATCGCGGTCGCAGCAGGTTGCGATCTCGTCGCGGCGCGGAAGCGGGTGCATGATGATGCCGTCCGGCGGAAGGAGCTTCAGTTCCTCCGCGCCGAACTTGAAGAGGTGCGTGTCGATGCGCGCGCTCTCGCCCTTCGACTTGTCCCACTCGTCCTGGATGCGCGTCATGTACACGGCGTCGGAGAGAGAGACGGCCTCGCGGAGGTTGCCGGAGATGGCGTACTGGACGCCCTTCTCGCGCAGGATCGCAAGCACGTCCTCGGGCACCTGCAGCTCGGGCGGCGCCACGAACACCTGGCGGATGTTCTCGAAGTTCGTGAGCAGGTATGAGAGCGAACGCACGGTGCGTCCGCGCAGCAGATCGCCGCAGAACGTGACCGTGCGGTTGCGCAGCCCTCCCTTCGTCTCGAACGACCGCAGGAGCGTGTAGATGTCCAGCAACGCCTGCGTGGGGTGCTGGTCCTTCCCGGATCCTGCGTTGATGATCGGGATCGGGCGGTAGCTGTTGGAGAGCTCCCACGCCATCTGCTCGGCGAGACCCTTCTCCGGCGTGCGCATGATGATCATGTCGAAGTACGACGAGAAGGTGCGGATGGAGTCCTCGCGCGACTCCCCCTTGAACTCGCTGGAGGTGGCGGCGTCGCGCACGCTGCCCCACGTGAGGCCGAGGATCTGGCATGCGGCCAGGTGGCTCAGGAACGTGCGCGAGCTTGGCTGGGAGAAGTAGAGCATCGCCCGCTTGTGCGGCAGGAGCGACTTCAGGTAGAGCGCGCCTTCCTTGCTCTTCGCCATGAAGCGGATGCGGTTCGCGAGAGCGGCGAGGCGCTCGAGAAGGTCCCGGTCGAACTGCTGCGCGAACAGCGTATGGTACGGCGTGTTCGGCAGGTCGGGGTTGGCCAGGTATGGCCTCTTCGCCTCCAGCGGAAGCGCCTCGAACTCGTTCCACGCGACATCAGTCAGCTTTGCCATCGCCTCTTCCTCCATCAGCCAAGGTTCATGCCACGGACACCGATCAGACCAGCTCCCAGCCCTTCGCGTACTCGCGCTGCCAGAGGCTCGCGCCTTCCTTCGTGAGGAGCGCGCCCGTCTTCGGGTCGATGTCGATCGCCTTGCCGCAGAAGTACGAGACGTTGGCGGTGAGGGCGAGGAAGGTGGACTTCACGCCGATCTCCGCGTTCGCGTACGCCTTCTCGGGCGTCTTCGCGCGGATGCAGTCCACGAAGTTCTCGAGGTGCTCGCGCGTCGTGTCAGCCCAGCCGCCGCCGGAACGGTCGTCCGTGTTCGTGAGGACTGTCTTGCCGGCAGTATTCCACTTCTTGACGGTCTTGCCCTTCTTGTCGAAGATCTCCACGCCGCCGCCCGGTCCGAAGAACGCCGCGCCGTCCGTGCCGTACACCATCGCGCCTGTGGAGACGTTCATGTAGGGCTTCTGGTTGACGCAGCAGAGGCCCTCCCACGTGATGAACTTGCCGTCCGGGAAGTCCCACGTCGCGTTCTGCGTGTCGGGCCATTCCCAGTCCGCGTCCGGCGGCATCCAGTACTTGCCGCCCGTCGAGGACACGCGGCACGGCCAGTCCGCGCCAAGACACCAGCGCGCCACGTCCACGAAGTGCACCGCGTTGTTGCCGCACTCGCCCGTGCCCCAGTTGCGGAACCAGTGCCAGTTGTAGTGGATGATGTTGTCGCGGTAGGCGACGCGCGGCGCGGGGCCCTGCCACAGATCCCAGTCCAGCCACTCGGGCACGGCCACAGGCTGTCCCTTGCCGATCGGCTCGCGCCGCGTCATGTACCACGTCTTGCCCCACGTGGGCTTGCCGATCAGCTCGCCCTTCCTGACCAGCTCCGCCGCGATGCGGAACGGCACGGACGAGCGCCGCTGGCTGCCCTGCTGGAACACCATGCCCGTCTTCCGCCACGTGTCGAGGATGACCTCGCCCTCGCGCGGACAGAACGCACACGGCTTCTCCACGTACACGGCCTTCCCCGCGCGCATCGCCATCACCGCGCTCCAGGCGTGGAAGTGGTCGGGCGTCTCGGAGAGGATGCCGTCCACGCTCGGATCGTCGAGGATCTTGCGCAGGTCTTTCTCCTTCTTCGGACGGCTGGCGCCGCTGCTCTTCTTCTCCACGAGGTCGGCAGCATAGTCCATCGCGCGCGAATCGACGTCGCACACGTAGGCGATCTCCAAGCCCGGCACCTGGAGAGCGCGCTGCACCACGGCCGCGCCGCGTCCCTTCTCGCGGCAGCCTACCAGCGCCAGACGCACGCGGTTCGATGGCGCATCTGCGCCCCATGCTCTGCCGGCCGCCGCGATAGCGAACGCGCCCGCACCCATCTTCACGAATTCTCTTCTCTTCATTACGGTGTTCCTTTCTAAATCGTTCATTTGCACAGCGCCAGGGAGAGGATGGCGAACGACGTCGCCAGCACGGGGTCGTTCTCCCAGAAGCGGTTGTTGTCGTTCTCCCAGCTGCCATCTTTCTTCTGGAGCGAAAGTATCTTCGCCGCAAGCTCCTTCTTCCACGCGACGCGGCGGCCGTCCGGCTGCACGAGCTCGTCTATGCCCGCCACGGACAGCGCGCGGGAAAGGATGTCGAAGTAGTAGTAGAGTCCCTGGCTGCCCATGCCCGGATTCTCGTCCACAGTCCAGAACTTCGTGCAGTAGTCGAGCGCGCTCTTCACGCGCGGGTCGCTCCGCGTGAGCTTCGCGTGGCACATCGAAAGCACGGCCGCGTAGCTCATCGAGCCGTACGCGCGCAGCTGCACGCGCCCCGAAGCGTTCGTCTCCGTGCCGCCCTGCGGCGTGCGGGCGTTGTACGCCGCGCCGCCGGCGCGCTCCCCTTCCTTCTCCTGGAGGCGCGTCACGAAGGAGAGGGCCTTGTCCCAGTTGAGGTCGGCGCGCGCCTGGCCCTTCGGGCGCAGGTCCTCCACACGCTCGGTGCGGCGCATTGCGTCCATGGCGTAGGATGTGTTGGAGAGGTCGGCGTAGCGGCGGCGGCTGGCGCGGTCGTAACCGAACCCGCCAGCCATCGTGTCGTCGCCTGTCAGCTGCGAGCCGGCGATGTAAGTTCGCGCGTCGAGGATCGCCTTGGTCGGCGCGAGACCGCTCTCGAACAGGGCGCTCACGCAGACAGACGTGTTGTAGTTCCCGAGGCCGCTGCCGCCGCGGCCCGGCTTCGGCACGTAGAAGCCGCCGTCGGGCCGCTGGGTGGAAAGAACGAACGACGCCGCGCGGCGCGCGGCGTCTCCCTTCCCCTCGCCGCCGCACACGAGCGCCCAGAGCGGCAGTCCCGTGAGGGCCGGCATGTGCGCGTCGCTGAAGTGCCCGTCCGCCTCCTGGCGGGACACGAGGTACTTGACGCCGCGCGCGATCGCCGCATCGATGTCGGCAGTCTGAGCCACGGCCGCGAGGCCCGCAAGGGCCGCCGCGAGCAGTGACGCGAAATGTGCAGGACGCCTCATGCGGTGAATCCCGATCCGCCCTTCAGCGAGCCGTGGAAGAAGCGGTCCATGATCTCGGAATGCTCGGCGTCGGTCCAGCCGGAACTCTCGATGGACACCCATCCGTTGTATCCCACGAACTCGATCATGCGGCGCACGCGAGGCCAGTCGATCGAGCCGTCGCCGATGCGTACGAACGCACCCTCGTTCTTCGCGGTGCGGTCGATCTTGAAGTCCTTGATGTGCAGCTTCACGATCTGGTCGGAAAGCGCGTCCACCCACTTCTCCGCAGCCGCGTAGCGCGCGTGGTTTCCGAGGTCGAGGTACGCCTTCACCCACGCGTTCCTGAACGAGCGGATGAACGCAGACGCGAAGTCCGGCATGACCCAGAGGTTGTTCCAGACGTTCTCGAGGCCGATCACCACGCCCAGCTCCGCCGCCAGCGGCGCCAGCTCGGCCATCGCGTCCTGCGCGAACTTCGTGGCATCGTTCTGCGCCTGCACGTACTCCGGGTAGTCAGCCTCCGCCGCGCGCGAGAGCATGAGCGTCTTCGGGTCGAACGAGAGCCTGAACTCCGACGGCTTCGGCATCGGCATGCCGTTCACGCGTCCAGGCACGATGAGGATCACCGGCGCGCCGTATGCCTTCGCGATGCGGATGTTCTGCTTGGCCTTCTCCAGCTCGGCCTTGCGCTTTGCGGCCTCGTGGGCGTTGAACATGAACCAGCCGCCCATGAACGAATGTATCTGCAGTCCCTCGTCCTCTGCCAGGCGACGCGCGGCGCGCGCCTCGGCCTCGGTCACTGTCTTGTCCTGGAGCTCCACGCCGGGATAGCCGTTCTCCTTCAGCGTCTTCACGACCTCGGGCGTCAGGCGCGGACGTATGAGAGCCTTCTTCAGCACTGTCTTGAACGGCGCCGCGCCTTCCTCTGCGCCTCGCACCAGGCTCGGCAATCCCGCAGCAAGGGTTGTTGCGCCAACTGCGGCCATAAAATTTCGCCTCGTAATCATATTCTGCACTTCCTTCCTGTTGTTGGAGATGGGAATATCCTACCAAACAGGCGGGAATCTGGCAACAGCCAGCGGCTCGCCGTCAGATGCGGCCAAGCCTTGCGGCGATGTCGGCAACAATGGCCTCAGGGGTCGATGCGCCAGCGGTCAGACCAAGGCGTTTGATGCCGGCGAAGTCGCACGAGGATAGCTCGTCCGGTCCGTCCACGCGCCACGCTGCTGCCCCAGCGTCGCGGGCGATATCAACGAGCCGCGCGGTGTTCGAGGAGTTCGCGCTGCCGACAACCAGCACGCCGGTCGTCGAAGGGTCGCCGGAGTGGACAAAGTCACCGACTGCCCGCTGCCGGTCGCGCGTGGCCGTGCAGGTGTCTGAAGCAGGCGATTCCAACAGATGCGGATAGCGCGCACGCAAGGCGAAAAGCACATCTTGCACAGTGCCAGACGACAGCGTCGTCTGGCACACGACGCCAACCGGCCCGTCTTCGGCAAAAGGCAGGCCGGCGACCGCCGCCGCCGCATTAACGACCTTAAGGTCTTTAAAGTCGTTAAGGTCATTAAGGTCGTTAGGGTCATTAAGGGCGTTAAGGTCGTTAGGGTCATTAAGGGCGTTAAGGTCGTTAAACCCCTTAGACTCCTTAAACTCCTTAAACTCCTTAGACTCCTTAAAGATCTTAGACTCCTTATATTCGCCAACCAGGCCGATGACCTCCACGTGCTCGGCATTGCCAACCACAACCACTGGCACGCCGCTCTCCGAGAATTCGCGCACCTGCCGATGCGCGCGCGCCACGAACGGGCATGTGGCGTCGATCACCTTGAGGCGCCGCGCCGCCGCCTGCGCGCGCACGCTAGGCGGAACACCGTGCGCCGAGAACAGCACCACGCCCCCTTCCGGCACCTCCTCGAGGCATTCGACGAACCGCATCCTGTTCTTCCGCAGCTCGTCCACTACAGTGCCGTTGTGGACAAGCTCGTGCAGGCACCAGACCTCCCCATGTACTGAAAGGGCGCGACGAGCCATCTCGACTGCGGCCCTCACGCCCGAGCAGAAGCCATGCGGCTCTATTACCTCAACCCTCAACTCTTCACTCTCAACTCTTCACTCTCAACTCTTCACTCTTCACTTTTTCCCAGAGCGCGTCCATCTCTTCCAGCGACATTTCCTTCAGGTTTCGGCCGGCAGCCTTGGCACCGGCCTCGACCGCGCGGAAGCGGCGAGCGAACTTCGCCGTAGTGCCCTCGAGTGCGCTTTCGGCGTCGCACTTCAGATGGCGGGCGTAGTTGGTGACGGCGAAGAGCAGGTCACCCAGTTCCTCCTTCACGTGCTCGTCGAGCGACGCGTCGGAAGACTCGGCCACGGCCTCCTTCAGCTCGCCGATCTCCTCCTCGATCTTGTCGAGAACGCCGGACGAGTCTTTCCAGTCGAAGCCGACGCGCGCCGCCTTCTCGGCGGTGCGCTGGGCCTTCAGGAGTGCGGGCAGCGTGGACGGCACGCCGTCGAGCGCACTGTGGCGCGTCTCCTTCTTGTGCTCCTGCTGCTTGATCTGCTCCCAGTTCCTGAGGACCGTCGCCGGGTCGTTCGCCACCACGTCCCCGAACACGTGCGGATGCCGCCGCACGAGCTTATCGGAGATCGCGTTAGCCACGTCGTCGAAGGAAAAGCGGCCCTCCTGCTCCGCCATGACGCACTGGAACATCACCTGGAGGAGCACGTCGCCGAGCTCCTCGATGTGGTTGGCCTTGTCCTCGGGACGGTCCATGGCCGAGAGCAGCTCGTACGTCTCCTCGAGCACGCACGGCTTGAGCGTCTCCAGCGTCTGGACCTTGTCCCAGGGACAACCCGTCTCCGGGTCGCGGAGACGGGTCATGATGGAGTGCAAACGTTCGATGCCCGTCATAGGTGGAGCATCCGGAACACTTCGTCGGCCACCTTGGCGTCCAGCTTCTCGACCGCCACGTCGGCGCCGCCGAAGTCCTGGTAGGCCACGTGGTCGTGGATCACCGCCACGGCGCTCATGCCGGCCACCAGCACGGCCTTCACGCCGTGACCGGATCCGGTGACGCCCACCGTGAGGACGTTGATGAGTCCGTTCGCGTTCAGGGCGCGGGTCCAGGCGTCCCACTTGCCGTTGCCGTAGGTCATCGAGACCTCCTGGTACGGCTGCACGAGCTCAGGATCGAGTCCCTCGAGCGCGGGCTTGAGGACGTCCAGGTTCGCGCGCGTGGCGATGACGACCTTGAGGCCCTTGTCGGTGAGCGCCTTGACGAACGCCTTGAACGAGGGCGTGACGGCGGCCGCGGCCTTCTCCGTCAGCGCGTCGGCGAACGCCTTGGCGAGGGCGCGCGCCGTGTCGCCGGCGTTGTCGCGCTTGCCCAGCACGGAATTGAACAGCTCGGCCACCGCGCCGTGGTAGTTGCCGCCGGCGAGATGCATCGCCTCGAGCTTGACCGTCAGGTCGATGCCGGCTTCGGCCAGCACCTTCTTGGCCGTGTCGAACAGCAGCTGCGCGCCGTCGATCGCGGTGAAGTCGAACTCGATGACGACTCCGCGCGGAAGCTTCTTCTTCTCTTCTTCTGCCATTTTCTGTATCCTCCCGTGGACGTCACTTCTTCACGACGCGCGTCTTGCGCGGACGCGGCTGCCCGATCTCCTTCAGCATCTTGCGGAAGCGGGAGTTGCGGACGTTGAACGGCTTGCCGCCCTTGACGCGATCGAACTCGCAAGCGCGGAGGTCGTTGTGGTTGCCCTCGTCCTTGCCGACGACGCCGCCGATGCCCGCGAACGCGCACTCGACAGCCTTCACCGCGCAGGCGTGGATGAGCTCAAGATCCTTCTTGTTGGGCGCCGCCGCGCGGGCGTAGTAGCCGCTCTTCTGGACCATCGTCTTCTCGGCGCCGAGCTTCTCGCCGAAGCGCTTGGCGAACCACTGTCCGACGTTCACCTTGTCGAGGCGCGGATGCCCGAAGGCGTCCATCGGGATGTCTTCGCCGCGCTTCTTCATCTCCTTGATGATCTCCTTGACGCAGGCGCCCTCGGAGACGAAGATGTTCACGCAGTCGTTCTTGTCCATGATCTTGCGCAGGCGCACTGCCTCGCTCTCGAAGTCGACGCGCGACTCGGGCACGTACACGGCGTGCACGTCCTGGCGCTCGCGCGTGAGGCCGAACTCCGGGAGGAACTTGATGCGGCGCTTGAGCATCGTGTGGTAGTAGATCGCCGTGAAGGCCGTGAGCCAGCCGCAGTTGCGGCCCATCACCTCGTGGATGATCAGCATGCGCGGGTTGGCGCTGTTCTCCTTCACCACGTTGGCGAAGAACTTGGCGCTCTCCTCGGCCGCCGTGTATGCGCCGAGCGACTGCTTGATCGGGTAGACGTCGTTGTCGATCGTCTTGGGGAGGCCCACCACCGTCAGCTGGTAGCCGTTCTTGGCGAGGTAGTCGGCAAGGTCCGCCGCGGTCGTGTTCGTGTCGTCGCCGCCGATCGTGTGGAGCACGTCCACGCCGTCCTTGACCAGCTGGTCGGCCGCCACCTTGAGCGGATCCTCGCCCTCCTTCACGAGGCCGCGCTTCACGCAGTCGGCCACGTTCGTCAGCTTCACGCGGCTGTTGCCGATCGGGCTGCCGCCGTGCTGGGTGAGCAGGAGCGCGTTCTTGCGCACCTCGTCCGTCACCTTGATGGACTCGCCCTTCAGGAGCCCCATGTAGCCGTTGATGTAGCCGATCATCTCCACGTTGGGATCGCGCTTGGTGTACTCGTCGATCAGGAAACCGATCGAGGCGCTCAGGCACGGGGCCAGTCCGCCCGCCGTCAGGAACGCCACCTTCTTGACTTGCTTAGCCATTTCTTTTCCTTGTTCTTTCTTGTTGTTGTTCCGATAGCCTTCGAATGCGTTCGACTGCAATCGTCAAATCGTTCAGATCTGCTTCAGCACGTTCGCGAGCTCGATCGCCGCCTGCATGGCCGCGAATCCCTTGTTGCCCTGCTTCGTGCCGCAGCGCTCCACCGCCTGCTCCAGGTTCTCGGCGGCCACCACGCCATCCGCAACCGGCACGCCCGTCTCGAGCGCGATCTCGGTGAACGCGCGCGCGGTCGTCTCCGTGATCAGCGAGGCGTGCGGCGTAGCTCCCTGCACCACCGCGCCAAGGCCCACGACGGCGTCGTACGCCTTCGTGGCGGCGAGCCGCTTGGCGGTCACCGGTATCTCGTACGCGCCGGGGACGCGCACGAGCGTAAGGTTCTTGTCGTCGCCGCCGAGGCGCGCGAACGCGTCGGCCGCGCCCTTCACGAGCTGCTCCACGAGGAAGGAGTTGAACCGGCTCGCCACGAGCGCGATCCTGAGTCCCTTCGCCGTCAGGTTTCCGTTGATTTCCTTCATGTGTCTTCCTTTCGCTTGAAAGCGCCCCAATTATCGCACGAACCGACGGCCGGCGCAACCGCAAAAAGGAGAAGAAGCGACAAAAATGTCGCAAATGGTCGGACCGAGGGGATTTGAACCCCTGACCTTTTGCACCCCAAGCAAACGCGCTACCAGGCTGCGCTACGGTCCGTAGAGCGGCATATAGTGTACCACATCCCTTGCGGCTGGTAAAGCCCGAATGCCGACAATTTAGGGGTTCGTATTTGTGGGGGCGAAAACAAGGGGAATTTGCTATAATCGTCGGCAACGAGCAAGAGGACTACATGAAAACACTCGAGGAAATCCTTGAAGAGGTGAACGCCGTGGTGGCCGCGGCATGCGGGCACAGCAGCCGCGACCCTGCGGAAGTCGAGATCGTGGCGGTGACGAAGACTCACGGCCCAGAGGTGGTGCGCGAGGCGTGGGACGCCGGCCTGCGCATCGTCGGCGAGAACAAGGTGCAGGAGGCGGCCTGGAAGAAGCCGCTGAGCGTCGGCGGGCCGGACTGGCACCTTATCGGCCACCTCCAGAAGAACAAGGTGCGTCCGGCGCTGGAGCTGTTCTCCACGTTCCATTCCGTCGACTCCATCCCCCTTCTCGAGCGCATCCAGCGCGTCGCCGAGGAGATCGGCGCGCATCCGAGCATTCTCCTGGAGGTCAACATGAGCGGCGAACGATCGAAGGACGGCATGCGTCCGGACGACGTGCCGGCGGCGGTCGAACGCGCGCTCAAGTGCCCCAACGTCACGCTGGAGGGCTTCATGACGATGGCACCGTTCGTGCCGGCGGACAAGGTGGAGGAGACGCGTCCGGTCTTTGCCGGACTACGCGAGCTGCGCGACGCGATGGAGGCCGAGTTCGGCGCGTCCTTTCCCCGCCTCTCGATGGGCATGACGAACGACTACCGCGTCGCGGTGGAGGAAGGCGCCACGTGGATCCGCCTCGGCACCGTCCTCTTCGGCGAGCGCCCGAAGGTGAAGCCGATGCGTCTTGTGGATGCTGGCGACGCCGGCGAGAACGGCGAGGGCGACGGTTCGTTCGACAAGGTAATGGATTGAGGAACTACACATGAAGACACTACTGGGAATCGACTACGGAACCGGCGGGTGCAAGGTAACCGCGCTCGGCACTGACGGCTCGTTCATTGGCGAGGCGTCCGTAGAATACACGACCTACCACGACCACCCGGGCTGGTCAGAGCAGGATCCGCAGGACTGGTGGGACGCGCTCTGCGCCGCCCTGCGCAAGCTCGCAGGCAAGGGCGTGGACCTCTCGTCAGTCGCCGCCGCCGCGCTCGACGGCTCCACCCACAACGCAGTGCTGATGGACGACGCCTACCGCCCCATCCGCCGCACGATCATGTGGACCGACCAGCGCGCCGTCGCCGAATGCGCCCAGCTCCGCGAGACGATGGGCGACAAGATATTCAAGACCGCCTACCAGATGCCCGCCCCCACATGGACGCTCCCGCAGATGATGTGGCTCAAGGCGCACGAACCTGACGTCCTCGCCCGCACCAGACACATCCTCTTCGTGAAGGACTACGTGCGCTACCTCCTCACCGGCAACGCCGCCACCGACCGCATCGAGGCCCAGGGCACGCTCTTCTTCAACATGGCGAAGATGGACTGGGACGAAGAGCTTGTCCAGATGGCCGGGCTCAGCCCGGCCTCCCTCCCCTCCTTCATCGCCCCCACCGACATCGCCGGCCACGTGACAGCTGCGGCAGCCGCAGCAACCGGCCTTCCCGAAGGCATGCCCGTGGTGTGCGGCTCCAGCGACAGCGCAGTGGAGGACTACGGCGCAGGCGCCGTAGAGCCTGGCGACCTCATCCTCAAGCTCGCCACCGCCGGCAACGTCAACTCAATGACGGCAGAGGCCCACCCGCACCCCAAGACGCTCACCTACTCGCACATCGTCCCCGGCATGTGGTACAGCGTGAGCGCCACCAACGCCGCCGCCCTCTGCCAGCGCTGGATGCGCGACACCTTTTTTGCCGTTGAAAAGTCGAAAAGTGAAGACGGTGATTCGAAGAAGCCGGTCAACCTGTATGCGATGATGGATGCGGAGGCCGCGACGTCGCCCATCGGCGCGAACGGCATCTTCTTCCACCCGTACCTCCAGGGCGAGCGCTGCCCGTACTGGGACCCCAACCTGCGCGCGAGCTTCACCGGCGTCTCCATCGCCTCAAAGCGCGGCGACTTCTGCCGCGCCCTGCTCGAGGGCGTCGCCTTCTCGCTGCGCGACTGCTATGGCACGCTCCAGGAGATGGACCTGCCCGTCACGCGCATCTTCCTCATCGGCGGCGGCGCGCGATCGAAGCTGTGGAGCGAGATCGTCTGCAACGTCTTCAACCGCCCTGTCGCCGTCCCCACGCCAGGCGACGCGAGTTTCGGCGCGTGCCTCCTGGCAGGCACCGGCATCGGCGTCTTCTCGGATGTCAAGGACGCCGTCGCCAAGTGCCTGCACGTGGACCGCACCATCTCGCCCGACCCTGCGTCCGCCGAGAAGTACGATAGACTCTACGCCGCATACCGGCATATCCACGACGCGCTCGCGCCTGTCTATGCCGGCATCTCCGGCTGAGTCAGCGCGCCGCTTCGGCCGAGCCCCGCACCGTGATCCGTGCCGGAGCGCGGCGCGCACGCAGCGTCGGGTAGTACATCGCCTCGACGGACGGTCCGGGCAGCACGAAGTCGCCCGCAGACACGACCCGCACGGGATAGTACACTTTCGCCTCCTGTCCGGCGTTCAGCGTGAATTGCTTCGAGAACACGAGCATCCGGTCGTCGCGGGCGTCCTTGCGCATCACCCAGTCCAGTCCGTCGCCCTTCCTCCAGTCTGCAGCCGAGAGCTCGCGGTGCACAGGCTCGAACGCGCCCGCGAACAGGTCCTCTATCACCAGGTCGGAGAACGTGCGCGCCGTGGCGCTCTTCAGCGTCAG
The DNA here is from genome assembly GCA_902769585.1 of uncultured bacterium. GTDB lineage: Bacteria > Verrucomicrobiota > Kiritimatiellia > RFP12 > UBA1067 > RUG572. Next base: position 22,089 of record CACXPT010000047.1, read on the forward strand.
CTCTGTCACCAGCAGCTCGCCGCGCGAGAGGTTGGCGAGGTCGGCAGGCTTGCCGTCGCTCGTGAAGTACGCGCGCGATATCTCGATGCCACTGGCCTCGTTCGTGACCGACTCCGCAGGCGGAAGCTCCAGCGCCTTCCACGCGATGAACGCCTCGGTCCGGCCAATGTTCTCGACCCTTACCTCGGTGGCTGACTTCACCGTCTGGCGCTCGACGTACTCGCCGGCCGTCTCCCCGTCCGCTGACGTCATGCGCACGCGCGGGGTGCCCGCACGCGGCGGATGGTGGCGGTAGTAGGCGCCGAGCGCGAGAAGCGCATGCGCGTTCTCCCCTGTCGTGCCCCAGCTGAAGCGTGCAGGGTTGCGCTGCGCCGTCATGTACTGGACCAGCGGCAGTATGCGCTCGTCGTCCGGATTGAGGTCGAGCAGCGCCAGCACCGCGAAGGCCGCCTCCTTAACCGACTGCGGCGCGAATGCACCCTTCAGGAGCGCCTCGGCGCGCGGCACGTCGCGGATCGCCACGAATGCCCTTGCGAGCCGCGCGCGAGAGATCGGCGACAGCGAGGCGGATTTGTCGTAGAGGCGGAACATCCTGTCCCTGTCGGGCTCGCCCGCAAGCGCGAGCGTGTGGCACGCGTAGGCCGACTCCGAATCGTTGCGGGAGAGCGCCCACTTGCGCAGGAACTTCATGACCTGCTCCTTGGCCTGCGGGTTGAGCTTCTGGCCAGACTTCTCGGCCGCGACGAGGAAGTGCGACGCGTATAGAGACACCTCCTTGTCCCACGGCGCGTAGTTGCAGTCAGGCCACATCACGAAGTCCTTCGCGCGGATCATCGACTCCACGCGGCGAACGCCCGCCGCAACGTATTCCTCGCGGTTAGTCGCGGCCCGCGATCCCACGGCGTTCAGGATGCCGCCCGCCGTCACGAGCGGGAATATGCGCGAGGAGGTCTGCTCCAGGCAGCCGTGCGGATAGTCCGCCAGCCACTCCAGCGCCGCCGTCAGCTCGCCAAGCGACGACTTGGCCACGGTCAAGACCTGGCGCGAAAACGCGCCCTGCGTCCCGAGCTTCCTGCTTTGCCCGGGCTCCAGCCGCACCGTGCCCGCCCGTTCGCGCCAAGCGACAGCAGGCCGCACCGGTAGCTCGATCTTGCGCACGTGCGTCTCGCCCAGCCCGCGAGCCGTGAACGTCACGACCGCCTGCCCGGGAACCTTCCCGGCCTGGAGCTTCGCAACGACCACCTTGTTTCCGCCGTCCGCGATCTCCACCGTCCCGTTCCGGACAGCGTTCTCCACGCACCCGGTCGCCGAGATGTCCCACCGCACGCTGCCTGCCGCGCCGCTGCGGTTCGCGAGCGGCAACGACACCTCGAACGTGTCGCCCGGCGCGACGAAGCGCGGCGCGTCAGGCTGGATCACGAGCTTCGGCGCGACCTTCCGGCGCACGGACGCCGCGCCCGTGGCTTTGTCCGACCACGCGACGGCCGTGACGCGCACCTCGCCGACGAACTCCGGCAGCTTGAACTCCACGCGGGCACACCCGCCAGTGAGGCGTATCTCGTCCTGCCACAGCGCGAGCGGCTTGAACCGGCGCGTGGGCACGGGGCTTACGCGCCCGAGCATGTCGGCGTCGCCGCCGCCGCCGGTCTTCACTCCGCTCGCGCGCAGTCCATCGCCGCCGATGACGGGCAGTATTCTCCCGTAGAGATCGAAGAGAGGATGGTGCGCGCAGCGCATGGCCGCCAGCTCCCCGACCGGATCAGGCGTCTTCTCGTCGGTGAGAAGGTTGATCCCCTCGTCCACTACAGTCACCACGGCCACAGTACCGGTCGCCGCTGCGCCGCGCGCGTCCACGTCGACCGTCACGGTCGAGCCCTCGGCTCCGCCGGCCGCCACCCGCGCCGCCACCTTCACGGGGCACTCGTGCTCCTCAGGGCGGACAAGCACCGTCGTCTGGCCGTGAGCGCGCACCGCCAGATGACCGGCATTGTCGGCGACGCGCTGCACCACCGACAGCGCCACGTCCACGTTCGGCCCCCACCACTTCTCCGTCGGACGCAGACGCACCTCGCTCGTGGCGTTCGTGAGGTCCAGCACCTGCGTGTACACGAGCTTGTCGCGCATGACCGAGAGGATCGCCGAACCTGCGAACGGCGCCTTCACCAGCAGGCGAGGCGTCTCGCCCACGCGGTAGAACGGCTTGTCGGGACGGATCGTGACGGCGGTCGGGTTGCCGAGCGGCGCGCGCACCGTCTCGTCACCCCAGCTGCTCAGGTAGAACGTCCGTGCGAACGACACCCCGCGCGCCTCGTCGGCAATCGTGAGGACGTACTCTCCGCACTCGGCGAGAGGCAGTGTGAACGTGGTGTCCTTGTCGGGGAACGTCTCGACGGCAATGCCGTCTGCCACCTGCGTGCGGACCTTCTCGCAGTCCCAGGAATGCCAGCCGTTCGCGTTCTTGCGGTAGGCGTAGACGGAATCGACGCGTTCGATCTTCGCCTTGAGCGTCTGCCCTTCCGCCCACCTCGTGCCGTCGGGGGCCACGCAAGCCACGGATACCTGCGGCTTGCCACGCTCGGGCATGCGGAACCACCCGGGGAGCGTGGAGCCGATGTAGTACGGGAAGTAGTGGCAAAGCATGCTCGCGCGGGCGACAGCCGGACGTCCCCCGTCCTCGAACACCACACCCTGCGCAGTCGCCCGGACCGCCGCCTTGGGCCGCCCGTCGTCCGCAAGGATGTAGGCGGGGAACTGCGCCTTGCCGTCATCTCCGAGCACCTGCCCGTCGAGGCGGCGGAAGCAAGGCCGCAGGCCATGGTCGTCGTTGCCGAAATGGAACCCCTTCCAGCCTGCCGGCGCGAACGGCACGTCCTCGAACACGACCGCGCCCTCGCAGGCGAGCGATTTCGCCGCGCCTCCGTAGAGGTGCTCAGCGCTGACGGCGAAGGCGAACGTCTGCGGAGTCGCGTTCGTCGCCGGCTCCACCTTCACGCGTATCTGCGGCGGCGCGAAATCCTCCACCTTCACCGAATGGGACGCCAGCACGCGCCCGTCCTTGCCCGGTATCTTCGCGTAGATCGTCCAGCTGCCGCTAGGCTGGTCGGCAGGTACGCGGAACATGTCGCACGACAGCGCGCCGCTGTCGTCCGGGATCAGCGTACGGCGGGCATAGACGTTCCCGTTCGGGTTGAAAAGCGCGATCTCCACCGGGAACGGCTTTGGCGCCTTCATCGTTCCGTCGCGGAGGATGGCATGCAGGAATATCTTCTCGTCATGGCGGTAGATGCCACGTTCCGTCCAGAGAAATGCCGTGCATTCGCGAGCCTCGAGATAGCCGAATCGGGCACCCTCGGTGTACGTCTCGTCCACCTCCATCGAGTTGCGGAGCGCGAGAAACGACATGTCATCGCCTGTGGCCGATGTGGCCACCACCACGAAGGGCTCGCCTTTCGCCACGCGGCGCACCACGCACCAGCCGTTAGAGGCAGTCGTCCCTTCCGCCACCTTGATGTTTGCGGTGGAGAACACCTCCACGCGGCATCCCGCGACCGGGCGCCCAGTCGTGAACGACGTCGCCCACACGCCCGTCTCGTCGCCGCTCTGCCGCACGCTAAGGCCGATGTCCGAGAGGCAGACCACCCTGTAGCGGTTGGGATTCTCCTTCGCACGGTTCTCCTCGCTTTCCCAGGAGCCCACGTAGTCGCAGCGCGGCATGTCGCCGTTGCGGACGGTCACTAAATAGATGCCGTTCGTCGGCCCGCCGTCCGCCGCCGCCAGGAGCAGTGGCGTCGTCTTGCGCTCGTTCACCTGCCCTGCGCACCCCAACTCGCGCACGACCGAATCCCCTGCCAGTTCCCCAGTGTCCTCCTTGTCGGCGGTAGAGCTCTCGGTACGCCAGTCGTAGCCGTTGTACCTGGAATACGCGCCCTCCTCGCGGGCGAGCATCTGCACCAGGTTCTGCGGAGCCACGCGACGTATCTCCGCGTGTATCTTCCTGGCGTTCACGGACTCTACGGCGATCGCATGCTGGCCACCGGGCGGCAGGTAGCGCCCGTCGGCCGCGAACCTGACGCTTGGCGCAAGGTCCTTGCGCCGGAAAGAGTACACAAAGTCTTCTGCGAGCGAGCCGGGCGCCGCCGGATTGAGTCCCTTGCCGTATATCGGAAGCCCCTTGCGGATAACCATAGTGATGTTGGTGCGGAATGCGAAGTCGCCGGTCACGATAAGGTGCGGCTCGAACGCGTCGGTACGGTGGTTGTACTTCGCCGAGTACCTGAAGCTGACCGTTCCCTCGTCCATCGGGGCGACGCGCACGTATCGGCGCACGACGTCCATCTCCGGACGTTCCGCGAGCTGGACGTCGAGCTTTGTTTCGCCGTCGTACGAAACATTCACGACCTTCATCTGCTGCGACGCCTTCGCCACCGCATTCGTATCGGCGGAGATCGCGACGGACGCGCCGTCCGGCAACGCGCCGCGGCCACTGGCAAAACCATTCGGCGGTGTCGCGCCAGCCGGCAACGTCAGCACGTCACCAGGCCTTATGGCATCCGGTTCAGCCAGGTCGTTCACGGCAATGATCTGCGACGGCGAGACGCCATACGCGATGGCGATGGAAACGACATCCTCCCCTTCCATGACGCGATGCGACAGCTTGCCCGCCAATGGATGCTTCTTGGAAGTGTTCCGGACGGCCTTCTGGCTGCCCTTTCCCTGGGAACTGTTCTGGGCCGTGTTCTCGCAGCCCGGCGACAGTATCGATACGTTGTTCGCGCGCTCGTACGCGCGGACGGCATGGTACATCCAGCCCATGCCGGCTATGCATCCTATGGCCACGACCACGTTCGCCGCCAGGATGGATATCAAGGTCTTCCGGTTGATTGTCATTGTCGTATTCTCCGCTTGGTGTCTGTTGTCTTCTATCCCTTACTCGGGACACCAAGCGGAATCTTACGCAAAAACAATAAAAAATTTCCTTCCCGCGGCGCGGGAGGGTCGCGCTCCCGCACAACCGTATTTGACTGGGACAGCCGCCATTTTGGCGGCGACATAAAACAGGAGGGTCGCGCTCCTGCGCGACCGCCGCATCTGATTTTCAAACAGTAGGATCTTCTATGCGAAGTCCCGGGAAAATACGGAAGTCCGAATCGGCAGAGACCATGACAAGGCCATGCTCAATGGCCAATGCCGCGAGGTGGGCATCCGCCACGAGTTTATAGTTCATTTCGGGCAGATTCAAGAACGTGTCGCGTACATCAGAATATTGGCGTCAAGCAATCTCATCAATAGTCCTCGCCCTCGGCCAAGGCCAGCATGTCATGCGTGCTTGCAATCGTCCCCAGCGTCGTCTTCCGTCCACGAAAGACCTTTGTCGAGAAATGCCGGACGGCGGGTTTGCGAGCCAAGGCGTCGCGCGTGGCGAACGCCATACGCAAAAGCCCGTTGACAAGATCCTTGAAACTGACGCTCATGTCTGCTGCCTGACATTCTTCAAGCCGAGCGGCAACATCAGGCTCTAATGTAAGGGTTGTTCTCATGGCGCGCATTCTACCATGTTTGATGCTTTGATGTCAATCGCCCGTGCGGGAGCGCCAGACATTCCAAAAATCCCGGCTTACGGCTTCACTTCGTTTCGCCGTACCCCGGGATTTTGAAGCATTGAGGTGTTTTTTGCGCGTGCGGGGCGTTTT
>CACXPT010000048.1 GCA_902769585.1 uncultured bacterium
GATGTCGGCGCTGTGGACGTTCCAGTGGCCCTTCGCGACGGGCGCGTACCCGGCGGCGGCGAGCTTCTTCATGAGGCCCGTGCGCCAGTTGCCGTAGGACGTGTCGCTGCCCTGCGTGATGGAGTCGCCCGTGCAGAGGATGTTGATGCGCTGCTTCGGCGCGGCGTAGTCGAGGTCGAGCCAGAGGCGTCCGCCGCCCGCCTCGAGGTTCTCGGCCCACACCTTCACGTCCGTACCCTGCGCGCTCGACGCGTCGAAGATCGCGTTGAGCGCGGCGGCGTCCATGTCGAGCGCGCCGTGGTCCCACGTCATCAGCAGGAAGCGTCCCTTCGTGTTCGCCGCGTACTTGGGCGCGAGCGCGATCTTCGCGCCCGAGGCGAACGTGGGCGGCGCGACGAGCCGGAACGTGAACTTCGTGGGATCGTAGACGAGCTTGCCGGTGGCGCCCAGGTCAAGCGTGGAGAGGTAGAAGCCGCCCACCTCCGGGAAGGTGGCCGTGCCGTCCACCATGAAGGTCGTGGTAGCGAGGCTCACGGGGTCGTAGCCGACGTACGTGAAGGACGGACTGGCGTTCTCCGGAAGGATGAGCGTCGCGTTTGCGAGCGACGTCGCCGCCGTGTTGCCCTTGGCCCAGTTCCCGGGCGTCGCGAAGGCCGCGCCCGAAGAGCCCGCCCACGCGTAGTCGGCGAGGTCGGCGCGGGTGGAGGGGTCGTCGTTGTACTGCACCCAGAAGTCGATGCGCATGAAAGAGTAGGCGTTGGCGGAGATGTTGCCCGCGTCTCCGTCGTACACGCGCGTCCAGTCGAGCTCCCTGTCCGTGGTGTAGCCGTGGTTGCCGTAGTTGGCGAGGGTTCCCATGCCGATCGCGCGGTTGTTGGCGGTCGTGGATCCCCAGCGATTGTAGGCGAAGAGGATCTCGCCCGCGGGGAAGGCGTCCGGGTCCGCGAACTTGCGCATCAGCTGGAAGCAGCCGTGTCCGCTTGACCCTGACGTGTTGAAGGTATCGCTGAACCCGAAGCAGTTCGACCACGGCTCGGCGATGTTCGCGTCGGCGACGTCCGTCTTGCCGTAGTTGACCGGGTTGAACTCGATGCGGCCCTCGACAGTGTCGTCGTCCGCCGCGACGGTCTGCACGCCGCCGAAGTTGCTCCACACGTGGAGCTTCGTGACGGTCTGCTGCTTCTGCTGCGCGAGGGTGACGGGGAGGCAGACGTCCGCCCACGTCGGCCCGGGCGCGTCCATGTCCACCCACAGGGCCTGGAGGGCGCCGGTGTCGGCCCGCACGAGCTCGACGTAGTACGCGACCTTCGTGATGCCCGTTTCGCGCATCGCCGGCGCGTAGGCGTAGGGAATCGCGCGGATGTTCTGCGCGTAGCCGAGCGTCGCCGTGGGCTCGATGCTGCGCACGCGCGTGAAGCCGGCGCGGTAGGCGGCCGGGACGTTGTTCTCCGCGCCGAGCGTGACCGTCGGACGCGTCCAGGACGAGGGATTGTTCTTGCCGCTCGCCGTCGCGAGCGTCGTCAGCTTCGCCTTGATCGCCGCCGCCACCGCGTCGCACTGCGCCTGCGTCTGCGACGAGGTGATGAGGCCGGCGACGTCGACCGCCTCCACGTCCGCCTCCGTGCCGCACCACGCCGCGATGTCCGCGTTGAGCGCCGCCGAGGCGCCGGGGATCGTGCAGGCGAGGACGGTCGTCATCGGGAGCGCCGCCTTGATGCGCGTCACGGCGTTGGTGTAGTTCGCGAATACCGCCTCATCGGCCACGCCGTCGGCCACGTCGGTGTCGCCGCACAGGAACACGGTGAAGTCGGGCTCGCCCGCGGCGGCGCAGTACGTCTCGAGTCCCTCGAGAAGCCCGGCGCGGGTGGCGGAGGTCTTGAGCGCGAGGCTGGCCACGCCCGCGTGGCGCTTCCACGCCTCGGTGGCGGTGCAGAGCTTGCTCGCGTTCGCCGTGCGCCAGCCGGTCATCTGCACGTTCCAGCCCTCCTGCGCGAGAAGCGCGCCGAGCGAAGAGCGGTAGCAGTTTCCGTTCGCTCCGTACACGAGCGTGCCGCCCACGTTCCAGATCTTGATCGGATTCAGCTCCGCGACCGCCGGCGGCACCGTGTGCAGCGTCACGGTGCCGGACTCGAACGTCACGTAGCTGCCGTAGGGGCATCCCGTCACGGCTATGGCGCCCGTAGCCGTGCGCGTAATCGCGCCGGCTGAGAGGAGCGTCACGTCCGTGCCCGCGGCCGGGGCGGATGCGCCCGCGTAGAGCGCGGACACGTCGAACGTGATGTTGGTCGTGAAGTTCACCGTCCCGCTGAACGAGAACGGGCAGGCCCCCGCGTACGTGAAGGGTCGCGCGAACGAGAGCGTGTTCTTGGCCGTGTGGAGCAGCGTGCCGCCGTCCTCGATCGTCAGGGACGACACGGCGAACGCGCCGTTGGTGCACTGCGTCATGTCGAGCGTCCCGCCCGCGTGGATCGTCACGGGCACGGGCTGCGAGGAGATGGCCTTGTGCTCCGCCATGCCGGACGTGCGCGACGAGCTCATCACCACGGTGCCGCCGAAGACCTCCACGCCGCGGTCCATGCGCTGGTCCGTGTAGTTGTTCGCGATCGTGAGCGTGCCCGCGCCCTTCTTGACGAGCTTGGGATACGTGCCGTTGGCGTTGAGCGGCGGGTAGATGAACACGTTCCCCGTCTCGTTGGAGACCAGCACCGTATCCGCCACGTAGACCCATTTCACGTGGCTCTGCAGCCCCACCGTGCCGGAGCCGAGAATGTTGAGGTCCTGCATCTTCGTGCAATTTTGCCCCTCTTCGGAAGAACCGCCGTTCGTGAGCGTAACCGACTTCACGACGGTCGGATTCGCCTGCGAGCTGCCGGGCTGGCGGAAGATGGCCTGCGCCCCGTCGATGACGAAGTCCACGTTCGGGAGGTTCACGGCGTTTCTGTGGAAATGCGCGACGCCGCTCTTCACGTGGACCGTTCCGGGCTCGCTGCTGGACGTGTTGCAGATCCAGAAGGACTTGCCGGCGTTCAGGTTGAGCGTGAGCGTGTGGCCGTTCAGCGCCAGCGTTGTCACGGGGTAGTTGGGCGCGATGAGTCCCTGGCTGCCGCCGGTGACCGTCGCGTCCGCCGTCAGCTCGAGGCCGTACATCTGCGAGACGTTGTTGGCCACGTCGCCGCCCGTGTTGCGCAGCGCGCCGTTGCCGTCAGGCCCCGTTCCGGCGATCTTGTAGCGGACGGCGTTTCCGCTCCGGCCGGCCACGTCGAGCGCCGCGCCGTCCTTCACCTCCACCGTCATGCCGTTGTTCGCGAACACGGAGGGCGTCCCATATTGCACGATGCCCTCCGCCACCGTGACGCCGGTGAGGCTTGACAGCACGCGCGACAGGACGAGCGTGCCGGGGCCGTCCTTGACGAGGTGCGCCTTGGCGCTGAACGCGGCGCCGGAGCTCAGGACGCTGGTCGCGTTCGCCGGGACGGTGACGCGGAACGTGCCCGAATCGCCCGTCACCGAGACGTTCCGCGCGGCGAAGTCGGCGCAGTCCGCCACGTGCAGGGCGTGTCCGTTGAGGTTCACCGTGCCGCCTTCGGCGATGCCGTCCTTCAGGTCAGCCCACTCGGTGTCGGCGGAAAGCGCCACGTACTGCGGCAGGCCCGCGCCGACGGGCGCGCCGGACGACGAGCCGACGAGCCGCGACGAGGCCGCGACGACCCACGCAGGACGCGCGGACGCCGCCCCGAGCGTGAAGTCCGTCGTCGTGACGTTCTCGTACACCACGCCGTTCGCGCGGTCGAAGAGCGCGCCCTTCCCCGCCGCCGTCCGCACCGGCACGAGGTCGCGCACGACGATGCCGCCGTCCTTCACGCGCATGGAGTCGAAGCGGAACTTGGCGTTGTACGTGACGGCCCGGTGGTCCGCAAACACGCAGAGGTCGATGAACGGATAGGCCGTGAGGTTCTCCGAGACTGCTGCAAGGGCGCCACCGCCTTCGAGCGTGGACTTGTCCCCGGCCGCGATGCGGCAATGGTAGTCGGTTCCGGACGCGGGGGCGATCCCGGAGAAGGTGGCGCCGCCGCCGTGGAAGCGGAAGGTCGAGCTCTGCATGTTGAAGAGATAGGCGTTGCTGCCCCAATGCTGCCCGAAGAACACCTTCTGGTGCTCGTACACGACGTCGCCGATGCGGAAATCCGTCGTCGTGTCGGTGCCGGGCACGTAGTCGAGGCGCACCATCTGCGCGCCGGTGGACGTGATGGAGGCGAGTTCGGCGGCGTAGGGCAGCTCGCCCGTCTTCGCGAGGAAGAAGCGGAAATAGACGCCGTCCGCCTTCAGCGCGGCGGGGAGCGTGTAGACGTAGGACGTCGCATCGGCGGCGATCGTCGCGACTTCGGCGAAGTTGTCCCAGGCGTCCTTCCGCTCCTCGCAGTCGGTTGCGCCGTACGCGACGTAGAGCTTGTGCGGTTCGGCGCCGAGGTTGGCGAAGGAGAGCGTCACCGCGTCGACCGTCGCGGAAGCGACGGAGATGGCGGGGCGGAAGCGGAACGTGGGCGTCTCGTCCATCACGCGGCCGAACCGGCCCTGCGGCAGCTCGTCGCCCGTCTGGAACGGCGTCGCCGTCTGGTTCGGATAGAAGACGTCATGCACCTGGTCGTAGAGGCCGACGTCCCCCGCCGCATTCGCCGCCGGCACGAAGTCGAAGAGCGGCGTGTAGCTGGCGGCGATCTTCATGCGGTAGAACGTGTAGGCGCCGGCATGTTCGCCAGCGTAGTCGGAGAAGATCGCGAAACTGTTGCCGACGGACCCCTGCCGGCTGATGCTCTTGCGCGCCTCCGATCCGCCGCCCGTGATCGTCAGGTAGCTGGACGGATCGATCACCAGCCGGTAGTCCGTGTTCGCGGCAGGCGTGATGCCGGAAACGGTCTGGGGCGAGCTGCCGTAGAACCTGAACTTCGTCCCGCTGTCGCTTTGCAGGATGAACAGGTATTGGCCGCCGCCCCACTTCTGCCCGAAGAACGTCTTGTCGTTCGCAATAGCCCCGGTCTTGAAACGGAAATCCATGATCCAGATGTTTGTGGCCGCCATGCCGGTGCTGATCCACTGCGCGCCGGTCGACGTGATGGACGTGAACTCCCTCGCCATGTGGACGCCGACGGTCTGCATCAGGAAGAAGCGCATCGGCCGTCCGTCGCGCAGCGCGGCCGGGACTTCATACGTGAACGAAGTCTGGTCGCAGGCGATGTCGGCGATCTTCTCGAAGGAGTCCCACTTCGCCTTGTCGTCGCCGCCGTCCGTCGCGCCGTGTGCGAGGAACAGCTCGTAGTCGAGCTCGTCGACGCCGCCGAACGCGAGCGTGACCGCGCTGTCGGTCTGCTCCGACACGCACACCGTGCGCGCGGCGTGCGCGCCACAGGCAATTCCCACCGCAAACGCCAGCGCGGCGGCGGCCTTGACCGTCGATTTAATCATGGACATGGGGCATCCTTTCTTGAAAATGGTTATCCAAGCTTTACAACGCATGGTACAAGCTAGGGCAATAATACCATATCCCGGCCTTCCCTGCAAGCCGAATGTGACATTCCGGTGACATTCTGCACGCCTTGAAGTCCCCTGGGAGACTTGTTCGATGTGGTATCTTTCGCTCGCTTTCCTATCCTACTGTTGCCGAGATTCTAGGGCAGCTAGACACTCGCGGCCTTTTGGCGTGAGACGGTATTTCTGGAACTTGGAATGTTTCACTTCTGGTTTCGTCTGCTCAATGAGACCGGTTCTCAATGTAGGCCGGATATAACCTTCACGGAGGTAGTTGCGGTCCCGGATGTGCAGGGCCTTAAGGATTTCCGACGTTCCAAGCGGTGAATCTTTCAATGCCAGAATAAGCCTCGCCACCTTCAAATCAACTGGTGGGGTTACTGGTGGGGTTACTGGTGGGGTATCACGGTGGGGCTTGGCTGTTTTAGCTCCATCCTTCGCCACGCCATATTCCGAATTATCTACTGCGGCCACAAGTTGCTCGTCCGTGAATCCATAGAGGAGATTGGGAAGCGTCACACGGAAGTAGTCGCTCTCGGATTCAAGAGACGGCATTCGCTTCCCGAGGTTGACCGACAGCTTTTCGTAGTCCTCGTAAAGCTTCTTGAATCCGCTGCCCTTGCGTTCCATGAGGTCAAGTCTCTCGAACACGTCTGCGAGGCACTTGTTGCGTCTGCGCGAAGGTATGCGGCAGATATTCGCGTACTCCTGCACCCTGCGTTCTCCTGGCATCCCGCCCGGCGAGGTGATTTCGATGCGGTCATCGAAGATATCGACATGGACCTCGCTTCCGGTTTCGAGATAGTCGCGGTGGACGAGTCCGTTGATCAGCATCTCCTGAATGGAGCGTTCTGTGTATTCGCGGAAGTTCACCCGGTCGGTCGGACGCTTATGCCACGCCCTGCGGGAATGAAGTCGCACAAAGTCCTCGGCGTACTTGAGCAGCTGGAGAAGTCCGCCGCTGTACTCCCGGTCATCGGCGGCGTCCATGACGCCCGCCGTCATGTCGAGACCGTTCCAGCGTGTGCAGAACACGCGGGAATGGCTGATCGGCGACTCGTCCGCCATCAACGCGCCCGTGTTAGTCATGATGCCTGTCTCGGTGACAAGACCAAACGAGAGCAAATCGTCTTTCGTCAGTTTCTCGCCGCTTGCCGCCTGATAGCGGTTCTTGAGCGCGATGAAAGTGAAGTCGGATGCGCGATGTCCTCCGAAGCAGGGAACACTGTCCCATTGCTGACCGGACTTCTCCATGAGGAACTGCGTCAAGGCCGGGCCGGTCAGCATCATCTTCACGGCTCCCGTGCGGTAGTGGAATCTCCCCTGATAGCTCACGGGGAAAGAACTCGCGTGAACCTTGATTCGGATTACGTTCTTTCCCTGCTTCTTGAGAAGCGAGACATCGGCGACGATGCCCATCGTGTTGCGGATGGAGTTTGGAATGTCCTCCATCAGCTTGTTTGGGTTCTTCACGCCGACCGGCTTCTTGGTACCGTCTTCGATACCGATGTACAGCGTCCCGCCTTTGGCGTTCGCATAGCCGCACACCCATTCGAGGTACTTGTCGTGCCACGCTTCCTTATACTCGACGTTCTGTGATTCTTCGCGTTTCATTTCAAGCCTTTCAACAATATAACATCGTCACAAGTACTCAACCATCAACTACTGTCTTTCAAGGCCGTCTTTTCTTGGCTTTTCTTCCGTCTTTTGCCTTCAATGACGGCACCGCCTTGAATACAGACTCAAGCACAGCTTGTATCACGGGAACTGCGATTGAATTACCGGCTTGCCGATAAGCGACATTATCTGGAACCGTAATGTTAAACCGCTTGAAGCCCATCAGTCTAAAACATTCTGCCGGTGTCAGTTTCCTTGCAACAGCTTCCTCAATGTCGCCCCACCTTGTGACATAAATCCTAGGATCAGCCTTGTGCGACTCCGTTGCGGGCTCTACTCTGAAATCTCCAGACCAGTTGATCTGCTGAACTGCGGTCTGGCAACCCATTACATCTCTATTGACTCGGGCCTTATTCTCGTTTCTATCGGTCTCAGTGACCCACTTGAATCCTTTTTCCGGGAGATAGTATTCGTTTGGGACTTCTCTCTCCAGATAGTCGGATACTTTTGATTTCAACTTTCGCTTCTTAGGAAACTTGAACTCCAAATGCTCGACATCTCTTCTGATTCCAATCACAAACATCCGTTTTCGCATCTGCGGCAACCCGTAATCTACGGCATCCAGCACTTCTTCATAGATGTCGTACTGGAGACCTTGAAATATCTCCTGCATTCGTCTCCATGTATCGCCGTTTTTGTGAATGCGAAGACCTTTGACGTTTTCATAGATGAATACCGTGGGCTGTATCTGCTGAACTAGTCTGGCATACTCGTAAAAAAGCGTCCCTCGCGCATCGCCAAGTCCGCCTTTCTTTCCGTATGTGGAAAAGCTCTGGCACGGACTGCCACCGACAAACACATCCACTCTGTTTGCAAAACGCGTCCCATCTAGGAAACGGACATCTTGGAACCAACGTCCCTCGCCAATATGATAATTTGCCCTGTATGACTGTTCAACATAATTGATGCGTTTCGTTGACTCATATAACTTACGAACTGCCAGCTCTCGAGCGACGGGGTCATTGATTCCCGGCAAATTTTCTTCTATGGCTCGTTTTGAATCTTCATAAAGCTGTCGCGCAAGTTCTTCTTTCATTATCGGATCTTGCTCTTCCTCATACTGCTTCAGCAAGGCCTTGTTGGACGGTTTTAGATAACGCTCTCCGTTATCGCAGGCGAACACGATGTTTGTGTCGACGCCCATAAGACCAAGAGCGTGTTCCGCCGCGCCTATGCCGCTGAATACTGTAGCAATGTTTATCATGGATTCGTTTTAACCTCTCCTGGACACCAACGGCTCCGCCAGCGTCAATCCCGCTGATCCGTCAATCATGACGCGAACTTGAGCCTCTATGTCCCTCTTGTCGTGGAAGGCAACTTGGCCTTCCACGGGTTCGTCACCATCTTCTCCCTCACGCTTAAGAAGAATGTGCCCTCCGCCGAGCAGATTCTCCGCTCCCGGCCTGCCAAGCGCAATCGTTGAGTTGTTGACGTCCGCAACCTTCAGAACAAGCCTGTTACCGAGATTGCTGCGTGTCTGCGGCGTGACTACATCCGCCGACGGCCTCTGCGTTGCGAAAACAAGATGGATGCCCACGCTTCTGGCCATGACAGCCAACTGCGCAATTGTATTGTCAACAAGCTGTTTGTAGCCCCTGTCGAGCATCCACGTGGCAAACTCATCATGGAACACCCATAGAGCTGGCATCCAGTCCGGCGAATCCTTGCCAACAACGGCTTGGTACTGAGGTAGGTTTTCGCAATGGTATTTCGACAGCATCCTCGTTCTCTCGTTCATCTCGGCAACAAGGGTCTGGAGCATATCCCCCGCCTCTTGCTGGGTGGAAATCCATCCGTGCCCACCCTCGCCACCATAGAGGTGCGGAAGCCCGGCAAACGCATAATAGTCCTGCCCCATTTTTGGATCGATGAGAATAATGCGCGACTCGTACGGCTCATAAATTGATGCGATGCCTAACAAGAGGTTTCTCAAAAGTACCGACTTGCCGCTCTTCGTGGCACCGGCGACCAAAGTGTGCGGAGCATGGTTCTCCACAGGGTCGAGGAAAAGCGAACGTCCATCCTCCTCCGCAACACCAATGTAGAGTTTTCTGTCGCGTTTGCATTCTTCCGCAATCTGCGGCCATACCTCTTCCCAATTCACCCGCTGACGGTGCTCGCGAGCAACATGAATCGACACCTTGCGACGCAAAGGGACAATTCTCCTGATGTCTACGCCGTAGTGAACTTTGATGTCCGTGATGCGCGACTGAATAGCCGCTACCGACATCGAGCGTGGCGAGCCGTCAAACACGAATATGAGACTGTTTGGCGAGAATTTCGGTTCCTCTACAAGTGTTGCCCTTATACCAGCCTCACCGAGGGCATCAAGGAGATCCTGTCTGACTGATGCCATCTCTTGCTGAAGGGCATCATTGACGGGCTGTTGAACTGGCGATGGTGGCGCCGATATGGGGATCGTAGGACATGACGGCTCATTGGCATTGGCGGAACCTGTTTCTGCCTGTGCTTCTTCCCGCGATTCAGGCGACGGCTCCACCAAACCCGATGCAACATCTCTGCTGTCATCCGCAGGTTCTACAGCCGACGTAACCGCAGCTGTCGATCTGCCTACCGTTTCCGCCGAGGGTGCTACCGGGACATCCGCAAGCAATCCCCAATAAGACTCAAGTCCGCACGGCAGGACAATCGCTTCCGATGCGGCGATGTTCCCGCACACGGACGGCCCGTTAAGCGAAAGAACACAATGAATGTCTCCTCGCTTGTCCGTTACAGCAGACTCGCCAGCATCCACCACAAGAAGCCTCGGTTCATGTTCAATCTGCACAAACGACTTCACGCCAAAAATAGCAGCCACGGCGTCAGTATAGAACTGGTCCAAATTGAGTCTATCAGCATTCGTGAATGTCGAAAACACCCTGAATCCAAAAGTCAGAAGGCTCACAAGGAAATCGTATACGGCAAGCGTATGAAGCGACAGCTCCTCGTCGGAAACAACACTCGAGAGCAACTCATGGCAAGTAGAATACTGCCGCAAGGCCTGCTGTCTGTCCGTGTCGCTGAACCTGTGCGTACGGGCCTTGACCTCGACGAAAGAGAACTTCGCCGACACGGGCTTCAGCTTGGAATCGTCTTTGTCGCAGAGTATGGATATGCAGGCAAGGTCGGGGCGCACCTTCCGCTCTCCGCCCTGCAAAAGTGACTCGAACTGCCTCCTGAACGGATCGAACGGAACCACGAAATTTAACCATGCACGATTGCCATCTTCAACCAGGGGCGGGAAAACGCCACTGGAAAGAGTCGTCGTTATGTCGCCCTGGAGAACCGACACGGCGATGAGGATTCCAACCTCGCCCAACGCCTTTGTCCCTCCCAGAGTAAGATCCTTTACCGTCGGGATGCCTCGCTGCGCGGTGATGTGCAGCGTGTTCTTTATCACAGCTTCAGGGATGTCACGATTAGACCCGCTAATTGACGCTATCGCCTGCGAGACGGCCCTGCACATCACAGGTGTTTCGCGAGCAAGGAGGTAGAAGCCGTCCGCGTTTCTTGATCCTATGTTATTCTGCGGAAGCCTGTAGTCCCACAGATAGGCATCACCTGAACCGCTTTCCGCCACGAAGCAAGCATGATCAACATCTGCCGACGATACGGCATAGTACGAAGATTTCTCGTTGGACAGCAACGAGCGGACATCTGTGGGGAAGCCAATGTGCGACTTGTCGTCCTGTATCTGCAACCCCGCATGGGCAACAATTCCCTGCAGAATGGACGATATCGCAACGGACAATGCGTCCGCGCCATCCCGCCATCCCACAATGGCCTTTGTCTTGCGACTCTCGATAAGATACGATCCTGCGCGAAGCTGACGTGTTCTGTAGCATCCAAGGCCACCCGCCACCGTGACACTGTCGCCAAGCGTAGATTCGCGGACGGAACGTTCACGTGCGGCAAGCGTCGCAATCGAAAGATCGACCGTCCCTGCACTTCCTTCGGGAGCGAACCATTGGATCATACCGTTGGACTGGTCACCTATTGCGGCAATGGCCTCGTTAGATGGGATGTGCGACCCACCTACGTCATATATCTTGAGGCGTCGCGGGCCAAGACGCTGTACATCGTTATTGGCTTCGTCTATAAACTGCCTATTCCAAGATATTATACCGTCTCGACAAATGGAATCGCAGCTCGTGCCACTGAAGGACACCGAAAGAGATGGCTTTGCAAGGCACATTTCCCGTGCATCGTCCAATGCGGACTCCACCTGTTCCTTTGTAATGGTCTGGGCATTTTGCTCGAAGGAGAGACCAAATGTTGCACTCCACAAGTGTCCGTATCCACGCACAGAACTTCCTCTGCCGGAATAATCCCTAAGAATGCCCCAGTAGTGCGATGAGGAGCGAACGGAAAAGAATGGGACGGTTCTTATGCTTCCGTTTCTTCCGCCAATGTCTGCGACCGGGAGATGAATCATGTCCGGGATTGTGTCGGAATCGAATATAGAGACAGCTGGGGAAGGCCGGACAGATTCGCTCGCAGCCATCATCTTTTGCGTTCGATACAACCATGCGAGACGCAACGGATGATATGGAGGGTATATAACCTCCAGAGGCAACTCGTCCAACGTGTTGTTGTCCCTCGTTGGATACACCCAAATCTGATCAGCAATGGATGCGTTGGCATAATCCACGGCGAGCCACTCGCCGTAAGACTTCGCATAACGGCATATAAGACCCTCGTACTCGGGAGAAAGCGATGCAAGGTCTATCTCCTCAATCCGCTTTTCCGGATAATCTACCGCCAATCGAGAAAAGAGGTCGAATCTTGCATCCCTGTATCCACTTCCAAAGGAGTCGAGCGATGCCTTCCACGCCGCGAAATCCGGTCGGGTGTCGATGTTGGTTGCAAAAGGCGTCCGCGTATATGATACCGGCATGGCAAAGTCAGGGCGTTCTCCTTGTCGAAGAACTGTACGGTAGTCGTCACCAAGAATCACCGGGTATCCGCCAAGGCCGGACGCAGCGACCTGCAGAAATTCCTGTTCCAGCTGATAAATGTCTATTCCCGCGGAAAGTTCGACCTCCTGGAAATCTGCCTGATTAAGAGGGCGACTGACTTTCAGGAGATTCCGTCTCAGGTGTTCGTCGTACCAAGTTGGGGATGTGTCTGTGGACACATTCGTCTGCTTGACAAAGAACGCCACCTCATATGTATACTCTTCACCATTGGAGACGCCCTTGAATTGGAATGAAAGCTCATTGTAGGCTGAAATTCTAAAACTGTAGAGTTCGCCTGCGGAACTGCTTTCAGGCCGGAAATTGAAATACTGACGTTCGTGGTTTTGATCGTCGTACTGTACGGGCGCAACAATCAGACGCGCCGTATCTGCAACGAGCAGATGACCTGTCACGTCGCCTGCAGCAACCAACGTTACTTCTGTTCTGTATGTCTTTGATGCACGACGGCTCTTGACCTTGAACGGCTTTATCTTCTGGATGTTCTCGGTGTCCTTAAGCGTCAGATACATGCCCGCCTTCAGAAATGAAAGCACCAGTACGTCGCATGAATATGTTTTACGCGTGTGCTTTGAACCAAGGAACAATTTTAATTTACCTGCGTCCTTACGAGAACTTGACTTCTCTTCTTCCGTAAGAACATATGTATACCTCAAGCTGCCGCCAGCTGGCAACGGCTCCTCAGCAATAGGAACGTTGGCAGACCTGCCCTTGCGCACCTCAAATTCGTCGTTTGAGGCGAGGTTGCTCTTTACTTTAAACTTCACTTTATCGGCGAACACGATGGGTTGCTTCTTACTGCCGCACTCGCCGGCAAGGGCATCAACGGCAGATATGTCTAGCGCCGTCCTGTCTTCGGTGCCGCGTATCGCCTTGATGATGTCCTTGAGGCCAATTGCGTTCCACCACGGCAAGAACTGGCGTTCCTGCCGATATAAAGCCGACAAAGCCAGATGCGGTGTAGCATCAAGACGAGGGATCTCAGCATCAATGAAATCCTTGAAAGCAGTCACATCACTCTCGTTGAACCCCGTATCATCGCGCTCGGCCTCGGAAAAGAGGGAATCCATCATTTCCTCCATCACAACCGAGTCGGTTATCGCCTCCAATAGGTCTTTGTGAAATGTCTTTTGCAATCGTCCGGCCTCGGCGATACTCAAGCCTTGTGACGAAGGATATCCACAATACGCCTCCACATTAGGGAGTGACATTCCGTTAACCGTGATGTCGAGCAGGCCATCAAGGAATCCCCACACTTCATTTATGGAGTCGTCATCGCTGGAAAGAAGTTCGCCGACGCTGGCGTGTATGAGAGACGCTGCGTATGGACTTGCGTCTCCGCCGGACACAATAGCCGCCGAGACAATCTCCTTGTACAGTTCAGCGTCGCGCAGCTCGTCCATGTCACAGTATGCGTTGTTTTCTATACCAATTACACCGACAGTTGTCTCGACGGAAAGCGAACTGGACGTACCGAAAGGCTGGAGCAGAATGAAATGATGACTCGCATCGTTGCGTCTGGAGACAGCCGCTGCCTCGTCAATGAAATTCTCCCTGCCGATGAAACGGTGTTCAGAATCGAGGACAAATAGCCCAAGAGCCTCTCCGTTGTGGACTATTGGATGTCCGTTACGGACATATTCCTCGAACTTTCCAGCCATATCGAACGAAAGCCCTTGGAAACAGAACAGCTGCGCTGTGGCGCTCTGCCCAGTTTTGCGTGTAGTGTACGCATGAAGTTGCTCAAGAAGTCTCGTGCCCATGTCAGACCACCTCCTCGCCTGTTCCAACAATGTCCTGCAGCACCATTCCTGATTCCGCGTCAGGACTGTCTATTGTCAAGCCGAGTTCCCTCAGCTGCATCTTGAATGTTTCCATCGTCTCTCCCGGAGGGATAGCCACTCCATACGCCAGAAGCGCGTCGATAAGATTCGACAACAAGACGGTGCTACTGTTGCAACTACATCCACGAACGAGCGCCATCAGCGTAACGGCTCCTGCGTTCACAATCACGGCAGAACGGTTACTGTGCGTCCTGTGCCGCAGGAGGTAGGACTGGTCGTAACGTGAATACCGTTCGCTTGAGGGCTGGTTGTTCTGGGCAAGCGCAGTCTGTACGAAGCGTAGCAGATGCGTTGCCTGACAATCGACCTTGAGAGTGTACTTCTTGATCGCATCAAGATAGTGGCGGGAGAAATCCGACTCGTACTCGGCAAGAAAAGTTGGATTGGCCTTTATGTATCCGTTGATGTCATTGACACTCTTGACGAATGCCTCTGGGGACGACCAATCGTATGTCTCGCGTGGAAGCGAAGCAAGTTCTTTCAATCTGTACAAAAGAAACGAGAGCCGCTTGGTACTGCGCTCGTATGCCTTGAAAAACTCCTTCATCCGCATCTGGAAATTCATGCCGTATGACAGAATTCCAGATGAGGGCATATTCAGGGCGTCGAACAACTGCGCTTCCGTAAATTGCCCTTCACCGCTATTGAACAGCGCAAACAAGTCCTTTTCGAGTCGCCTGTTTATGTTGCACATCCACAGGACATGGGCAGAAGTCCCAATCCGCATAACGGCCTCAAGCATTGCCATGAACTGACGCCTTGATACGAAAGGTTTGACCGACAATACCGCTTTGATGTCGTCCGCAAACCGCTTAAACGGAGCAACAGCAATCCTGTCTCTCACGGCCTGTGGCATGAAACATTCCTTTCCGTGCCTGTAGGCTTCGGAGAAAATCTTGTCGGTGATCCTGATGTCAAGATGTTCTTGCAGCGCCTCGTTGGTCTTCTCTGTAATGAATCTTGCAAACAAATCGTCTTCGTCTGAAACCTGCACGGCGGTCTGGATTTCCTTGAAGAATGCGTCCAACTGCTCTGTAGGCAAACAATATGAGAGGCACTCCTTGATGAACGGACCTGGCTTCCAAGACCTATCCTGTTCGTTTGTGTCGCCCTCGTTTCTCTTCGTCACGCGTCTTGGTGTGGAGAACAGGGCTATCGAAGGGATGAAGGGAATCACGTAAGCAATATCGTGCTTTGCCGCTTGACGCGACTGAACGGGATACCGCGCAACAACATCAAAGAAATGTGAAAGCCAGACGTCGTCTGCGCTCTGTGATTTCCTTAGTTCTTTAAGAAGTCGACTACCGGTGTTCTGAATGAAAGCGTCGTCAAGCGGCTGGAAGCAGAACTCTCGCTGCAACTCCGCCGACAACATTTCGCCCGAACATTGTTCAGGAATTCGCATTGGTCTGAAGAACGCTCCAGACTCCCTCAAGCCGTCATACTGTCCATCCCAATCCATAAGTCACACCTTTCAAATTTCCGATGGGAAGAAGCCCTCGTCAGGATTCCAGCTCACGGCATGCCGTGCGCCATCCCGGTCGCAGTAGAGGAATCTTGAAGCACCAAGATCCCAGTTGTGGCACAGCCGCCCTTGTATCCGCGACTTGACGCCATCGAATATGTCGTTGATCCGAGCCGGCAGCGAGGCGGGTTTAAGCCCGTTTTGAAGGTCAACCAGAGCCGAATAGATGTCGAAGTTCACCTTTATCGACAGACCAAGGTCGGCCTCACGAACAAATAGCAGATTACGGGTCATGCCATCTCCCGCTCCGCTCGGCGAAATCGCAAAATGGGCCGGTCGGGAGTTTTTCATGAAGAAGCCGTTTGTCTCGTCGGGTTCTGCCTGCCCAAGCGTTGCCAGCATTGAGCATGAGAAAAGTCCCTCTGGGAAAAGATACCCTTGAATCGTAGAGCAGAGTCGGCGCTTCTTGGCTGCGAGATTGGGATGCGACGGATCGTTGTCGAGCATTGCCCGATACTCGTCAAGCCTATCGCCAGCGTAAACGAATGCATCAAATGCCCCAATCGCACGCTTCGCCATTCGAGACAACACCACCCGCAAGACGGACAGGATTGTCTGCGCCGTCTGGAACTCGGGATCGGAAACTGGCATATCAAGAATGTTCTGGTCTTGTTCAATACTCCGAACCTCAAGGAACAGACATCGCTCTACTTCTGAAGGAGGGCAATACCCGTCATTGAGAAACATGTCAATGCCAAGTGTGAGTGATTTGCAGAAGGCATCCTCGCACTGCCTAATCTTTTCTATGCATTCCTGTCCTCCATCGACAATGGCAGCAACATCTTGAATCGCCGGATCAAGCATCGCCGCACACTTCGGCAGGTAATTCTGTGCAGAGGCGGTTGCGCTCTTGCGAATCAGCGACGCGATTGACTGTAGCACAGGAACGATGGCCTTTATAGATGCAATCCTTGACCCCTTTGCCAATTTCAGAAGAGGCCTTGCCTGAGCCCTAAAGTCGTCCCATGTTCCAAAGAGCCTGTTGTGATAAAGCGCCGAGGCGAGGGCAAATAAAGCAGAAAGTCTATCCTCTCGAAGATTAGAAGAAGATAGTTCGATCTGTTTTTCGACCCATTTGCAAGGACTTGTTCTCTTTCCGTTTATGACATACTCGTAAGGCGACCCTGCCGCGAGCTGGCTGAAAATCGAAAACAAATCCCGGAACGAAAGTCGCCGGGAAGCGACGATTTCATAGTACCGCAGAATCTTAAGCAGGCTCCCACGCCGCTTCTCGTCACGCAACGCTGTTATATTGGAAAAGATAGGGCATTTCTGCGCATTCGCACACGACAAGCATCGGCCATCATCTTCGGTACATATTTCATCGAGGATATCGATGGCGACTGGATGCCGGTCGCCTATGCACTCCAGAAGGCTCTCCTCGTCCATCGGATGGATATAGACATTTCCCTCCGACTCAAACGGCCATAGCGCCTTGGGAGTAGCATCAGGAGAGACAACTGATGACAAAGTGGCGATAAACTTCCTTGCTCCTTGAGACGCTTCGATTTCATGCTTGGCAATCTTTGCAAGCACAGTCGCCAGAATCCCTCGATTGACGCAACACAGGAATATCGCGCCTTGCCGTGGCGAGAGGACATACTCCTCGACATCATCTATGAATCGCTTATAGATGGCTCCGTTGTCCTGCCCGGCCGATGCGTCTTCAATATAGTGAAGATGCATAACAGGAGATGCGCTGTCCGCAAAATCCATTGTAACCGAGCCTGTCGCAGAGGTCGGCATCTCATCAAAATTGTCCTTCAGCACCTGCTTCAAGAAATACTTAGCCGCATGCGTCTTACCGTTACCAGGACCTCCAACAAGAAAGATATTTGCTTGCGATGAAACGCTGCCACCGAGGATTCCCTCGGCAAGTGCTTCAAGCTGCATTATCAAACGAGTCCGCAATGGCGGCTTCTGCCATCCCGACCCGCCATCAGAGCCTCGGCTGATGGCGTAAGAACCAGAATTCCCCCATGCGAAGAGCGATTCGGGGAACGCCGGATTTTCTCGATTCTGACAACCTGCTACTTCTGGCATATGTCTTGTCCCCCTTTTTTGATACCATCGTTCGCATTCGCCTGAACACTTGCGTCCGGCACGTGGTCAACGATGTCGCCGATGTTGCAATTCATGGATTCACAGATGCGGTCAAGGATGCCCGCCCCGACAGGTTCGCCTTTCGACATTTTCGCAAATGTCGCAGGCGAAACGCCAGTCGCCTCGCGCAGGTCTGCGCGAGTCATGTCACGATCAATCAGCAGTTTCCAAAGTTTCTTGTAGCACAATGCCATATCGCCTCTGCTCCTTACTTGGAAGAATGATGAAAATTATAACATCTATGCCCCAAAAACACAACGCAACAGTGAAAAAAGATTTCGCAAACGCATATCATTCATTTCAAATGGCTAAACCTAAAGCTAGCCCGCATATCATTCAAACCAAACCGGCACGCCCCATTTGCCGATCTCGACCGTTTCGCCCGCATTGCATGACTTCTGGAAAAGCGTCACTAGGTTCCCAGGGTTGAACGGATCGAAAAGGCGGATCTCCGGCAAGGCCACGCGACGGAATCCCTGCGCCTCCAGCGACTTCTGCAACGAATCCCTGTTGCGGTTCGGCATCGGCGTCAGGACGCCCAGCACGCCCGGTTTCGCGCAGGTGACAGTCTTTTGCCCGTTAAGGGGAATGCGTAGGAACTTCACGTTCGTCCATCCCGAGGGCAACTGCCCTTCCGCCACTGCATAGCGGCGGTCCGTAAACAGGAGCGCGCCCGCGCGCAGCGGAGCGGATTCAAAACCTTCGCAATGCCACGCGCCGTTGCCCGTGTCGACAAACGGGACTCCGTCTCGGTTGTCCGCCGGCTTGGGCAATCCGACCGACGGGTAACCGCGGCTCTTGGAGATGAGACGGCGCATCCGCACCTTGCCGGAGACGTCCTTGCCCGCAAGGATGTCTTCCTCGCAGAAGTAGATTTCGCGCGAGCGGACGCGGTCGTAATCGTAGGTGATGTAGATCGTCCCGTCCGCAGTCTGCTGCCCGTCGGGATAGGAGACGCCCGGCCGCTCGTCTAGCATGAGTCCGCCTTCCCACGTCGCGCCCTCATCGCGCGAGAGATAGGCGGTAATCATCTTGCGCCCGACGTCCTTGTCCAGCGGCCCGTGCTTCACGAGAATCAGGTTCCCGGACTGAAGGCGGCGGATGAAGAAGCGGCTGGAGGTGTGCTTGATGCCCTTCAAGTATTCGAGCGGGGACCAGGTCGCGCCCTTGTCGTGGGAGATCGCCGTGCGGATGCCTGTCCGCGTGCGCGACCAACACCAGAGGTCGCCGTTCTTCTTCTCGACGAGGTTGTGCTCATCAAAGAGCCGGTCGACCTGCGGCATCGAGGCACCGCCGCGCAGGGAGAACGTCTTGCCGCCGTCGTCGCTCGCGTACACGCACGAACTCACCTCTTGCTGCCATTTCGCCAGCGGGAAGAGCCACGTCCCGTTGGAAAGAACGAGCGGCTTGCACATCATCACGCCGGAACCGACATACTGCGGCTCGGGCAATTTCGCGGGCGGCTCCGACTCGGCGTCGAGCGTCAGCATCCAGAGCTGGTCATTGACAGCTCCCGAACCGTCCCGGTCCGCCCACGTCCAGCGCAGCTTGCCGTCGGGCGAGATCCACACCTCCGGGTCGAAGGTGCGGCGCGGGCGGCCACCGTCCGGATCGGCCACGAGCACCTCTTTCCAGGTTTCGCCCCCGTCCGCGCTGGTGGAGAGCACGCAGTAGTTGTTGTGGTCTTCCGCGGGTGTGACGCCGCCATACCACGTTGCCCACATCCGCCCCGTGCGCGGCGAGATTGCGAGCGAGGAGATGCCGACGTGCGCGCGGTTGTCCACGCCGTGGTAGGCGTCCGGCGGGAACACCTTCGCCGGCAGGAGTGGACGCCCGGTCGCCCGGCTGACGATCTGCTGGAGGCGCAGCTTGCCGGACACGTTTTTCCCCTGCAACACGTCCTCTTCCCTGAACGAGGCGAACAGGATCTCACGTGCGCCGGTCCGGTTGAAATCGTACGTGATGTAGATCTGCCCGTCGGAACGCTGGTCGCCGTCGGGGTAGGCGGCACCGCCGCGCTCGTCGAGCAACAGCCCGCCCTCCCACGTCGCGCCGTCGTCGCGCGACAGGTAGGCGGTGAGCAACTTGCGCCCGACGTCTTGGCCGATTGGCCCGTGCTTCACCAAGAGTAGGTTCCCGGACTGGAGCCGGCGGACGAAGAAGCGGCTCGGCGTATGACGGATCTTCGACGGCTCGAGCGGCGACCAGGTCGCGCCCTTGTCGTGCGAGACCGCCTCGCGGATGCCCGAGAGCGTGCGCGCGAGGACCCAGAGGTCGCCGTTCTTCTTCTCCACGATGTTATGCTCGTCGCAGGTACGGTCCGGCTTCGGTCCCGTTGCCCCGCCGCGGAATCGCCAGCTCGCTCCCTTGTCGGAAGAGGCCGTCACGCCCGCGCTCTTCTCCTCGCCCCAGTTGCTGTTCGGCAGGAGCCAGGTGCCGTCCGAAAGGACGAGCGGCTTGCACATCATCACGCCCTCCGCCACGCAGACCGGCGGCGTGGGCGCGTCCGGCACCACGTTCGCGTCGGGGAACGTCATCATCCAGGTGCCGGCGGTTTCCTGCGCGCCGCCGGTGCGGTCCGCCCAGAACCAGCGCAGTTTCCCGTCGGGCGAGACCCACACCTCCGGGTCGAAGGTCCGGCGGATGCCCATGCCGTCCGGATCGACCACGAACACCTCGCGCCAGGTGCGGCCGTCATCGTCGCTCGTGGAAAGCACGCAGTAGTTGTTGTCGTCCTCCGCCGGACTGGGCCCCGCGTACCACGTCGCCCAGAGACGTCCGTTCGGCGCGATCGCCAGGCTGGGGATTCCCGTAAACGCACGCTGCGTCACGCAATGCCGGAAGTCCGGCGCGATCATTTCCCGCGGCGGGTTCACCCGATCCGCGTAGACAACCGAAAGCGCCGCACATACGGCCGTCATCGTGCCCGCAAAGGCGATCTTTTTCATTTGCTTACCTTTCACTTCACCGCCTCGGCGCGGCCGCCCTTGAACTGGCGCAGGCTTGGAGATTCGCAGTTGTCCTTGATAACAAGTTTCATGTCTCACAGTATACCCGATTGCCGTTCCTACGTCAATTGCGGGCGGCGGTGCGCACGGGGGTGGGCGTTTTTCACCCTTGCTCTTTGGGATTGGAAACAACCAGAACAACTGGTAAAAACAACTTTGAAGAGGTGCGCGGGCTAACTCGCCCGCGCGTTTTCTGTCTTCTGCATATCGTCTCCTGTGGACTTTTGATATAATTGCGCCATCACTCCCGTACAGGAGACTCCATGATGGATGCGGCAGAACTGAAGGTCGCCACCATCGAGCGGTATTTCTACGACACGGACAACCGCGAGATCCTGACCTCCGACGGGAAGCCGTTCCAGGATCGGTAAATGGGCGCGGGCGAGTTAGCCCGCGCGCCAAAGGCAAGTTGTTTCAAATAGTTGTTTCCAATCATCAGAAGGCTCTGCGGTGAATTACGCAGATGCGCCCCGCACGGGGGGCTACAACTTCGCCACGAGGGGACGGCCGGGGACGCCAAAGGCGTTACGCGGGGTGACGGCGAAAGTGATCTCGCCCGTCGCGGGCACTTCCTCGATGCCGAAGAGGCAGTTGCTCGTGCGGTCAGCCTCCGCCTCCGGCACGTTGTAGCCGTTGGCCAGCACCAGACGCTTCAGCTTGCACGCGCCGTCCACCCGCATCTCCACCTCGAAATCGTACACGCGCGACCCCGGCTTCGCCGTGCGCGGGTACGGAATGCGCACGTGCACGCACGGCTTGCCCTTGAGCGCAGGCCCGGCGATCTCCTCCGGCGGCGCCGCGCACCGCACCGCCTCGACCTTCGCCCCGGGCATGAACTCCGGCCCGACGCTCTCGCGGCGCTGCCGCGCAGGGTCGAAGGGACCGCCAACGGCCGCAGGCAACGCCACGCACCAGTCGTCACCAAGCGGCATGTCGTACTCGAACGAGCGGCGCTGCACGAGCAGATGGTCGTCGAACACGTCGACGAGGAGTCCGCATCGTCCTTCCTCCGCCGCAAGAGGCTTCATCCGGTTCTGGCTCCTCTTCGGGCTGTAGAACGGATACGTGCTGTCGTAGCCCTTCCGGTCGTTGTCGCCGGCGCGCAGGCAGCCGGCATTGATGGACGTGAACGTCCCCTGCCAGATGCCGCTCTCGTCGGTCAGAGTCTGGTGCGAGTGCCCCGTGATCGCCACCGCGTTCGCGAACGGCGCGAGGGCGCGCGTTGCCTCGCCACGGTCATACGAGGTCTTGCCGTCGCCGCACGTTCCCTTCGGGTGCGCGTGCTGGACGTAGAAGAACGGCTTTACGCCCGCGAGTTCGCTCGCGTGTTCCCGGAACCACGCCTCGACGGGCGGCTGCGTCGCTTTCGTGGGCCACTGCGCCCCGATGAAGTCGTACCCCTTAACGCGCTTGCGCCAGATGAGCTGCCACTCCTCGTGGAAGAGGCGCTCCCAGACCTTGGCGGGATTGTCGGCGTAGCTGAACACGTTTGCGGCGCGCCACTCGTCCTTGCCCTTCACCCACCATGCGTCGAGGTCGTGGTTGCCGGTGACGAACAGCTTCGCGACGGGACGTCCGTCCGCGCCCTTGTCGCCGAGGAACACCTTGTCCCAGACCGACGCGAAGCTCGCAAGCTCGGAAATCAGTCCGGAATGCGCGATGTCGCCCGGCACCATGACCGCGTCGACGCCCTGCGCGTCGAACCACCGCAGCGCCTTCTCGAAGTAGAACTCCTGTTTCCACGCCTTCGAGATGTGCACGTCGCTCACGACGCCGAGCCGCATGTTCGGCTTGCCAATGGCGAACGCGCGCGCCGGCAGCACGAAACCGCCAAACGCCGCCAGCCCCCCGCGCAGGAATCCTCGTCTTGTCAGGGGAATCTGGAAGTTGGACCGCATGATGGATTGCCTTAGCGGAAGATGATGGTCGTGCCGGAGGGCGGGGCCACCACGAGGCGGCGATTCGCCGCGTCAATGCGGAACGTCATTCCGGAATTGGGATCGGCCGGGACGAACTCCGTCGTGCCGCGCAGGCGGGCCGAGCCCGTCCACGTCAGGAGCGGCGTGTTCGGCACGGGCTTGACACCCTGCACGTCGACCGTCACCGTGCCGTCAGGGAACCACACGTCGCCCGTGACGGAAAGCGGATTGACCGCGCCGTCCGCCGCGCACTCGGCCTTCAGGATCGCGCCATCGGCAAACTCCGCGTCAGCCGTGGTCAACGTGTTCGTAGCCGTCGTCTTCACGGTCGCGCCGGACGCCACGTACATGTGTCCCACGACCTCGCCGTCGCCCCAGATGGTCTGGTCGGGCCAGAGCGTGAAGTCCAAGTTCACCGGCGCGCCGTAGGACGCGCCCGCGTGCACGAACACCTCGCGCGAGCGCTGCTGGCGGTCGACCGCCCGTCCGCGCTCGAAGCCCTCGTCGTAGACGTTGTACTTCGCGCACAGTTCCTTCGTGAGCGTCTCCACCTGCCCGGCCGTGAGCGCGACGTTCTTCCAGAAACGGAACTCCGCCACGTCCACAGGCGCGTAGCGGGCCTTGCCGCCCTGCTCCGCGCCGCCCAGCAGGATGCGGGTCTTGGAGATGTTGTTCGTGGGCGTGCAGGAGAGGGTCGTCGTCACGCCGTCAAGGGCGAAGATCATCGTTCCCTCCGAGCCGCTCGGCGGATAGGAGACGACGATCACGTGCAGCTCGCCGTCGTCGAGGAACCGGCGCGCGCTCCGCAACGCGACGGTCCCGGCCTGGCTGCTCCACTCCGCGCACGCGCCCACGCGCGCCGAACCGGTGAGCGTCAGGAGCCACTGCCGGTTTTTAGGGCCGAACGACTCGCCGAAAAAGCCTGTCGTGTCGCCCTTCGAGGTGAATTTACCGCCGCCGGAACCATACCCCGTGAAGCGCACCACCATCGCCACGGTCATGCTGCCGGCGTCGCTTACGGGCGTGTCTTTGCTGCCCGTGAGCGCAAGGCAGGCGTTCGTGCCGTTGAAGGAGACGAGCTTGTGTCCGTCCGGGCCGCGCGTGATCGTCGGGCCGACCGTCGTGCCGGCATACCCCGGCATGCTCCCCGACACGCCCTTGCCGTCCTTCTCCGGCCACTCGGTGACGGGCTGCCCGTCGGTCTGCGTGAGCGACTCGGCGTCCCATGTGGCCGTTGCGGCGGGGACCGTCTCCGTGGACGGCGCCGACGGTGCGGCGCCGGGGGCGAACGCCTCCACGCCGTAGCGGAGCCCGAGCACACGGGCGTATCCAGCGTCATTCAGCACCCACGGCGTCATGCGCAGGTCGGCGATCGTGCCGCGGAACGTGTTCGCCGGCGCCCGTTCGCCCGCTCCGATGATGAAGCGCGTCTGCATCGTCTGCCGGCAGCCGTTCGTAACGGAGTCACAGTTCCACGTCTCGTTGTCGACGCGCAGGGAATGCTGCTTGCCGTACTCCCACGTCCACACCACCACGTGCGGCTTGCCGTCGTTGATCGGCGTGGTGGTCCAGAGCGTCTCGTTGGTCGTGACGTTCGCTCCGTCCGCCTGCCAGGTGCTCTCCATGCCGCAGCCGATGCAGCCCGACGGGTTGAGCGCGAGGCCGTAGCGGCTACCCACCGTCCCTGCAGACTGCGGAATGGTGGCACCCATGACCACGGTGGAAGTCAACCAGTCGTCCCTCGATCCGCCGCCCACGGCGCCCTCCTCCACGCGCAGCACGCAGGCGATGGTGAACTTGTCCTTTCCGCTGATGGGCTGGGCGGCGTTGCCGGTGACGAAGACGGCGCGCGTGCCGTCGAACGCGAGCTCGGCGTGTCCGTTCATCGTGGTGGCGGCGACGGTCGGCGACGAGAAGTTCTTGCCTCTGAACGAGTCGATGTTTCCGGCGCTCTTGAACGCCCACGGGCCGAGGCCGGCGCGGTTCGTCCAGTCCCCGACCTGCGTGCCGGCGCCGAGGTCGGAGAAATCGTCCGCCTGCCAGATGGCGTCGACCGTGAACGCGCAGTCCGCGCCCGTGTAGAGCGATCCCTCCACCACGTCCGTGCGGCCCGTGTAGTCGTTCGCGCCCGTGAGGCGGAGCGTGCCGGGGCCGATCTTGCGGAAGCCCCCCGAGCCGTAGAGGGAACCGTAGATGCGCGTGCCGGTGACGTTGTTGGAGGTACAGAACGACGTGCCGCCGTCGCGGTCGGAGAGGCGCATGTCGGCCTGGGCATCGGCATCGTTCTTGTAGAACGTGAACGTGCCGCCGGAGAGTACGCAGTCGTAGTGCGAATCGCTCGCGTCCCAGTATCTCGCCTTGCGGATGCCGTTGACGCCGAGGCGGAGCGTGCCGCCGCGCAGCGCGAAGCGCGAGGCGGTGTGGAGATCCTTCTTGCCGTTGATGTCGTAGGGGTTGCCGAACAAGATGGACGGCGTGGTGACCGTGCCGCCCGTCATCTCGAACCGGGCGCTCGCGTACTGGTTCTCTATGTTCACGAGTTTATTCTCTTCGTTGCTCCACGTCGTCTCGCCGTTCGCAAGGCGCTGGCCGATGGTCAGCGCGGAGGCCCAGTCGCTGCCGTTC
>CACXPT010000049.1 GCA_902769585.1 uncultured bacterium
GGACTGCATCTGCGATGCGTTCCTGCAGCAGATTCTCACGCGTCCGGCGGAGTACGACGTGATCGCGACGCTGAACCTCAACGGCGACTACGTCTCCGACGCGCTGGCGGCGACGGTGGGCGGCATCGGCATCGCGCCCGGCGCGAACATCAACTACCAGACGGGCGTCGCCGTCTTCGAGGCCACGCACGGCACCGCGCCGAAGTACGCGAACCTCGACAAGGTCAATCCCGGCTCGCTCATCCTCTCCGGCGAGATGATGTTCCGCTACATGGGCTGGACCGAGGCCGCCGACAAGATCATCGCCGCGATGGACAAGGTGATCGCCGCACATGGGCTGGACCGAGGCCGCCGACAAGATCATCGCAGCGATGGACAAGGTGATCGCCGCAAAGACCGTCACGTACGACTTCGCTCGCCAGATGGAAGGCGCCACCGAGATCAGCTGCTCCGCGTTCGGCAAGGCCCTCGCGGAGGCGATGGAATAAGGTTAAGGTGAAGGTTAAGGTTAAGGTGAAGGTGAAGAGGGAAGGTGAAGGTTAAGGTGAAGGTGAAGGTGAAGGGGGAAAGGTGAAGGGTGAAGGGTGAATGTTGGCGTCATAGGATTGGGATTGATCGGCGGGTCGTTCGCAAAGGCGGCCGCGCAGGCCGGCCATAAGGTGCGCGTGTGGAACCGCACGCGCGCGACGGCGGATAGGGCTGTCGCCGAAGGCGTGGCGCAGGCCGTGCTTGACGATGACATCGGCGCGTGCGACATCGTCATCGTCGCGCTGCCGCCGTCCGCCGTCGTGCCGTGGATCGACGCGCACCAGGCGACGTTCGGGAAGGGCGCGGTCGTCGTCGACGCCACGGGCGTGAAGGGGACCATCTGCGCCGCGCTCGAGAAGTACGCCTTCCAGGGCCGCTGGACGTTCGTGGGCGGGCACCCGATGGCCGGCAAGGAGACGAGTGGGTGGGCGAACGCGTCTGCCGACCTCTTCCGCAACGCCTCGATGATCCTCACGCCATATCCTTCTTGCGGGCGCGGTCCACTCGACATGCTGGAGAAGTTCTTCGCGGGCCTTGGCTTCGGACGCGTCGTCTTCACCACGCCACAGCACCACGACCGCATGATCGCGCTCACGAGCCAGCTCGCGCACGTCGTCTCGTCCGCCTACATCCAGGATCCTCTCGCGCAAGACCACGCCGGCTACTCGGCAGGCAGCTTCCGCGACATGACGCGCGTCGCGCGGCTCGATCCGGACATCTGGACGGACCTCTTCCTCGCCAATCGCGACGCGCTCCTCGTCACGCTCGAGGGCCTCGTCGCGCGCCTCGACGGCTACCGCGCCGCGCTCGCCGCGCGCGACGCCGACGCCCTGCGCGCACTCCTCGCCGCTGGCCGCACCGCCTGCCTCTCCTGTCCCTGAAAGCATGGGAGGGCCGCGCTCCTGCGCGGCCGCACAAAGCACCAAGCACTACGCACAAAGCACCAAGCACTACGCACAAAGCACCAAGCACTACGCACAAAGCACAAAGCACCAAGCACCAAGCACTAAGCACCAGGCACCAAGCACCAGGCACCAGCCCATTCCAGCCCAAAAAAACTTTTTTTATTTTTTTCAAATTCCCCCTTGCACTTCCCCGACGGTTTATGGTAAAGTAGTGCCGAACTTCCCCAAAAGAGGATTCACGAAATGCAAAAGAAAAGAGTTTTTGGATTGATGACAGCCGCAGGGTGCGCGCTGTTCGCTGCGTCCGCAATGGGCGCTGCGTCAGATGTGATTAGCGAGTCGTTCGAGACTCCAGACCCCAACACGGCCGTGACGGGCGTGACGACGTCTGGTGGCACGTGGACGGGCTACGGCACTGTCACGGGGGCGACCTATACGGCAGCGGTCGCCGCAATCGGTACGCCGATCAATTCCGCGGCCAAGACCAAGGTTCTCGCGGTGGAAGGTCGCGTCACGCACACGCTCACTACGGCTACGACGACACAGAAGCCGGCGACGGTGGACATGATGGTTCAGATCGCCACTCCCGACGATGCGCTGGCTTTTCCTTCCGGGACGGAAACGAGCGACATCCAGGTCGCGGTGGGCGTGGATACTGACGCGACCCTGAAGATCTGGTGCAAGAACAAGTCGAATGCGGCTGCATGGTACAGCCTTGGCTCGACGACATACACAGTTGGTTCTTGGCACCGCGTGAGCTTCACGTTTGACTATGCTCATGCCCTCTGCCAAATCCGCGTGGACGGCGAGCCGATCTTGACGGCGAACGGCTACCTTACAACGGATACGACGAACCTTCCCGGACAGAACGGTTCGTGGTACAAGCTTGCGGCGAGTACAACCCAGCTTTCCTCCGTTCAGGTCATCGGTTCTACGTCAATCGACGAGCTCCTCGTCAAGCAGGACGCGACAGCGACCTCGGTCGATACTGTTCTGCCGGAGCTTGCGGATGCGACTTCAGGTGAAAACCAGACGGTTGAAATTGACGGCGAAAATGTCCCGAAGACCTGGATCGAGCAGCAGGGCATTACGCGTACCACGACTGAAGCTCCTGACGGCTCTGGCATGGGCGTGGGCGAGAAGTATGCCGCAGGCTATGATGTGTCCGATGGCAAGACGTTCGGCGTGAAGTCGATGAGCATGTCCGGCACGCAGGCGACCGTCACGTTTGACGCGGCGAACGTGAAGACCGGCTATACGTATGTTCTCTCGACTTCGACCGACAACAGCACGTGGAGCGATGCGACCACGATTTCCTCTGCGGAAGCGTTGGCGGGTTCCAAGACTATCGACCTTGGCGATGCAGCGGTCAAGTACCTTAAGCTGAAGGTTATCAAGTAACTCACACTTTGAAAGAAGAGGTTCTGAAATGAAAAGACTGATGACGATGTTGGGTGTCGCGGGGTTGGCAGTTGCCTCCTTCGCGGCGGTGGACGACACGCTGATCTCGTTCTCCACGCCTGGTCCTGACAAGTACGCGGATGGCTCGGACGTCCTCGCTGGCGAGTGCTACGCGCTCGTTTGGTCGGCGGACGGCGTGTTTGAGGGCATCAAGGCCGACGGAACGACAGTCGATCCGGCCGACAAGGTGGTGCTTCTGGCGGCTGTTGCCAAGCAGGGCGAGAACGGCACCTACTGCCCGCCTCTCCTCTATCAGGTGGATGCAGAACTCGCAGCTACGCTCAATAAAGGCGTGTATGCGGTTTATCTGCTCGACACGCGCGTGACGGCGGCTGACGGCGCGGTGGCAGTTGGCGGTCTCGACGAGAACGGCAAGCTGAAGGCGGTCAACAGCTATGGTTCGGTGAGCGGCGACACGAAGGCTGCGGCCGGAGCGGGCGCGATCGCGCAGGCGAAAACCACGGCGATCGGCGGCGCGGCTGTCGCGACGCTCGTCGAGGTCGAGGCGCCGGTCATCACGGCCATCAAGCCGAGCGGCACGAAGATCACGATCTCCACGTCGGGTCTCTCGCCTGTGGTCGACTACAAGGTTGTGACGGGCGCGAAGCCGGGTGAGTTTGCCACTGAGCTTGATGCCAAGGCGGACGCCAACGGCGACTTCACGTTCGAGAAGCCGACCAATGGCTCCTTCTTCAAGGTCATCGGCGTTCGCAAGTTCGACAAGTAATTTCAGAAAGAAGGAAACAAGACAATGAAACTTCGTTCAATCATGTGCGTGGGGGCAGTGGCCCTGACGGCGGCGGCGTTCGCCACAGATGCGTTGACCGACGAGAAAACCTTGGGTTGGATGCGCGTTGACAGCGATCTGGCGATTACAGCGGTAGGCGTGCCGTGGACAGATGTTGGCGATCCTGCTAACAATGTTAAGGTTGCCGACCTCGTCAAGACGGATAACCTTACCAATGGCGACAACCTCTATGTGTACAACAACGGTACATGGACGTTCTATACATTGAGCGGCGGTGCGTGGGTGGCTGGAACGACGGCCAATAGCAGCATCACGGCGACGGCTGGTTCTCCTAGCACGGCCACGATTGAACGTGGTCAGGCACTGTATCTCGAGCGTCAGAACCCAACTACCCCTGCTTACTTCTACGTGTACGGCGCGGTCGGTTCTGCGGTTGCGACCACAACCTTGACGGGTGCGACGAAGTACCTCGTTGCTAGCCCGAAGGCGACTGCGTTTGTTCCGCAGGCGAGTGCTATTTCTGGCGCGACGCAGAAGACCCGTAAGACGACCGGTGACCAGATTGTGGTTCCGCTCGCTGGCGGTGCGACGCGTACCTACACGTATATCTCCAACGCGTGGGGTTATGTGAATGACAGTGGTGTGCGCGTTACGGAAGGCACTGGCGGTTATCTGCCCATCCCGCTTGGAACTGGCTTCTGGTACTTGACGTCCTCCGCCGAGAATAGCATCCAGATTACGTGGTAGTCTTTTGAGAGGAATCACGAAATGAACATGACACAAAAGTTTTTTGTTACGATTGCCTTTGTGGCATCGGCCATGGTTGCGTCGGCCGGCACACTGTATTGGCAGGTTGCAGGCGAGGGTGACGGGGATACGTTTGACTCGGCCACACTGTACGCGACCGATGGTTCTACCACGAAGTCGATCGGTTCCGCGAGTACGGCTAACGGAACTCTTTTTACCGATAGCGACGGTACGTATTCCGATACGATGCAGACCGACCTTACGGCTCAGGGAGTGGACAATTCCTCGTGGTCGTTCTACGTGGAGATGGCCAACTACAAGGTTGGTGGATCGGGTGAGGGTACGACAAAGACTGGTTACAAGTATACTTACGACGATCTTGTTTCGGCTGGATATGTCGCGACGAATCCGTTCAATTCTAATTCGGCAATCGCGGCAGCTGAAGCTGGCAATCTCGGCTCGTCCACGCCTGAGCCAACGAGTGGGATGCTGCTCTTGATTGGCGGTTCGCTGTTGGCGCTTCGTCGCCGTCGTCGTCAGGCGTAAGCGAACAGACCTTGAAGAGACTAAGGTCATTAGGGACTTTAAGGGCCTTGGCGTCCTTAAGGTCCTTAAGTTTTGACAGGAAACTGAAGGAGGCGAGATGAAGCGTCGTTACGGTGAAGATTTCGATGAGGATTACGAAGACGACTACAGGCGTGGTAGCCATGACGAAGACGACAGTCCGATCGGATCGCGCCCGCCAGTGACGATTCCGATTTCTGAGCTGGACAAGTTGGACTTCATGTTTGCCGGTATTCTTGCCGTACTATCGGTTGTGTTCTTGTCCGTCTGTGCGTTTCCTGGTTTGACTCCGGATGTGTGGGATGATGCTGTTGTCGGTGCCGGTCTCCGCCCAACTGCTGCCATTTTCCCAGGGTTCTGGCGTGTCATCGCACGTGGCCTGTATTCAATCAACGGCGTGGGGCTTGGCAATCTCCTGATCACGTGGGGCGGCCGTTTGGCGCTCGGGCTTACGGTTGGTTTCGCATACCTGCTGTTCCGTTCGATTCTTTCGCTTACGATACGGCGGAGATTGAGCGTTGCGCACAGGCGCTTTGTCGTGGTGCGTGGTGTCGCATTCCTGGGGGCGCTCGCCTTCCTTTGCGCGGATCCGATCTGGCGCGTGGGGCAGGGGTTCTCTCCGTCTGGGCTGCTTCTGCTGATTTCCGTGTTCTCCGTCTACCAGTTCTTCTCGTTCCTGCAGCATGGCCGGCTTCGCGAGGTGAACATCAGCATGTTCCTGCTCGGCCTTCTTTCCGCCGACACGCCGTTAGGGTTCGTTCTTACGGCAGTTTGCTGGGGCGTGTACTTCATGGCGCTCCGCTATGCGGCGGTGTCGATGGGCATGGCGCTCCTGAACCCGATCGTGGAGCAGCGTTCGAAGTGGCATCTCACGTTCCTGTGGGCGTTGGGCCTCATAATCGGCATCGCGGCCAACTGCGCATCGTTCATATGGCTGGAGGGCCTTGCGGCGTCCGGCCTTGGCGGCAGCGACATGCCGCTCATGTATGCGACGCGCTGGTGGACTCAGTTTATCCATGCGGCATCAGGGCTCGGCTGGGTGCTGAGCATTGGCATATGCGTTTTGCCCCTTATCGTTTCTGCTGTCTTGCTGCCCCGCGCTGTCGACGAGGAGCAGTTCCTTCCGTACCACACCGGCGCTGTCTTCTTCGTAACGGGTATGCTGGCGCTTGCGCAGCTCTCTGAGCTCAGCCCGCTCTGGTTCTGGACCTGGCACAACGACATTTCCGTGACGCCGTACTTCCTGCAGGTGCTGATGCTTCTTTCTTCGATGACGCTTGTCTTTTCGATGGCGGTGATGGGCGTTGACGCAGCATGCCGCGACCACGCACGCCTCGCCAACGAGCGATTCGCCAACCTGAACGGTGACGATGACGATGAAGATCCCGTGCCCGTTCAGAAGGTCGAAGAGCCGTCAAACTACAAGGGCCATGGCACGATAGTCTTGGTCGTCGTGCCGATCTTGCTTGTCCTCGCTGTTGTGCCCGGACGTTGGCAAAAGGGAACTCGGGATATGCTGAAGCTTCTTGATGACTATGTCGAAGAAGTTCTAGCCGAATGCGGCCCCGTTCACTGGATCTTCACCGACGGCGCTTTCGATTCCAGGCTTGAACTTGCGGCGGCGGAGAAGGGCAAGCAGCTGAAGGCGCTCTCAATGATGGCGGGGAACGGTCCGTACCACAAGTACGTGCGCCAGAAAGGCGTGACTGATACGGAGGATCGTCTTGCCCTTTCTATGGGCGCGCCGATGACGCTGCGCACGTGGATGAAGGACAAGCCGGAGCGGATGAAGGACGCGGCGATCCAGTTAGGCTTCGAGGTGTGGAAGCGTAACGGGCTGGAGCTGCCTGTCTGCTCGGGCGTGCTGGCGCGTCCTATCGGCATGGGCGAAGAAGAATGCTCGGCCGGAGTGGAGCGTGCGAAGAAGCTGGCAGACCGTATCCTGTCGTTCTACGTGGCGGGCGGGCTCCCGAAGAGCGCGGGCAAGCGCATAAACGAGCTGTTTCTCTTCGTGCAGTGGCGGATAGCGCGCCTCGCGCGAATGCGCGCCGAGCGCGCCGACCGCGCTGGGCAGACGGAGGTCGCGATGAGGGATGTGAGGCTTTCGGACGACCTCGACCACAACAACGCCTCGCTCAAGCGGATCCTCACCAGCATGGAGGAGGTGCGCTCGCGTACGCTCAAGGCGGTAACGCCGCGCGAGGGGTTGCAGCTCGCGCTCGTGCGCGCCGACTTCGCGCTCGCGCGCCGCTACGCGGAGCCAATCCTCGAGGCCGTTCCCGACGATCCGAACGCCAACTTCGCGATGGGCATGAGCTACTACGTGCAGAAGCAGTATGCGCGTGCGGAGGAATACCTGAAGCGGTGCCTAGTCAGGCATCCGAAGGAGCCGGCGGTGTGGAACAACCTGGCAATGATAATGCTCTACACGCAGCGCTTCGACGAGGCGGAGGAGCATGCGAAGAAGGCGCTGGAACTGATTCCCGAATCCGCCGAGGTCAAGGACACGCTCAAGCAGATTCGCGATGCGCGCACCGAGGCCGCAAAGAAGGCCGACGAAAAGAAGTCTGACGAGGGGAAGAAAGATCAGGCCGAGAAGAAATGAAGCGAAAGGCTAACGACCCGCGTCCCGGCTGGGACGAGTACTTCATGGAAATAGCGCAGGTGGTGGCGAAGCGCTCCAACTGCTCGCGGCGTCAGGTTGCGGCTGTCATCGTGAAGGACAACCACCTGCTGGCTACTGGCTACAACGGCACGCCGCGCGGCGTGAGGAACTGCTTCGACGGGGGGTGTCCGCGCTGCGCGGGCAAGACGCCGTCCGGGAAGGGGCTCGACGAGTGCCTGTGCGTCCACGCCGAGCAGAACGCCATTTGCCAAGCGGCGCGCTACGGCCTCAACGTGGCGGGCGGCACGATCTACGTGACGCTATCCCCGTGCCTCACGTGCGCGAAACTGATCGTGAACGCGGGCATCTCGCGCGTGGTGTACGGCGGCGACTACACGGCGTTCCTGGACACGGTGAAGGCAATGTTCCGTGAGGCTGGCGTCAAATTCCAGTCGTTTGCTAAGCCATCCCAGAAATGATATAATCTAACTCCTCGACCCCTCAACATCTCAACCCCTCAACATCTCAACCTCTCAACAACCAAGGAAAACCCAATGAGAAAGAAGATCATAGCCGGAAACTGGAAGATGAACGTCCTGCCGTCGGAGACGGCCGCCCTCGTGAAGGCCATCGCCGAGGCGACGAAGGACTACACGAACGTTGACGTCGTGTGCTGCACGCCCGCGATCGACGTGCCTGCCGCCGTTGCGGCGTGCGCGGGGACAGCGGTGCAGCCTGG
Source organism: uncultured bacterium (assembly GCA_902769585.1). GTDB lineage: Bacteria > Verrucomicrobiota > Kiritimatiellia > RFP12 > UBA1067 > RUG572. The sequence continues at coordinate 8,298 of CACXPT010000049.1, forward strand.
CGCGGAGAACGCCCACTGGGAGCCGTCTGGCGCCTACACGGGCGAGATCTCCACGGGCATGCTCGTCGACGCCGGTGCGAAGTACGTCATCATCGGCCACTCGGAGCGCCGCCAGTACTTCGGCGAGACGGACGAGACGGTGAACAAGCGCGCGACGGCGGTCATCAAAGCCGGCCTCACGGCGATCGTCTGCGTCGGCGAGACGCTGGCCGAGCGCGACGCGGGCAAGGTGGAGGAAGTGATCGTCCGCCAGATGAAGGAGGGCCTGAAGGGCCTTTCCGCCGCCGAGGCGGAGAAGCTGGTGATCGCGTACGAGCCCGTGTGGGCGATCGGCACCGGCCGCACGGCCACGCCGGAGCAGGCGCAGGAGGTTCACGCGCTCATCCGCAAGGTGCTCGGCGAGATGATCGGCATCGACGCGGCGGAGACGGTCCGCATCCAGTACGGCGGCTCTATGAAGCCCGGCAACGCGGCCGAGCTGCTCGCCCAGAAGGACATCGACGGCGGCCTCATCGGCGGCGCCGCGCTCAAGGCCGACAGCTTCGCGGGAATCATTTCCGCGGCCGCTGCCGCGAAGTGACGCCACGACAGCTCGCGTCAAAGGCATCCTCTGCCTGGTGGGCTCGGCCTTCGGGTTCGCCCTCATGGGGATGTTCGTGCGCCTCGCCGACGATTTCGGCGAGGCGATTCCATTCACCCAGAAGAGCTTCTTCCGGAACATCGTCGCCGTCGTTGTTGCGGGGGTGGTGTTCGCGCGGATGTGCGGTCGCGCAGGAGCGCGACCCTCCCGGGAGGAGCGGGGGAGTGTCGCGCTCCCGCGCGACCGCATGCCCTGGTGGCCGCTCGTGTGGCGATCCGTCTTCGGGACGATCGGCATCTTCGGCAACTTCTACGCGCTGAGCCACATACCGCTCGGCGACGCCTGCATGCTGAACAAGCTCTCGCCGTTCTCCGCCGTCGTCGCGAGCTGGCTCCTGCTGGGCGAGCGCGTGACGGTGCGGCAGGGCATCGCCGTCGTCGTGGCGTTCGTCGGCGCGATGTTCGTGGTGAAGCCGGGGTTCGCGCTCGCGGGCGAGACGGTGGCCGCGCTCGCCGGACTTGCGGGCGGCATTGCGGCCGGACTCGCCTACACGTGCGTGCGGCGGCTCGGCATACTCAAGGTGGAGCCTAGCTTCATAGTGCTATTCTTCTCCGGCTTTTCCACGCTCGTCACGTTGCCGTTCCTCCTGTTCGACTACCATCCGATGACATGGACGCAGGTGGCGATACTCTTTGGCGCCGGTGTCTCTGCCACTGCGGGGCAGTTCGGCATCACGGCGGCGTACCGCCTCGCGCAGCCGCGCGAGCTGGCGGTGTACGACTACACGAACGTGGTGTTCGCCGCGCTGCTGGGATTCGCCGTGTTCGGGCAGGTGCCGGATGCCTTCAGCTGGATCGGCATCGCGATCATCGTGGCGATGGGCGTCTGGATGAACTCCAGGGCTAGGCGATGACCCCGTCGCCGGGCGCCATGTTCTCGCCAACAAGATCTGAGGCCGTGTCTCGGCTTCCGATCCCCTGAATCCATCCGTGGTCGAAGCCGAAGTCGGCCGCCGCCTCGGTGACGGATGCGTACTCTTCCTCTGTCACCACGCGGTTGAACGGCGGCGTGTCGCTGGCGATGAAGGCGGGCGCGTATTGGCTCATCACGGATACGTGCACCTCGTTCGAGCATTCCGTGGCGAGCCATGCGAGGTTCTCTATCGCCTCGTCTGCATGGCCGGGCAGGACTAGGATGCGCACGATGACGCCGCGCGTAGCGGCGCCGGGCTCTTCCGAGTCGAGCGGTCCGAGGGTTTCCCAAAGGTGCTTGACGGCGGCGCGTGCGGCGGCGACGTAGCCTGCGGCAGAGGAGGCCGCTCGCGCCGTCGCCTCGTCGGAGTAGCGGAGGTCGACGAGGGCGATGTCGCAGAGGTCGCGGTACTCGGCGAGCGTCTCGACCCGCTCGTAGCCGCTCGAGTTCCACACGAACGGCAAGCGGATGCCGTCGGCGATCAGCGGCGCGGCGGCGGCGCGGATGTACGGCAGGTAGGGCGTGGGCGACACGAGGTTCCAGTTGGCGCAGCGGCGCCTTACGGCAAGGTCGCGCAGGATGTCGGAGAGTTCCTGCACCGGCACGTCGCGTCCGGCGCCGCGCCAGCTCCATGACGAGTTTTGGCAGTAGATGCACTTCATCGTGCAGCGCGAGAAGAACACGGTGCCCGAGCCGGTCTCGCCGCAGATGGGCGGCTCCTCGCCGAAGTGGGGTCCCCACCGGAAGAGGCGCACGCCGTCGCCGGCCTGGCAGAAGCCGACCTGGCCATTGGCACGGTCCACCCCGCAGCACCGCGGGCACAGCTGGCAGGTCGATAAGGTGTTTAAGGTCATTAAAGTGGTTAAGGTGTTTAAGGTAGTTAAGGTGGTTAGGGTGGTTAAGGTGATTGAGGGCAGGAGGGACACTAAGGACTTTAACGACCTTAATGACCTTAACGACCTTAAGCCTGTGCTTGGTTTGCTCTAAGGTACCGCGCCTTGATCTTGAGGAAGATCAGCCCCACGAAGGGCACCGTGGCGATGTACCCTGCCCCAATGATGCCGAGCGTCAGCCAGAAGTGGGTGAACAGGAACGCCACCAGCAGCAGCAGGAACGCCATGGTCGGCAGCATGTACTGCTTCGTGAGGCGGATGCTCTTAAGGGATATGGTTGGGAGCCGCGAGGCCATAAGTATGCCTACGAGGCACAGCATGAACATGGCGCACGCGGGATTGCGCATCACCGGTTCGAGGCTCTTTATGGAGAGGGCGAGGAGTACCGGCGTAAGCACCATCCAGCATCCGCCCGGGGCGGGCACGCCAAGGAAGAAATGCTTCCAGTACGGTAGCGTCGGCTGCTCCAGCATCGTGTTGAAGCGCGCGAGGCGAAAGGCGTCGCACATCGCGTAGAAGAGCGCGAACGCGAGCATCACCTGCTTCGTGCGGAGCGGCAGCGTCGGGTCTCCGCCCAGCACCCAGAAGTAGAAGAAGAGCGCGGGGGCCACGCCGAAGTTCACGAAGTCCGCGAGCGAATCGAGCTCCGCTCCCAGCTTGGAGCTAGCCTTCAGCAGGCGCGCCACGCGCCCGTCGAGCGCGTCGCAGATGCAGGCGGCGAGCAGCGCCAGCAGGCCGTATGTCCAGTCCTTGTGCGTGACGGGCTGCCCCGCCAGAGCCTTCGCGTAGTTGGTCGCGCAGATCGCGATCGACGTGATGCCGCCGCAGGCGGCCATGGATGTGATGAGGTTCGGCACCATTGCGCGCAGCGGCACCTGGTCGGGCCTCGGCGTGCGGTTGCGATGGCGTTTTCCTCTAAGGCGAAATCTTCTCATGGCGGCATTATCTCATTTTCGCCCTGCTTCTGCAACTGCTGTTTTTTGGTATAATGGGCGGCGTAGCAGAACAACCGGAGCCGAACATGTCCGACGAACAGAACAAGCCAGAGAAGAAGACGCTCTTCATCATCGACGTGATGCCGTTCCTCTACCGCGGGCATTTCGTGTTCCTGCGCAACCCGCGCGTGACGTCCACCGGCATCACCACCTCCGCGCTCATCGGCTTCGCGAACGGGATCGTCTCCATCCTCAAGGACTGGAAGCCCACGCACGCGGTGCTGGCGATGGACCCGAGCGGTCCCACGTTCCGGCACGAGGCGTATCCGCCCTACAAGGCGCAGCGCGAGAAGATGCCCGAGGACCTCGCCTCCAACATCCCCTACGCGCTCGAGCTGGCGGAGGCCCTGCGCTTGCCGCTCATCCGCCAGGAGGGCTTCGAGGCGGACGACGTGATGGGCACCCTCGCCGTGCGTGCCGCCGCCGAGGGCTTCGACGTGTACCTCGCGACGCCTGACAAGGACGCCGCCCAGCTCGTCGCGCCGAACATCCGCCTGTTCCGTCCCGGACGCGCAGGCGACGGCGCCGAGATCTACGACGAGGCGCGCGTGAAGGAGCACTGGGGCCTCGTCTCTCCCGCGCAGATGATCGACTGGCTCGCGCTCGCGGGCGACGCGTCCGACAACATCCCCGGCATCAAGGGCGTGGGCGAGAAGACCGCCTCCGCGCTCCTCGCGCAGTTCGGCACCGTGGAGAACCTGATCGCCCATGCCGCCGACCTCAAGGGCAAGGTTGCCGAGAAGGTGGCCGCCGGCGCGGAGGACGCGAGGATGTCGAAGTTCCTCACCACGATCCGCACCGACGTGCCGCTGGAGGTCTCGCTCGATTCGTTCGCGCGCCAGGAGCCGGACCGCGAGCGGCTTGCAGCAGTCTGCGCCAAGTACGAGCTTAGCCACCTCGCGAAGACGCTCCTGGGCGCCGATGCGGCGCTCGCGCCGGCCGTTACGTTCAAGAAGCTCGCGGACGTGCCGCACGACTACCGGCTCGTGACGACGGACGCAGAGGCGCAGGAGCTCGCACGCATCCTGGAGGCTGCGCCGACCTTCGCGTTCGACACCGAGACGACCGGCACCGACGCGCACACGGTCGATCTCGTGGGAGTGTCGTTCGCCACGGAGAAGGGCAGGGCATGGTACGTGCCGATCGCGCGCCCCGCGCCGGTGGCCGACGACCTCTTCTCCTTCGCTGCCGCGCCGCAGGCGCCGTCGCTTCTGCACCACTTCGCCGCCGCGTTCGCCGACCCCTCCAAGACGCTCATCGCGCAGAACGGCAAGTACGACATCACCGTCCTCAGCCGCTACGGCATAATCTTCGGCTCCACCGTGCGCGACACGATGCTGGAGCATTACGTGACGGACGCCGCCGCGCGGCACGGCATGGACGGCCTCGCGCGCGAGTTCCTCGGATACGACCCCATCCCGTACGAGGCGGTGGTAGGCGAGAAGGTGCGCGGCCAGGAGCAGCCGACGATGGCCGACATCCCGCCAGAGAAGATACTCGACTACGCCGCCGAGGACGCCGACGTGACGCTTCAGCTCGACGCCGTGCTGCGTCCGCGCGCCGGAGAGGCCGGCGCCCTGCCGGCGCTGGAGCAGAGCGAGGAGCCGCTAGTGCCCATCCTCGTGGAGATGGAGTCCGCAGGCGTGCGGATCGACGTGCCTGCCCTGCGCGCCTATGGCGCGACGCTCGACCGCGAGATCGGCGCGCTGGCGGCGGAGATATGCTCCTACGGCGACAGCACGCTCAACCTCGACTCTCCCCAGCAGCTATCCGAGTTCCTGTTCGGGAAGCTCGGGCTCGATTCGCAGGGCGTTAAGAAGACGCAGCGCGGCTTCTACGCGACGGACGAGAAGACGCTCGTGAAGCTCGCGGAGTCGCATCCCGTCGTCGGAAAGATACTCGAGTACCGCGCCTGCGCCAAGCTCAAGTCCACCTACGTGGACAAGCTTCCGCAGTGCCTCGGCCCCGACGGGCGAGTCCACACCACCTTCGCACAGGCGTTCACCGAGACGGGCCGCCTCTCCTCCTCGGATCCCAACCTGCAGAACATCCCGATCCGCACGGAGCGCGGCAAGCCGATCCGCGCCGCGTTCATCGCGCGCGACGCCGACCATCGCCTCATTTCCGCCGACTACTCTCAGATCGAGCTTCGCATCATGGCGGCGATGAGCGGCGACGAGACGATGCTCGACGCCTTCGCGAACGGCGCGGACATCCACCGCGAGACGGCCGCGCGCGTCTACGACGTGATGCCGGCGCTGGTCACGGACGAGATGCGCTCGAAGTGCAAGATGGTCAACTTCGGCATCATCTACGGCATCTCCGCCTTTGGGCTCTCCCAGCGACTGCACATACCGCGCCGCGAGGCGGCGGACCTGATCGACGCCTACTTCTCGCTCTATCCGAAGATACGCGCGTTCATGGACGCCTCCATCGCAAAGGCGCGCGAGACGGGCTACGCCGTCACGGCGCTCGGCCGCCGCCGCACGCTCCGCGACATCAGCTCGCGCAACGCCACCGCGCGCCAGGCCGCCGAGCGCGACGCCATCAACACGCCAATCCAGGGGACGGCCGCCGACCTGATCAAGCTTGCGATGGTGAAGGTGGACCGCGCGCTGAAGGCGGCTGGCCTGCGCACGCAGATGGTGCTGCAGATCCACGACGAACTGCTCTTCGACGCGCCGATCGGCGAAGTGGACCGCGTGAAGGAGATCGTCGTCCGCGAGATGTCTGGCGCGCTCGACCTCGGCGTCCCGCTCGACGTTTCCGTGGGAGTCGGCAACAACTGGCTGGAGGCACACTGATGGACATGTACTACTTCTTCGTCTTCGCTTCGTTCTCGTTCGCCTTCGGGTGCTGCGTGGCGAGCTTCCTGAACGTCTGCATCTGGCGCCTGCCGCGCGAAGAGTCCGTGGTGCGCCCGGGCTCGCACTGTCCGAAGTGCAACGCGCCCATCCGCTGGTGGCAGAACATCCCGATAGTCAGCTGGCTGGCGCTGCGCGGGCGGTGCGCGAACTGCCACGAGCCGATCTCCGCGCGTTACATCATGGTGGAGCTGATAGGAGGAGTGCTGTTCCTGCTCGTGTACCTGCAGTGGGCGACGCCGTTCTTCTTCCGCGCGTCGCCGCCGATCGGGCTCGTGCCTTATGCGGACTTCTGGATGGTGCCAGTGGGGTGGCTGGTGGTCACGGGGCTCATTCTCGGCTCGTTCATCGACCTGGACCACTTCTACCTGCCGGACCGCGTGACGATAGGCGGCATGGTGCTGGGCGTGCCGCTCAGCTTCCTCGTGCCGGAACTTCAGGGAATAGTCGGCAAGGACGCTACGGGATGGAGCGCGAACCTGTCGGCGCTCTGCTGGTCGGCGGGCGGGCTCCTGTTCGGCTTCTTCTTCCTGTGGGGGCTGGGATGGCTGTTCACGAAGCTGCTCAAGAAGGACGCCATGGGGTTCGGCGACGTGAAGCTCTTGGGGGCGGTAGGCGCGTTCTTCGGGCCATGGGCGGTAATCTTCACGATCATCGTCTCGTCGCTCGTCGGGTCGGTCATAGGCGTGGGGATGATCCTTCGCGGCAAGGCGAAGCTTGGCGGATGCACGGCCGTCCCCTACGGTCCGTTCATCGCGCTCGGCGTGCTGGCGTGGATGTTCTGGGGCCCCTCGCTCATCGCGTGGTACCTGGCGCTAAGCGCCGCGCACTAAGGACCGACGCTGATGTTGGCAGGTGCCGCATGGAGAGTCATGCGGTCGAGATCGGGCATCTAGGCCGTCGCGTTGGATAGGCGGATCGAGTGCACGCCGGCCGAGAGCGGCACAGTCACCTTGACAGTCCCGATCTTGCCTGCGGTCCCCGGCGTCGCGACGCGCTTCGCCGCGCCGCCGTCGATCGAAAGGTCGAACGACCTGTCTTCCGGCGCGGCGTAGTCGAATGCAAGAACGTACTCGCCTGCCGCGTCGATCTTCACGTCCTTCCAGACGAGGTCGTTGGACGCGCGGTTGCCGATGTAGCGCACGTACACGCCGCCCGACGCCTCCTTCATCTGGTCCGGGAAGGCCGTCCCGGCCTTCGTCGCGTCCCACAGCTCCTGGTAGTCGGTGAGGAAGGCGCACTCCGCCTCGTAGACCGTCCGCTGGATGCGCCTTTCGGCGTCGATGCGGAAGAACCTCGACGCGTGCGGCGCGACCGTTACGCAGACCTCGTCGGAGAACCGTCCTACGTCGGCCATCTCCACGAGGTCGAACGCGTCGACCTCGCCGGCGACGTCGAGCGCGTCCGCGCGGACGGTGAACTCGTGTTCAGCGTCGGAGCCGTTGTAGAGCGCCACGTAGCGCGACAGTCCGAACTTCTGGCACGCGTCCTTCACGAGGATGTACGCGTCGCCCTCGCGCGAGACGACGTAGCCCTGGAGGCCGAGGTCGTTCTGGTTCATCGCGAGCAGGTAGGGGTTCGTGATGAGCGCCTTCGTGGAGGCGGGGATCGTCCGCACGTCGCACCCGATCAGGAGCGGCGAGGACATCATGCACCACATGCCGAAATGGGTCAGTTCCTCGTCTGGCGTGAGGCCCGTGTCGCCGTGCTTGCCGAAGATGGACTTGACGGCGCCCTTGAGCTGGCCGACCTCAAGCATGTCCATGTCGTTGTAGTGGCCGGGTCGCGCGTAGGCGCTCAGGTAGAGGTTCTCGCCGACGAGGTCCTTCACGGACTGCCAGTTCGCGCGGATGTCCTTCGTCGTGCGCCACGACTCGGCGATGTCCGCCGCCCACGTGCCGGGGAACGCCCAGCGGCAGAGGTTGAGCCGCACGTCGGTGCGTCCTGTCGCCTTGATGGCGTTGGCGATCTCGGTGTAGCGGTTCTTCTCGTTGAGCTTGAGCTTGCCGCCGCCGCAGTAGTCCACCTTGATGAAGTCGAATCCGAGGTCGTTGAAGTGCAGCTTGCAGTCTGCCGCGTCGTGCCCGTAGAGTCCGGCGCCCACGCCGCCCTTGTCCTTGCCGCCCGAACCGCTGCCGCCCCACATGCTGCCGCATGTGTCGGCGCCGGCGTCCGAGTAGATGCCGGCCTTCAGCCCGAGCGCGTGGATGCCGTCGACCGTTGGCTTCATGCCGTTGGGGAAGCGCTGCGGGTGGAAGCGGAGGATGCCGTCCTCGCCGTGCCCCCAGAAAAAGCCGTCGTCGATGTTGACGTAGGTGTAGCCCGCCTCCTTCAGTCCGTTCGTCGCCATGGCGCGGGCTGTCTCGAGGATGATCGTCTCGGAGATGTCTACGCCGAACGTGTTCCAGCTCGACCATCCCATGAGCGGACGGAGCTTAGGGTCGCGCGCGGGCGGTATCTTCGCCGCGTCGAGGAGCCGCGCTGCGCGCGCGGCGACCTCGTCGCGGCTCGCGCCCTCCAGCCGGCTCAGGTTCACGTACGCCTTGCCTGCCGCGAGGTCGATGCGAATGCGCTTGTCGCACCTCGGGCAGTCCCTGAACTCGACGCGGGCGTCGGCGTTTGCCGCCATCGCCGCCATCGCCGCAACTGTCAATATCCACTTGTTCATTTCTGCAATCCTTTTCGTTGAACCGATGTGCGGCTATGCTACCATCCCCGCCCCCATCCTGTCAATCGCAGAGCGAGATTGTGTCGGCACGCAGAAACATGTATAATGCACGCGTTGACGACAGGAGGACTATTTGTGACGGCGAATCGGATGAACACAATTGTGGCGGTTGCGGGGCTCGCGTGCTGCGCGGCAGGCGGGCCGTTCGAGGACCGCTGGGTGTACGTCTCGCGCAACCTCTCGAAGCCCGAGCACGTGCAGGAGGTGGCGGAGATCGTGAAGACCGCGAAGTCCGTGGACCTGAACGGCATGCTCTTCGCCTGCGGCGTCGAGCGCTGGCACAAGTGGTCCGCCGAACAGAAGGCGCGCCTCGCGGAGGTGAAGCGCGTCTGCGACGAGGCAGGCGTGGAGATCATCCCGATCATCTGGAGCGTCGGCTACGGCGGATACGATCCCGCCTACGCGGCGGCGCTCCCGTGTACGAACGTGCCGTTCACCGTGAAGGGCGGGAAGGCCGTGTTCCCGGGCGGCGACGTGGGCGAGTTCGCCAACGCCGGCTTCGACGAGCCGCCGTCCAAGCCGAACCGTGCGCCCGGCTGGCTGTGGACGGACAAGCCCGGCACGGTGTCGTTCATCGACACGGACGTGAAGGCGGGCGGCACGGCCTCCCTGCGCTTCGAGAACTACGGCGAGAACCCGCACGGCCATGGGCGCGCCTGCCATGCGCTGAAGGTGAGTCCCGGCGGCCGCTACCGGGTGAGCTGCCGGATGAAGACGGAGGGTGTGGTACCGGCGTCCGGCGTGCTCCTGCAGGTGTACGCGAAGGACGGCGCAAGCGTGGTGGGGAAGCACGCGAGCCTCGCCGCCACCCAGGACTGGACGCGCGTCGAATGCACGTTCAACGCGGGTGACAAGAGCGACTTCCGCGTCTACGCGGGCATCTGGGGCGGCCGCGCGGGCCGTCTGTGGGTCGACGACTTCAAGGTGGAGAGCATGGGCTGCGCGCCGCCGCTCCAGCGCGAGGGGCTGTCCTTTGCGGTACGTGACGCACGCACGGGCGCGATGTTGCGCGCGGGCGTGGACTACGAGCTGCCGCCGCAGAAGGTCTGGAACCGGAAATGGGATTCCTTCCGCGTCCTGCCCGGCGGCGCGGCGCGCGAAGGTGCAGAGCTGGTAGTGGACTACTGGACGGCCGCCGTGGTGGCGAGCTCCCAGCGTCCGTGCTGCATGAGCGCGCCCGCGCTCTACGACTACTACCGCACGTCCGCCGCCGCCCCAGGCGCGCGGCCTCGACATGGCGCACCAGCTCGGCGAATGCCTCACGCGCCAGCGCGCGATCATCAAGGCCGTGCGCCCCGACGCGCAGATCTACGTGTGGAGCGACATGCTCGATCCCGCGCACAACGCGCACGATAACTACTACGCCTGCAAGGGCACGTTCGCGGGTTCCTGGGACCTCATCCCCAAGGACCTCGTGATCAGCTGCTGGTACGGCAAGAAGCACGACATCTCGATGCCGTTCTTCGCCGAACGCGGCTTCCGCACGCAGGCGGCGGCCTACTACGACGCGGACAATCTTGACAACTGCCGCGCGTGGCTGGAGACCTGCCGCCGCACGGCCGGCTGCACGGGCATCATGTACACCACCTGGCGCAACAAGTACAGTCTTCTCGTCCCGTTCGGCGAACTTGTCCGCAATCCGCGCTGAGAGTTTGGCATATTCCCCACATGGAAAGGCGTTCTATGAATAGACGAGAGTTCTTGTGGGTCGCGACGGGCGCGGCCGTGCTGGGCGGCTGCCGGACGGCGGGCGTCCGCGACAACGCGGCGCTGCGCGCGGCGGTGGACGGCTACGTGGCGGATGGGCTCTACCTGGGGCTCGCCTGCGCGTCCAACCGCGGCGACCTCTATGTGAAGGGGAGGCGGACGCTCGACGAGCCGGGCCTTCCCGCGACGGCGGACACGCTCTTCG
>CACXPT010000050.1 GCA_902769585.1 uncultured bacterium
CGTAGCCGGCGTCGGTCGGATGGATCTCGTCCGCCATGATCGTGCGCGGCACCCAGCCCGTCGAATCGACCAGCTTGTCGTTGAAGTCCACCCACGTGACCTCGGGGTGCGCGGTGGCGAACTCCTTCAGGAGGACGTTCGTCCTGTCGTTCCGCGCGCGCGCGGCGGCGTGGCGCTTCGAGTCGGCGGACACGCCGCGCGGGAAGATCGGATGGAGGATGACGTGCGCGCCGGGCTGCTTTTCGCGGATCCGCGCGATGATCAGTTCGATGGCCTTGGCGACGTTGGCCGGATCGGTGTCGTCCGACGAGTTGTTGTTCGTGCCGATCATGAGGACGACGTTCTTCGCCTTGAAGCCGTCCAGCTCGCCGTGCTCGATACGCCAGAGGACGTGCTGCGTGCGGTCGCCGGCGTAGCCGAGGTTGAGGACTGTCCGGCCGTTCGTCAACGCCGACCACTTCGCGAGATGCCGCCACTCCCAGTAGTGCATGATGGAATCGCCCACGAGGACCACGTCCACCGTCCGCCCGTTGAGACGCGCGATCTGTTCGCGGTGGTTCAGGAAGCGGTTGGCCCACCAGTAGTCGCCAAAGATGCCCGGGTCGCGGTTTCGGATCTCAGCCCGCGCGCGCAGCTCCATCCGGGCGGCGGGTGTCGTTTCGACCGTTCCCGACACGGCGCTAAATGCCGCCATGCCACACAATGCGGTCACGGCAACGTACCGCCAAGCAAACAGTCCAGTCTTCATTTCGCATTCCTTTGGTTTGTCGGTAGGCATCAGCCCGCATGCGTCAGGCGCTCGGCGGCGTCACGCGCGGCGGAAATGATTTCTTCCTCGCCGGGAATAACGCCATGCTCCATCAGCACGCGCCCCGCGCAGACGACCGTGTCCACGCACGACGGATCTGCCGCGTACACAAGGTCGCTCGCGCAGTTGAATCCCGGCACAAGCGGCACGGCATCCGGACGGAGAATGACGAAATCCGCCGCCGCCCCGACGCGGATCTCGCCCGCGTCCAGCCCGAACGCCTGGGCGCCTCCGCGCGTGGCCGCACGATAGACATCCGCAGCCGGCGCGCAGGTAGGGTCGCCGCTCTCGATCTTTGCGCAGAGCGCCGCCGCTTTCATCTCCGCGAACATGGACAGGGAATTGTTGGACGAAGCGCCGTCCGTGCCAATGGCCATGCGGCATTTTCCCTTCTCGACCGCGCGCCTGTACGGGAAGAGGCCGCTTACCAGCTTCATGTTCGATTGCTGGTTCTCGACAATCACTGCTCCTGTATCGGCGATGATCTTGATATCGTCGTCCGTCAAGTGCACGCAGTGCGCCATAACCGTCTTCGGCCCCAGCAGGCCGAGGTCGTTCAGGTAGGCGACCGGCGTGCGCCCGCCATGTTCCTTCTTGCAGGTCTCGACCTCGAACGACGTCTCGGCGACATGCATGTGCAGGAAGGAATTCTCGTCCCTGGCCTGTGCCGCGATGTCGCGCAGCGACTGCTCGCACACGGTATATATCGCGTGCGGCGAGTAGGTGGCGAATACGCGGGCGGAGGCGTCGCGCGGCAGTCCTGCAAGCGCCTTGTTGGCCGCGATGTTCTTCGGATCGTTGTGGCCTGGCCCGCCCGTCTCGATGGTCTGCATCGAGACGGCGCAGCGGATGCCCATCTCCTCGGCGGCGCGTGCGACGGCAGGCGCATACCAGTACATGTCGTTCGCGAACACCGTCCCGCAGCGGATCATCTCCAGAATGGCAAGGCGGGTGCCCGCATACACGATATCGTCGGTGAGGTGGGCTTCCGCAGGCCATATGTGCTCCTGAAGCCATGGCATCAGCTCAAGGTCGTCCGCATACCCGCGCAGCAGGTTCATCGCCAGGTGCGTGTGGCAGTTGTAGAACGCGGGCACGACAGGCCGAGGCACATCGCCCCCTGCGGCACCTGCCGCAGGAACGATCGATGCGATCGTCCCGTTCTCGACGGAGATGTCGACCGTTTCCGAACCCAAGAGAAGATTGCTGAACACGCATGCCATGGCAGACCTCGCCTTCCGTTACTTCTTCAGGTGCGGCAGGATGGCATCCATCCAGAAGTCGTAGCCGGCGTCTGTCGGATGAATCTCGTCGGCCATGATCGTGCGCGGCACCCAGCCGGTGGAATCCACCATCTTGTCGTTGAAGTCGATCCATTTGATTTCAGGATGCGCGTCGGCGAACGTCTTCAGCAGGGCGTTCGTCTTGTCGTTGCGGACGCGAGCGTCGGCATGGCGACTCGAGTTGGCGGACGCGCCACGCGGGAATATGGGATGCAGTATGAGCTGCGCATCGGGTTGCTTCGCTCGCACGAGCGCGACTATCTTCTCGATCGCCGCCGCCACGTTTGCGGGATTCGTGTCCTTGGAAGAGTTGTTGTTAGTCCCGATCATGAGGACAATATTCTTCGCCTTGTAGCCGTCCAGCTCGCCGTTCTCGACGCGCCAGATGACGTTCTGCGTACGATCCCCGCCGTAGCCGAGGTTCAGGACCGTGCGCCCCTGCGTGAGCTTCTTCCAGCTCGCGGGATGCTTCCACTCCCAGAAGTGCATGATCGAGTCGCCCAGGAGCACGAGGTCCACCGTCTTGCCGCGCTGCTGCTCCACGAGCTTGTGGCGGCTCAGGAAGCGGTTGGCCCACCAGTAGTCGCCAAATATGCCGGGATCGCGGCTCTTGTCCTTCGTACGCGACTCCATCTTCGCCGTGGACATCGATTCGGCGGGAACAGCCGCCGCGCCATACGCCATAATGCCGCACATGGCAGCAACGGCAACACAATACATGCTGGTTCTGATAGTCTTCATGGTCTTTTTCCTTGTAAGATGCCGATGCGCACATCGCAAGCGGCGTGAAAGATTATAGCACAACGGATTAGCCGAGCGCTTCTGGACCAAAGCTGTCCGGCAGAAGCCTGGCGAGGGTGTGGACCGTCCAGTCGGTCGGCGACGTGGCGACAATGACGAGGAATTGCTCAGGATCGCAGAATTCGCGCATCACCTGCCTGCAGATACCGCAGGGGAAGCAGGTTCCAAGTTCCGCACCCTCCTTTCCGCCGCACAGGGCAATCGCGGAGAGTCTGCGCTCGCCCGTGGCGACCGCATGGAAGATCGCGTTCCTCTCAGCGCAGATGCCAGCCGGGTAGGAGGCGTTCTCGACGTTCGCGCCGCTGTATATCTCGCCTGAAGCGGCCAGCACGGCCGCGCCAACCGCAAAGCGCGAGTATGGCGCGTATGCTTTTCCCCTTGCAGCCAATGCGCTGGAAACGAGCCGCGCAATCATGTCGTCAGAAAGCTTCTCCATCGCGTACCTCCTAAATTCGACTCACCTCTCGACAAGCGCGTCGCGCACGACGGCATTCGGGTCGTCCCCACGGCTCCTTGTCTTTACCAGAAAACCTCCGGGGTGGCAAAACGCCGCGTACGGCCTGCCGGCACACCGCGAGAAATCCAGCCTCGGGTCGTCATTGCAACGCAGTATAGTCAGGCCCTCGCCTCGGTTGTCCTTGCTGATGATGAGCGCAGGCCTGTTCAGTCTGATCCAAATGTCAGAGCAGCGCGAGATCTCCTCCGTCGCGCACGCAGTGAAGTCGCCCGCAGGTAGCCCGCAAACTTCCCGCGCGACGACCTTTTCGTTTATCGACTTCCACAGCCTTCGCGTGAGGCCGATGGCATTCGAGAGCGTGAGGACAACCTTCTGACGGAAGCCGGGATCGTCCGCGAAACGGCGAATCACGAAATCCGCGAGCGGATTTGCCACCAGCCCCTCCAGCCTGTCCCACGTGGTCCCCAACGCGGCTGCGGTGACGTTCGGCCCAGCCACGTCAAGCAGGTTCCAGGTGGCGTACCATGGGAACAGCATCGAAAACTCCTCGTCCACGCCCAGCCATTCGGAGAACAGCTTGAACGCGCACTTCGGCTCCTCCTCGCGCGAACGCTGGTGGTGGTCGAAGTCCAGATGCTCCGGATCGTGCGTTCCGCCCACGTCCAGCACTAGTACGGTCATGGATTCCAGCTCGCCTGGCTTCGGGTTGCGCCGCTCGATCACGGCGTCGTGCGGCACGCCCAAAGCGTAGGCGATCGCGCATGCCATGATGTCGTCCATGTGCGGCAACCCGCCGTGCGTGACGATGCGGCGAACCTTGCCGAGCATCTGGAGCTTGCTGTCGTCTATCTTGGTCATCTGGCGAATTTCTCCTTGAAGTAGGCAACCGCGCCGTCATGGTCGAAGAACGCGCCGTCCAGCTGCGCCTCGAAACAGGCGTCGAGCCACTTGCCAAACTGCGCAGACGGCTTGTAGCCCATCGCGATCAGGTCGCGTCCCATGAGAATGGGCTTCGGCGCCTCTGCCGCGATGCGAAGACGTTCCGCCGCCTCACCGAGCCATACGAGGTCTTCCCCGCATGACGTCCCTCCAGCCTTCTCCGGCGGACGCCCCTCGTCGTCGGCACGCGCAACGCGCAGCAGCCGGTCGATGCGCACCACCTTCATCGCGAGGCGGCGGATCGCTGCGTCTCCGGCGCGCGAGCGCCAGAGCGCGAACGGCTGCATGTGGCACTGGACGAGCGGCGGCACCTCCCTCAAGATGCGCTCCTCGTTCGTGAGCCGCCGCAGGAACGACAGCGTCGGCTTGACACCCGCCTCATCGTGGCCAAGGCTGCGGATGTGGCCAGACTTCGGATCTAGTGCTGTCGTCATCGGCTTGCCGAAGTCATGGCACAGGACCGCAAGTCCGACGATCAGGTCCTCGTCATAGTCGCCGACGCGCCGGCGCGCGAACGCGTCCAGGCACATGCAGGTATGGTTCCACACGTCCCCTTCGGGATGCCACTTCGGATCCTGGCGACAGCCGATCAGGCGCTGGAGCTCTGGGAAGTAGCGCACCCATCCGGTCTCGCGAAGGAACGCCAAACCCCTCGCGATCTGGCTGCCTTTCGTCAGCAGCTTGGCCCACTCCTCGAACAGCCGTTCCGGCGGCAGGTCCTCCATCGTTACAGTCCGGCACAGGTCTATCGTCTCCTGCGCGGGATGGAGGTCGAAGCGCGCGATGAACTGCATGCCTCGCAGGACGCGCAGCGGATCCTCCACGAACTTCGGCGAGACGTGGCGCAGCGTGCGGGACTCCAGGTCGCCCATGCCGCCGTACGGATCCTCGAACGCGCCCGCGAGCGGGTCGTAGTACATCGCGTTCACAGTGAAGTCGCGCCGGCTTGCAGCCTCGGAGATGGAGAGATTGGGGTCGGAGTCGATCAAGAACCCCTTGTGCCCGATGCCCCGCTTGGACTCTCTTCTTGGGAGCGATACGTCGATGTCGAACTTGTGGAGCTTCAGCACGCCGAACGAGACGCCGCACGGATCGAAATCGAACCTCTCTCCAAGGATCCGCTGGAGCCGTTCCGGTTCGATCCCGAACACCTCGATGTCGACGTCCTTGACGCTTGGCGCGCCCATGAGCAGGTCGCGCACCGCACCACCCACCATCAGCGCGCGGCCGCCGGCGTCCTTGACGAGGCCCGCGACCGCCACGACAGCGTCGAGCAGGTCCGGCTTGATCGCCGAGAAGTCGATGTCCTTGCCCATCGCGCCCTCCATCACGTCGGCTCGAAGGCGAAGATGTGCGCCGTGGCGCTGCCGTACGTGTTTTCCTTCAGCTCGCTGCCCCAAGTGGAGAGCGGCATGAGGCGAATGCCCAGACACTCGCGGTCGATCTTTCCGCGCACGAGACGCTGGTGGTTGACCCTCGTCTCGAACGCCGTGGTCCACACGCCGTCCTTCCCCTTCACGTCCACGCGGAAGTGCTTCAGCACGGTGCGCGGGAAGGTGAACGACGTGTTGTTGTAGCCGAGTCCCTTGAAGAGCGGCATCGGGATCGTCAGCAGGTCGGGATGCCCGTCGAAATTCTCGCGGTCGAGGTCGGAATCCGTCACGAGGCGGAACCCGTTCACAAACGTGGGCTTGTCGAACGTGTACGTGATCGCCTGGTTCGTCTTGCCGAAGTAGCCGTTGTCCTTGCCCCAGATGCGGCGGTCGACGCCGTTGAGCAAGTCGCTCGCGTCGCCGTAGTCCGCCGTGAGCGTGGCGGCCTTCGCGAGCGGCGAGA
This sequence comes from uncultured bacterium, assembly GCA_902769585.1. Classification (GTDB taxonomy): domain Bacteria; phylum Verrucomicrobiota; class Kiritimatiellia; order RFP12; family UBA1067; genus RUG572. The sequence continues at coordinate 6,125 of CACXPT010000050.1, forward strand.
TCTCGCGCTTGAAGTGCGGCAGGAAGCAGTCGTCGTCCATGAGCCGCCTCTGCAGCTCCTTCAGAATCGACTTGTCGGAGTACACTCCGCGCGGCATCACGCCCTTCTCGACGGCGAGCGCGGCGGCCGTGCCAACAGCCTGGCCCATGATGCCGATCGTGCCCATCACGCGCGCGGACGCGAAGGCGGTGTGCGTAGCCGAAAGGTTGCGGCCCGCGAACATCAGGTTCTCCACGTCGCGCGAGTAGAGGCAGCGGTACGGGATCGCGTACGGCTCCGTGAGGCGGCGCTTCTGCAGGTGCGCGCCGCCCTTGGACTTCAGCCAGAAGCCGCCGGGAAGATGGTTGTCGATCTGCCAGCCGCCGTAGGCCACCGTGTCCTCGAAGCGCTTTCCGCCCTTCTCCACGTCTTCCTGCGTGAGCGTGTAGTCGCCCACGTAGCGGCGGCTCTCGCGCTTGCCGGGCAGGAAGCCGAGCCAGTCCAGCTCCCAGTTGTCCGCGCCGTGCTCGCCGTGGTTCTTCATGTGGTCCCACACGCCGAAGGCGATCTTCAACAGCTCGTCGCGCAGTTTCTCCGCGTCGCCGATGGTGTCTGCCATGCCGCCCAGCTCGATCCAGTAGAAATTGGTGTGGGGCTTGAGGAGACACTCGTGCGGCTTGTGGTTGAGCGACTCGTCGTCCGGGAAGTCGTACGCCCAGTCGGGCGGCGTGAACTCCACCTTGTGGTCCGTCTCGCGTGCCTGGATGAGGAGGCTGGAACCCATCGTGCGGCGGTCGGCCTTGTCGATGCCGAACTCCTCGCCGAACTCGCTCTTCGCCTCGCGGCCTATCCGGTACGACGCGCCGGTGAGCGGCGCGAGAATCGAGTCGCCCGAGCAGTCGGCGTAGATCTTCGCCTTCACCGTGTGCCGCTGATACGTGGTGAGCTGGAAGCCGGTGACGGACGCAATGCGCGCTCCGTCCATCTTCGCCTCGCAGCACGCGCAGTTGAGGATGAGGTCGATGTTCGGCTCGAAGCGGACCTTCTCGTAGAGGATGGAGTCCCAGATCGACCAGTTGCGCGACGGGTTGCGCGCCATGTTGTCGAGGGCGATCTCCTCCATGATGCCCGTCTCCTGCAGGTTCCTGACGCGCGTGCCCGCACCGCATATCCACATGCGGATCTCGCTGGACGCGTTGCCGCCGAGCACCGGGCGGTCCTGCATGAGCGCCACCTTCGCGCCACGCCTCGCCGCCGCTAGCGCGGTGTTGAGTCCGCCCATGCCGCCGCCAACCACGCACACGTCCACCTCGTGCGTCACCTCCTGCAGCTTGCCGGGCGCAACGCGCCCCTTCGCCATCTCCGGCAACACTAGCGTGGTGCCCTCGGCGCGTACCGCGCCCGACCCGCCTGCCGCGCCGGCGAACGCCGCCAGCGAAACGCCCTTCAGAAAGTTCCTGCGATTGAAGTCCATGTTGTTTCCTCTTTGACTGTTCTCTTTTCTTGTATGATCCCGGTTCACGCCTTGACCTTGTCCTTGCCGGGCTTGGCGCGGCGCAGGACGCCGTCAACGAGCGGCTTGCCGTATGCACCGAAGCAGTTGCGCGGATAGACTTCTATGCGGTACTCCACGTCCTGCGGCATGTCCATCGAATCCATCCAGAAGCGCAGGTTCGTCGGCTCGTCCTTCGGGAGCTTGTGGAACGCGGGCGAGAGGAAACGCTTGACCACCGGCGCGGAACCGTCAGCTGGCACGGCGCGCATCTCGTAGTCGAACGCGCGTGCGCCTGGAACCGCAGTTGCGGCGGGGAAGTCCAGAACGAAGACGATCTGCCAGTGTCCGCTGCGGGCGTCGGAGTTCGTGGTGAACGTCCGCAGCTTCGCGCCCTTCGGGAACTCGGGCACTGGAGTGCGCGCGCCGTGCGCCTTGAAGGTGAACGGCTTGTTGGCCTCCGTCATCGGCAGCGGCACAACCCACGGCGCGCCGCCCACGACGTTCTGCGTGAAGTCGTGGCGGTCGAACACGATGCGATCCGCGTACACGGACATGAAGTACCCCTGCGCCTCCTCCAGGTTGAAGCGTGCCGGAATAACGGGCATCGACCGCGTCGGCGGCTTCTTGCCGTTGCGGATGTCGTTGCCGTTCTCGTAGCCGCCTGGAACCGTGGAGTACGAGAGCGACGGGATGGACACGCCCGTGAACGCGCCCTGCCAGATGGCGCGTTCGTCGTTGAATGTCCAGTGCGTGTGGCCCGTGAAGGCGAGAGCGTTCGGATATGCGGAAAGCGCGTCCGCCACCTGCTGGTGGACACCGCCAGCCTTGGACGACGCGACGACGGTGTTAGCGACGGGCGGGTGCTGGAAGTAGAAGAACGGACGGGACGGATCCAGTTCCTTGCCATGCTCCTTGAACCAGTCAGGCAACAAGTTGAAGCCGGGCGTCTTGTCGCGGCCACCGTACCACTCGCCGCTGATGAAGTCGTAGCCGTTGACGGTGCGGCGGCGGACGGGCGCGAACGGCTCCTGGAACGTCTCTTCCCAGCACTTCTTCATGCCGAGCTTGATCATGGCCTCGTCCTCGGAGTATCCGAGCGCGTGCATCTCGGCGGTCATGTCGCCGTACCACCAGCCTTCGTAGTCGTGGTTGCCGGTGATGAAGAGCTTCGTCACCTTCCGCCCGTCCGGCGCCTTGTCGTTCGGGAACACGCGGTTCCAGGCGTCGGCCACGCACTTGAGGCCGCTGAGAAGTCCCCAGTCGGAGAGGTCGCCCGCGATCAGCACTGCGTCCGCCTTGCGGTCGCGGAAGTAGAGTAGCGCACGCTCCAGCATGGCCGTCGAGGCGGGCGTTGTGACGTGGATGTCGGAAATGACGCCTACCTTCAGCCGCGGATCGTCGGACGGCAGCCATAGCGAACGGCAGCCGCCAAGGCCCGCCAGCGCGGACGCGCCAGCCAGGAACGAACGTCTTGAGAGGTCAGTCATCTTGCTTTTTCCTTTCGAAGATTGTAAATGGCACGAGGATGGACTCTGACGCCTTACGCAAGCCCGGGATCCGCTCATCGCGCCCCTGCACGAGGAACCGCTTCTCGGCCGTACCCGCGCGCACGGCGGCGATCAGCTTGCCGAGCGGCGTGTCGGGCTTTGGATGCGTGTCGAAGACGAGTCCCACGTCCATGTCCGCAAACGATGTCAGCATCGCGTAGTCACCGTCGGCATCGCCCGCCACGAGCATGGGGCCCTTACCGTGGTACCGCACCGCAATGTGCTGGCGGATGACGTCCGGCTTGCTCTCCGCCCACGGGAACGGGAACCGGTCGTCGGCCCAGCCGGCGAGACGTCCCTGTGCGTCCGTCTGCATGTGGATGGCGTACACGTTCGCCTCCGGGATGTCCACGCCGTAGCGCCCGTCGACGCTGGGCACGATCGCGTCGAGGAAGGAGCCGCTCACGATGTAGACGTCGATGCCGCTCTTCTGGAGCGTGCGGATGAGATCCTGGACTTCCTGCGGGATGGAGAAGCCGAGGAGCATCTGCAGCTCCACGCAGCCGGCGCGGCCCGGACGCGAGGAGGGCGTGCGCCAGATGCCGCGGATGAACCGTCCGTCGGCCTTCGCCGCGTCAAGCGCGGCGTGCATCGTGGCGCGGTACTGCGCGGGAGTCATGCGGCAGTAGAAGCGCTTGTTCCACGGATAGCCGAACGCGCTGCCGAAGGTGCGGGAGATGCGCTTGCGCAGGTAGCGGACCTTCGTCGCGAACGCGGCGAAGGCGTCCGTCTTCCGTACCTCCGCGAGCGGCTGGCGCTCGGCGAGGGCGAGCAGCTCGCGGTGGAGGTCCGCGCAGTCCAGCACCACGTTGCGCGTCGTGGCCGTGGGGTGGCCGGGCTCGATTGGACGGTCGGGGTCGGGCACGCCGTCGAGGAAGATGGCCGGCGCCTCGTCGGGCGAGAACGCGAAGAGCAGGTTGTCGATGACATAGCCGAGCGCGACCTGCTCGCCGTCGCCTATGGGGATGGTGTTGTCGAAGTCGAAAACGGCGTACGCGTCGGGATCGCCCGCGCGACGGTCTATCGCCCGCTGCAGGGCTTCCCGCACCGGCGGATGCCAGTTTCCGGGCGGCAAAACGTCCCCAACTGCCGCCATCGCCATAAGGGCCATAGCGGACAACTGGGCCAGAATATGTGCATTAGTCTTCAAAGCCGTGCAATTATACCAAAAGAACCCATGCCGTGGGAAATAACTTAGGACTCCCCCCGACGGCGGGATTATGGTATAATCAGACCCATGCGATATCTCGTCATAATCGTCGGCGCGGTCCTGGTGAACAACTTCGTCCTGAACCGCTTTCTCGGTTGCTGCCCGTTCCTGGGCGTGTCCAAGAAGACGGAGACGGCGCTCGGCATGTCCGGAGCCGTCGTTTTCGTCATGACGGTGGCCTCCGCCGTCACGTGGTGCCTCGACCAGTTCGTCCTTAGGCCCAACGACCTCCGCTACATCCACACGCTCGCGTTCATCCTCGTGATCGCATCGCTAGTGCAGTTCATCGACATCGTGATGAAGCGGTTCATGCCACCCCTCCACGCCGCCCTCGGCATCTTCCTGCCGCTCATCACCACCAACTGCGCCGTCTTGGGCGTGGCGGAGATGAACGCGAAGAGCGACCTCAACTTCTTCGGCTCCGTCCTGTATTCGTTCGCGGCGGCGATCGGCTTCGGCCTCGCGCTCGTCATCTTCTCCGGCATCCGCGAGAAGCTGGCCCTCGCCAATCCGCCGCGCTGCTTCCGCGGCGTCGCCCTCGCGCTCGTTACGGCCGGACTGCTCGCGCTCGCGTTCATGGGCTTCTCCGGCCTCGTGAAGGAGGAGGACGCACTCAAGACATTCAAAATCGACCAGCCCGTCACCGTTAACAGCCCATCTGCCGCCACCGAACGCTCTTGATCAACTCTCAACTCTTAACTCTCAACTCTTACTTCCAATTCCATGAATGCCATTCTTATAGCAACTCTTGTCATCGCCGCCGTAGGCGCCGTGGCGGCCATCGCGCTCGCGATCGCGGACAAGTATCTCGCCGTGCGCGAAGACCCGCGCATCGGCCTCGTCACCGCCGCCCTTCCCGGCGCCAACTGTGGAGGCTGCGGATTCGCCGGCTGCGGCGACTACGCGCGCGCTCTGGTGGCCGGCACCGCCGCCCCCGGCGCGTGCGCCCCGGGCGGCGACGCCGCCAACGCGGAGATCGCCAAGATTCTCGGCGTCGCCGCCGAGGCTACCGAGAAGCGCGTCGCGCTCGTCAAGTGCTGCGGCACGCGCTCCGAGGCGGTCCGCGTTGGCGACTACAACGGCATCTGCGACTGCGCGTCCGCCGCCTCCACGGCCGGCGGAGACAAGGGATGCCGCTACGGCTGCCTAGGCTACGGTGCGTGCGCGAACGTCTGCCCCAAGAGCGCCATCCGCATCGAGGACGGACTCGCCGTCGTCGACAAGCGCCTCTGCGTCGGCTGCGGCAAGTGCGTCTCCGTCTGCCCGCGCAAGATCATCGAGTTGGTCCCCGCCTCGGCCACCATCCACGTGCTCTGCAACAATCCGGTGCGCGGCCCGGAGGTGACGAAGGTATGCGGCGTGGGCTGCATCGGCTGCCACCTCTGCGAGAAGAACTCCGGCGGCAAGGAGGCCGGACACTTCACATTCAACGGCTTCCTCGCCCACGTGAACTACCAGAACCCGCCCACGGACGCCGCCCTGGTGTCGAAGTGCCCGCGCAAGTGCATACGCGAGGATGCGCACTTCGAGACAGGAGCGTGAGGTGGGTGAAAGGTGAATGGTGAAAAGTGAAGGGTGAATGGTGAATGGTTAAAAGATTAAAGGGTTAGAAGGTTAAGATGAAGACCATCAAGGCGCAATTTGGATTCAAGGGCGGAGTTCATCCGCAGTACCACAAGGACCTGGCGGCCGAGCAGCCGATCGAAAGGCTCCCGCTGCCCAAGATGCTGGCAATCTCCATGAGCCAGCACCTCGGCGCGCCGGCGAAGTGCCTGGTGCAGAAAGGCGACGTCGTCGCCAAGGGCCAGCTCATCGGCGAGCGCAACGGTTTCATTTCCGCGAACGTCCACTCCCCTGCCGCCGGCACCGTCGCGGCCATCGAGCCGCGCATGGGCCCCGTCGGCAACTGGACCGATGCCGTGATCCTCAAAACGGCAGAAGACCAGTCCGGCGAGGCGGCGTTCATGCCGCCGCTCGACTGGAAGTCCGCCTCCGTGGACGAGCTGCGCGCGCGGGTGAACGACGCCGGCCTCTGCGGCATGGGCGGCGCGGGCTTCCCCACGGTCGTCAAGCTCACGCCACCGCCCGACAAGCACTGCGAGTTCCTAGTCCTAAACGGCGCCGAGTGCGAGCCGTACCTCACGAGCGACTACCGCAACATGTGCGAGCACGCCGACCGCATCCGCCTCGGCGTGGAGATCATGCGCAAGATCCTCTCCGGACCTGCGGTCCGCATCGCCATCGAGGCGAACAAGCCCGCCGCCATCGAGGCTATGGAGAAGGCGTTCGACGACATCGACGGCAACGTGGAGATCGTGGTCCTGCCCACCCTCTACCCGCAAGGCTCAGAGAAGCACCAGATCTACGCCTGCACGAAGCGTCTCGTGCCGCCCGGCGCGCTGCCGATTTCCGTCGGATGCGTGGTGGAGAACATCAGCACCGTTGCCGCCATCGCGGACGCGGTCGAGAAAGGCAAGCCGCTCATCGAGCGCGTCACCACCGTCTCCGGCGACGGCATCGTGCGTCCCTGCAACATCCTCGCCCCTATCGGCACCAGCTACGCCGACCTCGTCGCCTTCGCGGGCGGCGAAAAGGAAGGCGTGCGCAAGGTGATCAGCGGCGGACCGATGATGGGCTTCAACGTCCCGAACCTCCAGATCGCCACAACCAAGACGACATCTGGCCTGCTTCTCTTCACGGGGGCGAGCGTGTTCCAGTACTCTTCCGAGCCCTGCATCAACTGCGGAAGCTGCGTGCGCGCCTGCCCGATGCAGCTCAACCCCGCCTACATCTCCCGCGCCGTGGAGGCGAACGACATCGCCATGGCGGAGAGCTTCGGCGTGATGAACTGCCTCGAGTGCGGCGCCTGCTCGTTCAGCTGCCCCGCCTACAGGGACGTCACGCAGTTCTGCCGCCGCGCCAAGGCGTCCTTGCGCGCCGCCGCAGCAGCAGCAAAGGCAAAGGCCGCCGCCGCGGCGAAGAAGCCCACCCCATAAGGCCCTTAAACAACCCTAACGACCTTAAAGACTTTAAAAGACCTTAAGAACCTTAAAGACCTTAAAAAAGACTTTAAAAGACCTTAAACTCCTTAAACCTCCTTAAAGACTTTAAACACCTTAACGACCTTAAAAGACCTAACCAAAGGAAATTCTTCGCATGCTACCAAAACAGACAGCCGAAAGATACCTTCTTTCAAGCTCTCCGCACGCGCACGGCCCCCGCACCGTGAGCAGCCTCATGCTGGACGTCATCATCGCGCTTCTCCCGGCGTTCGGCTGCGCGATCTTCTTCTTCGGCCTCCGCGCACTCTTTCTCGCCGGCACCTGCATCGCGGCCTGCCTCGTCACCGAGGCGCTCTGCCGCCTGGCCATGAAGCGCGAGAACTCCATCGGCGACCTCTCGGCCGTCCTCACCGGTCTTCTCCTCGCCCTCAACCTGCCGCCGGACCTGCCGCTCTGGATGGCCGCCGCAGGCGGCGTGTTCGCGATCGGCATCTGCAAGCAGGCGTTCGGCGGACTCGGATACAACCCATTCAACCCCGCGCTCGCCGCGCGCGCGTTCATGCTCATCTCCTTCACGGGCCCGATGACCACCTGGTCGTCGTCCGCATGGCAGGGTCTGGACGCCGCCACCACCGCCACCCCCCTCGCCCTGGTCAAGAAGGGAGCGGAAGGCTTTGACTGGTCGCAGGTCGCCATCATCAAGGACCTCTTCCTCGGCAACGTGAACGGATGCATCGGCGAGACCAGCGCCCTCGCCCTGCTGCTCGGCGCAGCGTACCTGCTCTTCCGCCGAACGATCACCTGGCACATCCCCGTCTCGTTCATCGGCACCGTGTTCGTCTTTGCCTTGATCCAGGGCGGAGTGCCGCCGCTCGTGCACGTGCTTTCTGGCGGCGTTGTGCTCGGCGCATGCTTCATGGCCACGGACTACGTCACGTCGCCAATCACCGCCAAGGGCAAGCTGATCTTCGGATGCGGGTGCGGACTCCTCACCATGTTGATCCGCACTGCCCCCACAGGCGCGTATCCTGAAGGCGTGTCGTTCTCTATCCTCATCATGAACGCCATCGCGCCCCTCATCAACCGCTGGACCCAGCCGAAGGTGTTTGGGAAGTGAAAGGTGAAAGGTGAAGGGTGAAGGGTGAAAGGTGAAGGGTGAAAGGTGAAGGGTTAAGAGTGAAAGGTGAAGGGTTAAGAGTGAAGAGTAAGGAAGTGAAGGACTGAAGAATGAAGAAGATCTTGCAACTGGTTGTATCGCTAACCATCATATCCGCAGTGTGCGCGGCTGTCCTCGCCTACGTGAACAAGTGCACGAAGGACCGCATCGCCAACCTCACGACGGAGAAGACCGCCGCCGCCGCCAAGGCTGTGCTGCCGTCAAGTGTCACGGCCCTCGACAAGAAAGCCGATCCGTCCGACCCGTCGCTCGAGGTCGTAGTCGGCTATGCCGATGCCGCCAAGACCAAGGTCGCAGGATACGCCGCTCCTGGCCTAAGCAAGAAAGGCTACGGCGGCGAGATCCGCCTCATGGTAGGCCTCACGCCCGACCGCAAGGTCGTCACCTACCGTCCGCTCGCCGCGAACGAGACCCCCGGCCTCGGCGCCAAGCTTGGCGACCAGGAATTCTCAAAGCAGTTCAACGACAAGAACGGCACCTCCCTCAAGGTGAAGAAGGACGGCGGCGAGATCGACGCCATCACCGGCGCAACCATCACCTCTCGCGCCGTATGCGAGGCGATCGCGGACGCCTGCGCGCGCGTAGACCGCATCGAGGGCAAGGCCTCCGCCGATCCGGCCGCCGAAGCTGCGGCGCGCGCGGAAGCGGACCGCAAAGCCGTCGGCAAGCTCCAGACGCTCACGGAAGATATTGTCCGCAAGGTCATATCGAAGCCTGCGGACACGCTCAAGCAAGTTCCCGGCGGCGAAGGTTCCAAGTTCCCGTCGTACATCGCCAAGGACGCATCTGGCGCGACGGTCGGCTATGCCGTAGTCGGCACGGGCAAGGGGTCGGGGCCAAACGGGGATATCGTCCTGCACATACTCTTTGGCTTCACGGCCGCCAAGATGCCTGCGCGGCGTCCGCAGATCAACCTCAACCAGCCGGACGTGCCAATGACGGACATGGAGGCCGCCCAGCGCACGGCGTTCGCACAGGCCCTCGCGGACGCGAACGCACGTCTCAAAGCGCTTGCGGACTGACCGCTCCTTTCGTGTATTTCGTGTATTTCGTGGTTTCATAATGTATTTCGTGGTTTCATAATAACGTCATGGGCCACAAGCGCAAAAAGAAGTCGGCGTTCGTCGCTTGGCTCGAGTATGCCCTGCTTCGCACGGTATGCGCGATAGTGAACGCGATTCCATATCGCATGGCATGCGCATTCGCGCACGGCGGAGCCTGGGTGCTTGTACGTTGCATCGGTTTCAAGCGCAAACGTACGCTCGACCGCATCCGGTCGGTATTCCCCGACAAGACCAGCAAGGAGGCGCTTGCGATCGCCACATCCTCCCTCGCCAACATTCTCCTCAACGCCGTCGAGATGATCCGTGCCTCGCGCCTGACGAAGGAATGGATCACCAAGCACGTCAAGGACATGCCCATCTACGCGGAACGGCTAAAGGATATCCTCTCGGAGGGCAAAGGCGCCGTAATCATGGTGCCGCATGCCGGCAACTGGTATATGGCCGCGTGGGCCATGGCCCGCTACGGCATGCCTCTCTGCGCCATCGCAGCCCGCCAGCGCAACCCGCACATCAATGCCTGGATGGCCCGCCAGTACGGCAGCATCGAGGTCCTGACTCGAGGCGAAGCCGCAACCCTCCACGACATACGCGAACGCATCCGAAGCGGACGCGCCTTCGCCATCTTGCCAGACCTTCGCGTACCGCATCTCGACGTGGAAGTCCCATTCCTCAACGGCACCGCCAACGTCTCGCACGGCGGCGCACTATTCTCCGTCGCCACCGGCGCACCACTCGTCGTCGCGATCATGCGCCGCGAGAACGGCCTCCACACATTTGACCACCTTGCCACGCTTCGTCCGAACCCGGACGCGCCAGACAAAAAGGAAGAGGCATGCCGTCTCACGCGCGAGGTAATGGCGCTTCTGGACGCCGCCATCCAAAAGACCCCAGAGCAATGGTTCTGGTACAACAAGCGCTGGCTTCTCCAGCCCGTCCAAAGGTGAAAGAGGCTTAGCGGATTTGGACTGGGCCTAGCAGGCCCGATGGCAGCAGTGGATCACCTGGCTTGTACGGATTGATGTTCGTACGCGTGAGACGCTCGCCTTCCGGCAACCCCGCATCGTAGATCAGCCGGTTCGGCCAGAGGTTCGTCACTCGCACTTCCAGCACGTTGCCCTTCTCCTTCACATTCGACGCAGTCACGGCGAATGGCGCCGTCCAGGCCATTCCGGCCAGTTCGCCGTTCACAAGCACTTCGGCCACTTCATGCACCGTTCCCAGATCGATCCGCATGGTCTGTCCCCTCGTCCAGCCAGTCGGCGCGTCAAAGGTCGTGCGATAGATTGCCGTCCCCGAATAATGCCGTATCCCCGCCTCAGGACGCGTCGTCCAATCCGTCAGCTCCGTAAACGTCACCGGCTCCTTCGGACCGCCCCACACCGGATCAAAGGTGACGCTCCACGGACCGGGGAACATTTGAACGGGCGAGACGCCCGTTCTCGCAGTATGGGGAGCCGCCATCTTGGCGGCGGCACTGGGACAACGGGCATCTTGCCCGTTGCACTGGGGCAACGGGCGTCTCGCCCGTTGCGTATCTTGCGGGAGGGGCGCGCTCCCGCGCGACCGAAACACCACAAAAACCGACCCGTATGGCGGCAGCTCCATCGGCACACTAGGGCCTGTCCCCACAGGTATAGGGTCTGTCCCCACAGCCATCCGCTCGCCAGTCACGGCATCCCATAACTCTACCATTCGCCCTCTTGGCTGGCGAAAGACGCCGACGAAGGCGATCTTTTCGCATTTTTGATTTGAAATGAAATAGATATCCGTTCCATCGGCCAGCATCCGGTGAATCCAGTCAATGGTTGGCGAGAACTCGCCATTTGATGGGGACAGACCCTTCACAGCGAAATCTGGGCCGATGCCGTTCGCCGCCAGAAACTCCCGCGCTGCCGCCCGATCCGGCAACACCCAACCCCTGCCTACAGGGGTCTGTCCCCTGCCAACTAGGGTCTGTCCCCTGCCTCTCGGCCCCCACAGCGCGTCGGCGGCAGCGTGGTAGCGCGCGCTCGACTCGTTCATGCTCGTGGGGCCGCTCGGACGCGGCCCCACGAGCGTCGCGCCCGCCTCCACGAGTTCGCGAATCTTCAGCATCGCCGCCTCGCCCACCGACAAGCCCACGGGCGGATACTCCTTCACCGCCTTCATCGGGCCCGGACGCATGTGTCCGTTCGTCTTGGGATTACGGTCGGAGAGCATCAGCACGCGGTACCGCATTCCGCTCGGCAGCACCACCTGACCGTCCTCCACGCGCGCCTGCAGGAGCAGTTCCGTCGGACAGAAATCGTAGTCGAATCCCTCGCCCAGCCCGTCCCTCGGCGTCTTCAACCCAGCGAACAGGTTCACCGCGTCGCCCGCGTAGATCAGGCAGTCGGCGGCGAAGCGTCCCTGCGAGAGCATCCACGAACAGCGGCTCAGGTAGAGGTTGAACGCGCCAGACTGGTCGAACCAGGTAGTCTGCGGGTTGTAGTGCGTGCCGACGTTGCGGATGAAGCCGGGCTTGTCCGTGAGCGACGGCGAAAGCTTCATGCCGTGGTAGCAGACGCGCGTGAGGCGTTCGCGGCGTCGCGCACCATGAAGCGCTGCGGCGGGAGCGGACGGTGTCCGCTCGGCATCCAGAACTCGCCCATCGCCACGTCGCACCGTCCCTGCATCCGCCGCACGTCGCCCTGCCGCTGGTGCGGACCAGCCGCCTCGGCGATCGAAATGAGCCCGTGGCGGTTGGCGACTTCCTTCTGGTAGGCGTAGTGGTTCTCGGCGATCAGCTCGCTCACCGTCTCGTTGAAGTCGCGCAGGAAACGCGCTCGCTTGGGTCCGGACACGAGCCGCACGCCCGCCTTCACCGGCAGCCACGGCAGGATGTCGTAGCCGCGCCGCCGACGGAACTCCTCGGCGAAGGTGTCCGTCCAGCTCACGGTGCCGGCCTCCCAGCTGTCGCACATCACGCCCTTGAGCGCGGCCCGCTCGTCCGGCGCGAGCGCC
>CACXPT010000051.1 GCA_902769585.1 uncultured bacterium
TTCTGGGGCCGCGCTGCCTCATGGCGGAACGGCCCCGTAAAAACGCCGCTCCGGGCGTCACTTTACATAGAAGGATTCCTTAGTTTTGGAATATCTGTTTTACAGTGCCATGTCATCAGAACCAGAGAGAGAACCAGTTCTCGGGGTCGTCCATGCAGGAGACCGACCAGTAGTCGGCCACAGGGATCGTCTTCGTCTCGGGCCCCTTGCCTTTCACTTCCTTCTCCAGCGTGAGGTCCCAAGCGCCCCATACGCCGGCGTTCTTCGCGCTCCGCTTCTGCGGCGCGAGCGAAAGCTTCCAGCCCGGCTGCTTGTTGATCGTGTTGAACTCGAGCGTCTCCGTGCGCGAGGTGCCGACCGCGCGGCCTTTCGCCAGGACGAGCGGGCCGCGCATGATCTGCGCCGCTGCGGTCCTGCGCTCGAGTCCCTTCATCTCTGGCGTGTACCAGCTCATGAACCGCTTCGTGTAGCCCTCCGGCTTCATCGTGTCGAGCTCGGTCACCGTGTCGATGTCCTCGAAATCCGGCGCTTCCGAATCGATCTCGCGCGGCGGCATCTTGAGGACAAGGTCGAACGTGCGCTCGCCGGCCGCGACTGGCATCTCGATCCTCCCCGCCGCAGGCTTGAGCGACTTCCCGTCCACGGTCATCTCGCTCGCCCAGTACGGCACGCGCAGGCGCAGCTTGCCGCCCTTCTCCGCCGCGACGCGCAGGCGGAACGTCTCGGACACCGGGTAGTTTCCGCGAAGCTCCATCCGCGCGCCGGGAAGGACGATGTCCGCATCAGAATAGAGGTTCACTTCCCATGCGCCGTCCTTGGCGACGTCCGCCACCGTATCGGCCCAGTCGTAGAACGTGCGGAGCATGTTGTCGGGGCAGCACTGGTGCAGCTTCATGCCGGTCTGCGCAGGGGCAGTCAGGTGGCGCGTGCCGTGCGAGCGGATGATGTGCGCGCCCCACGCGCCGTCCGGCGTGACGCCCGCCAGGAAGGCGTTGTAGAACGCCTCCTCTATGCAGTCGAGGTACTTCGTCTCGCCCGTCAGCTTCCACAGCTCGCGATTGAGACGAATCCAGTGCGTGACGTCGCAGAGCTCAGTCATGCCGTTGACGTGGTGCTTCGCGTAGAGGAAGTGGTCGAAGTAGCTTGCGGACCGCATCGGGTTGAGCTCCTCGCGGAAGAGATGCCCCCAGAACGCCTCGGCCGCGGCCAGCGTGCGCGCGTCGCCCGTGAGGCGGTGGTAGGCGGCGACGCCCTCGAAGAAGCTCTGCAGCTCGTACGCCTTGGAGAGGAACATCGGCTTGTGGAACCACGAGACGACGGGGCGGTCGGAAAGAGCGTCGTAGATGAGGTTCACGTCCGGCTTGTTGCCTTCGCGCACGTCCGTCACCTTCACGATGTGGTCTGCCAGCGCCTTGTACTCCGGCTTCGGCACCTCGATGTACAGCTCGATCAGCGGCCGCAGGATGGACATAGACGAGATGCCGGCCCAAGAGCCGGTCTTGTCGATCGTGACGTTCAGGCGCTTCATCTGGGAGATGAGCTGGTCCATCATCTTCTCAGCGGCCTTGAGGCACTTCTTGTCGCCCGTCGCGCGGTACAGCTCGATGAGCGCCCACATCGTGTACTTCTGACCCCAGATGTTGAAGCACCAGTGCTTCTCATAGTCTGGCGAGTCTGGATTCTTGCGCAGCAGGTCCTGGTTGCCGTACGTGGATAGGTAGCCGTCGGGGTGCTGGTACGTGTCGATGAGGTGGTGGGCCTTCTTCACGCACCAGGCGGCAAGCTTCGCATCGCGCGTGTAGCGGACGGCCCCCGCGTAGCAGAGCATCGTCTTTCCCCAGTACTCGTTCTGCCAGCCAGTACGGCCGTTCGAGTCGTCCCAGTGCGTGGCGAAGGCGTTCTCCGCCTCGTCGTAGACAGGCCCCTGCGCGTACTCCGAGAACACGCGGCAGTTGAGCGACGCCTGGAACAACTCGCCCGGACGCCCGAGCACCTTGACGTCGCCAGGCGCCGCCGGCGTCAGCACGTCTCCGAAAAGGGCAGCGCAGGACAGCGCCGAGAGCATTACTATTGTCTTCTTCATGTTTTCTCCAGTTGAAACTTACTGTCTACGGATGCATCGGAACCGACAAGGAGCTAACGCTCGTTGGCGATAAAGGTGTTGGCGGCGCGGATGGTCTTCGCGCGCGCGGCCTCGGCGGCGGCCTTGTCCTTGCCCACGCAGTAGGCGAGGGAACGGTCCAGCGGGCCGACGATCGTGTTGTCGATGACGCGGTAGGATTCCGGCAGGTCGGCGAGACCGCCCGACTTGAAGACGAGCGTGCCGCGCGAGTTGACGAACACGTTGTCCTTCACGAGGATATCGCAGACATCCGTCTGCATGTTGTACATCAGGAGCGGCGTGGCGTTGGCCCTGTCGGGACGCACGTCGTACGCCCAGCCGCGCGCGGTGTCCTCGCACCGGTTACGCAGGAAGGTGCAGCCCTTCATGCCGATTCCGGGACGGCACTTCGTGGCCCACAGCTCGTAGCACTGCGTGCAGCGCGTGAACGTGCAGTCGGTGACGTGCGTGTTCTCCCACGAGCGGGACGGGTTGGGGCCCTGCATGGTGAAGCCGACGTCGTAGATGTCCGCGAACGCGCAGCGACGCACCTGCACGTCGCTTGATCCGGCCCAGCACTCCACGCCGTTGCCGTAGCGCGTCATGCCGTTCCCGTGGCCACCCAGGTGCGAACCGCCGATTTCGAAGAAGCCACAGTCGAAGAAACGCACGTCGAAACCCACGCCGTTCGCGCCGTGCCCGCCGGTGCCGCGTACGACCACGTCGCGCACCTCAACGTGTCTCTTGAACGGTATCACGCCCATGTTGGGCGCGATGCGAATGTCCTTGGCAAGGTGGGCGGGGTTGTCCACGCTCCACACGGTGAGATAGCGGTGGTCGTCCATGAAGTCCCACTGTTGCGTCAGCGGACGCCCGCTCTTGGCGAATATCTTGCGGCCGAAGATGCGTCCGTCGACCTTCAGGAATCCCACATTGCCGTCCTTCGTCGCATGGTTGCCGTCGAACTTCGAGTCGTCAGCGAGATCGATTCGCCAGAGGTTGTTCGTGCCGGTGAAGGTCCAGGCATCGGCCTTCGCGATCTTGTAGGCGCTGATTTCGGGAGCCGCGCCCTCGCCGTACGCGGAGAGCACGGTCGAATGCGCCGCGTCGGGCCCGGACTTGAGGTTCACCCGCCCGTAGAACACGTCGCCACGCCTCAGGCGCGCCTCGCCACCGGCAGGGAGGTCATTGGCGAGCTTCTCCAGCGTCCGCCATGCCGTGGCGGGCGTGAGGCCGTCCGCCGCGTCGTCGCCGGCGTTCGAGAAGTAGCGCACGCCCGGCGCCTTCTCACCCTGCCACTTGCTGAGCTCGTTGTAGAACTTCGGGTAGACGCGGTGACCCATGCCGATGCCGTGTATGATCTGCTTGTCCTTGGAAGGGATGAGGTTGTAGGCAGCGTAGACGCCCGCCGGCGCGCAGACGCAGTCCGCGAAGCCCACCACCACGCGCACGGGGCAGGTGATCCGCGCGGCGAAGTTGACGCCGTCGAAGTACGGCGCGTTCTTCTCGGCGGCGGCGCGATTCTCGGGCTTCTGCGCCTCGATGATGCGCGGCCAGCCGCTCTGGCGGTTCTCTTGGCGCGAGCCGAGCAGGTCGGTGATGGCGGGCACAAAGATGCAGCTCTTCGTGAAGCGTCCGTTGAGGCCCGTGAGCATGAAGCCGAAGCCGCCGCCCTGCGACGTACCCGAGTAGGTGAAATTCCGGCGGTCCGTCTGCGGCTGGCGCCAGAGCCAGCTGACGGCCCGGTTGATGCCGAGGAGCGAGGCGTAGTAGAAGTAGTCCTCGCGCGAGAGATGTATACCGGCCTGGCAGTAGCGCGCCACGCCGCGCGGCGCGGCGAACTTCTCGTCCTGCGCCTTATACGCGGCCTGGCGCGCGGCGTCGGTGTCGGGCTGAGGGTAGGAATGGACGTTCATTGTGAGCGTGATCTCGGAGTCCGAGACGCCCGTCCCCTGCGCACCAATGCCGGCGCCCGGCACGCTCACGCGCACGGGGAACGGCCCCCTTCCAGTCGGCATGTTGAGCCAGCCCCACACGCGCCGCCCGCCGTGCGAGGCGAAGCTGATGCGGTAGTACGTGTGGCCCGCCGTGCTCTTGGCGTCGATCTTCTCCAGCTGCGCGTCCTCGGGCACCGTCTCGTCCAGCTTACGTACGGCATCCTCCCAGAACGAATCGAAGTCCGCCGGGTTCTCCGCGCCGGGACTGATTTTCTCGGGTTCGTAGGCTACGCCCCAGTGGAACGTGCCCTGCCCAGCCGTCTTCGGCAACGTGAACGCCTTTTCGTCCGCACAAATGGAGAGGCGCATGAAACCAGGCGTGTCCTTCGCGGCCGCGACCGTGAACGGATTGCCCTGCGCGAGATCCACCTCGCTCTCGGCAAGGACCTTCTCGCCGAAGTTGTCGAGCTTCGCCTTGAAATGCCCTTCGGAGAGCTTCTTGCCGTCCTTGCCGATGACGGTTATCGTGAACGACGCCTTCTCGCCGCAGCGGTATAGGCAATCGGCATGGTCTGTCTCGACCTTGAACTCGACGGGAACGGCCGCCCACACCGCGAATGCGGCAGCCGCGACCAGGACGGAAACAATGCTCTTCTTTCTCATGGCGGCATTATACCATAATCGCCTAGTAACGGACACCAGACCCGGCTGATGGTACGCAGACGAATGCAGCGGGCGGCAAGCCGTTCTTGGCATAGTATTCGCGCCCAAGGAGCGCCAGCACGGATTCGGCCTTCGACTTCTCGACAAGCGCGACTACGCATCCGCCAAGGCCTGCTCCGACGAGTTGCGCGCCATAGACTCCCGGCGCGCCGTCGAGCAAGTCGCACAAGCCGTCGATCTTCGGCGTCGAGCAGGCGTATGCGCCATGCCAGGATGCCGGCGAGCTGTCGGCCGACGGCACCCGCGCAGACTGACCGTCTGGCCAAACCACGCGGTCGCCATCATGGGAAGTCTTCATCATCTCGCCGAGCGCGACATAGTCTCCAGCCGCCAGCGTTTCCATGAACTGCGCGCTGCGCGCGATCTCGGACACGCCGTACTCCGCCACGTCGCGCAGCCTGTATGCGCCGGGATCGGCATGCGTCGTAAAGATGCCTTCCAGAAACTCCATGCTTTCCGGCAGCATCTGCCGCAGGGCGGCGCGCGTAGCCTCTTCCGGGAGCGTATCCAGCATGTGGCGAAGTTCCGAAACGGGCTCCACCTCGGCAAGATCGCGGAAAACGGATAGCCGCCGGTCTGGGAAGTTCTTCTTGATCAGCAGGAATGCGAACTCGTATGCCGCGACCTGCCCGTTGAACTTGTCACGGCTTCCCTCGGACTTTTTCGACGTTTCCATCGAGTTCGCCACCACTACGGCGCACGATTCCGGGAATCGCGCCGCCTTTCCGATCGAGAACGGCTTGAAGTCGAGGTGCGTCACGCACCCAGGGTGACTGCACTTCATCGCCGCATGGTCGCCCGGTCCGCCTCGCGATCCCACGAACCACTCGCCCTCGCCGCACAGCTCCACAAACTCGCGTGTCGTCAGGTTCAGGCTGTTCAGGGCCGTCAGCGCCTCGGCCACCGCAACCACTATCGAAGAGGAGGATGAAAGCCCCGCCGCGACCGGTATGTTCCCGTCAACCATGAGGTCCATGCCTTGCAGCGGAAGGTCGGTTGCCATGCGGAAGCGCAGAACGGCGCTCTTGATGTAGTTCGACCAGTCTCCGCGGCTCCTTGCAAGCGCCTCCTTCGTAGCAGGAAGATCAAGATACTCCAGCCACGGCATCTTCTCTTCACCCGACAAGGCCGGCGCGAGCTCTGCCTCCACCGAGAAAGAGCCAGAAGGATAGCATGCCGCACAGTTCGCGTAATGGATCTCGTCGTCGTCGCGCGGTGAGGCGACGACAAGCGTGTCGTAGGCCACGGCCATCACGTTCACGCCGCCGCCGCGATGCTCGATGTGCCGCCCCATCAGGTTCACGCGCCCTGGCGCGCGCGCCAGCACGACAGGCCGATCTCCGTACGTGCCGATGAAAGCCTGCAGGAGCGAGATGGTCCGCGTGTCTGGCGAATCCGCCAGCAGGGCCGAGGCAGGGCGCAGGAACTTGCGCGCGATCTTCCGGAGCTCTGGCCTTGTGGAATATGTCAGCATGTCGTCCGGATCTGTCACGCGATATACGCCAAGCTCCTGCCTGGCGGCGAAGCGCTCGATCGTGTCCGTGAGGTATATCTCGCCCTGCGCGTTATTCGCGCCCACGGTAGCGAGCTCGCGCGCAAGCGCGCGCGAATCGAAACAGTAGAACGCCGTGTTCACGTCAGGCGCGGAGAGAGCCTCGTATCCGGCGAACTGACGCCCCGCCAGCTCAATTGGCGTTCCCGTACGTTGCGCACGCAACGCATCGGCATGCTCTATGATGCCGAGCGGCTTGCCGTCGACGAACATCACATGCCCGCCGTTGGGATGTTCCTCGCGCGGCTGCACTCCGCAGACGGCGGCATGGCCCGTCTGCTCGGAGAGTATCTCGGCCACGATGCGCGTCGAGACGATCTTGTCGCCCATCGATACAATCACAGGCCCCGCGAACCCGATGTCCTCGAGCACGCGCAATCCGCACCCGGTCGCGTGCCCTGTCCCTTTCTGTTCCCTCTGGTAGGCGTACACCACGCCCCGCTCGCCGTCCAGCGCGGCCATCACGCTCTCGGCGCGATGGCCTACGACGATCACGAAATGCCTCACGCCGCCAGCTCGCATGTTCGCCACGATCCGCCGAATCACAGGCACGCCAGCGCAGTCGAAGCACACCTTGTTCTTCGAGTCGTCACCCATGCGCGTCCCCTTGCCTGCGCAAAGTATGATAGCAGCAGCGCCGTCCATCACGGCTCTGGATTCATCAGCGTGTCCCTTCATGGAAAATCCTTTCGGTCACGAGTCCTTCACTTCTTCGTCAATCAGGTAGCAAGTGGGGTCTTCGCCCCAGATGTCGCCTGTGACGGCCTCTCCGCGAGCGCGGAAGTTGCCGCCGCAGAGGTCGAGCCAGCGACAGGTGCGGCAGCGGCCCTTGACATGTTCCTTCTTGTGGCGCAGCAGGTCGAGCAGCGAGCCGGGCGGCGGATTCCCCCATATCTCGGAGAACGGCCTTTCCAGCACGTTGCCGACAGGGCGGTTGCGCCAGAACTGGTCGGGATAGACAGTGCCGTCCCACGATATGCACCCGATGCCCTCGCCTGATGAATTGCCGCCGTTCAGCGCAAGCAGCTCGAGCGCCTTCTCGGCGTTCGGATGTCCTTCCGCCGCCATCTTCAGGTAGAGGGCGATCCCGTCGCATGGGTTGTCCACTGTCAGCACCTCCACGGGGAAGCCGGCTTCAAAGCAGGTCTTCGTCTCGGCGATGATCGTCTCGAGCGCGGAGCGCGCCTCGTCGTGGCTCAGGTCGGTGGCGGCAATCTCCTTGCCGCGGCCGGTGTATACGAGGTGGTATAGGCAGATGCGCGGCACGCGTTCGGTGCGCATGAGGTCGAAGATGGCGGGGATGGAGCGCACGTTGTCGCGCGTCATCGTCACGCGCAGGCCCACCTTGACGTCGCGGTCGCGCAGGCGCCGGATGGCGTCCAGCGCCTGACGATAGGCGCCAGGCTGGCGGCGGAACGCGTCGTGGATGGACTCCGTGCCGTCGATGGAGATTCCCACGTACGCGACGCCAAGGTCGCGTATCCAATCGGCGCAGGCTTCATCTATCAGCGTGCCGTTCGTGGAGAAGGTTACGCGCAGTCCGCGCGCCTTCGCGTGGGCGGCAAGCGTACGGATGTCGGGACGCGCGAACGGCTCGCCGCCCGAGAACAGCAGCACGGGCACGCCGAAGTCGGCCAGGTCGTCGATGACGGCGAGCGCCTGGCCGGTGTCCATTACCTTCTGCTCGCCGGCCGTGGCCGCGTAGCAGTGTGAGCAGGAGAGGTTGCAGGCGGGCGTGCAGTTCCACACCACCACCGGCCGCCGGTGCGCGCCTGCGCGGTAGCGAAGCCTGTCGGACGCCTCGACGGTGCCGCAGTAGAGCTTGGAGATGCCTACCATGACGCGTCAGTTCGGCAGCGGATAGTGCTTGTCCATCGCCGCCGCGAAAAGGTCGATGCCCTCAAGCGTCTTGGTGATGCGCTTCTTCTTCGGCTCGTCGGGAATCGTGCGGTTCCACGGGGCTGTGTAGATGCCCTTGAGTCGCTTCGGATCGAGGCGGGCCTTGCAGAACGATACGAGTGCCTCCGCCGCCCCGTCGCACGACCAGTTGGAGGTGCATGGCAAGAGGTCGTAGCCGGCGTCGTTGAGGGCGACGAACGAGGCGGCGAGGTTGCGCTGGACCTCCCAGGTGCCGGTCTTCTTCTCGAAGGATGCGTCCCAGGCGAGATTCTTGTCGCTGAAGTTGGTGCCGTAGTACCACGGCGAGAGAAGGACATCCTTCGGCATGCGGGCGAGGAACGCCTCGCGCCCGTCGCAGATCTTGTCGGACCACATCACGGCGCGCGACCCGTTGCGCTCCACCTGCTTGATGGTGTAGAGAAGGTCGTGCCACCAGAGGTCGCCATGGCGGAATGTGGCGTGGAAGAGGTTCTTGCCGGCCACCGGCACCTCCTCGTCGAATCCAAGGTGGAAGAGCGCGGGCTTGTCGAAGATCGCGCACACGTCTGCGATGACGTCCGCGACCACCTTGTAGTAGGTCTTCGTGGAGACCATGCGGTGGTAGTCCTTGAGCCACGAATCGTGGCATGTGGAGAAGTTGAGCTTGGGCATCGGCTCCATCCCGAGCGAACGGATGCGCGCAAGCTCGGCGCGCGTCTTCTCCACGCTCCAAGTGCCCGCCACGGCGAGTTCCGGGTGGCTGGGATAGGCGATGCCCTCGCCGAGGTCGATGAACACGAGGTTCATCCTCTTCTCAGCCATGCGGTCGATGGACTTGCGCCACAGGTCGTCGCGGCACTGTAGATAGCTGTGGTACGGCGTCGGCGATCCTGCGGGCCCCACGGGGTTGGGACGCGTCTTTTCCTCCTCCGCGCTCTTCGCGAGGTCGTCAGGACCTGCGGGGTAGTCGCCCCACATGTTGGAGCCGAGATGTAGAAGCGCTCCGCGGTAGAACGGAGCCGGACGGGCCTCCGCGCGTCCAACAAGCAGACCCCCGACGGCAACGGCCGCCGAGCCGATAAATTCTCTACGTGTCGTATTCATGTGCGGCATTATCGCACAAACGGCGGCGGGATGCAAACGGAAAATTCCCGCTGGAACACTGCTAGCGGTTCCAGCGGTCGAGGTCGCGGTCTATGGACTTCTTCTTCAGCGCCTCGCGCTTGTCGTGCTGCGCCTTGCCGCGGCACACGCCCAGCTCCAGCTTTATCCGCCCTCTACTCAGGTAGAGCCGCAGGGGAATGAGCGTAAGCCCCTTCGCCTCCGTCTTCATCTTCAGCTCGGCGATCTCCTTGCGGTGGACCAACAGCTTGCGATTCCGCAAGGGCGAATGGTTAAAACGATTGCCGAACTCGTAAACGGGGATGTGCATCTGCACCACCTGAAGCTCGCCCCCAAGCACGGCTCCGTACGAACCGGCAAGCGACGCGCCGCCCGCGCGTACGGCCTTCACCTCGGTACCAGTCAGAGCAATTCCGCACTCGATTTTCTCGAGTACGGAATAGTCGTGCCACGCTCGCCTGTTGACGGCCAGGTCTCCTGAAGCTGGCTTCTTCTTCTTTTCGGCCATAACGAGCGCCTTTCACGGCGCGCCGCCTCAATCCGCGAAGATCGACTTCATCGCGGCATGGCGACGCCAACGCGTCTTCGCCTCTTCGGCACGGTCGATGGCGTCGAAGTCAACCTCGGAAATCAGCTTGCCTTCCGCGACCTCGCGAAGAGCCGTGTCTACCTTGTCCTCGTCGGACGAGATCGGGCGGACAAGCGGCTTCTCGCCGGCGATCAGCTGCTTCTCGCGCTTGGAGATGAGGTTAACCAGCACAGGGATGGACGAGACGCGCTCGTGGGCTTTCTTGAGCAGTTCGATATTCATGGTTTTTCCTTTCCGTTCGGCGCGTTGAGGCAACGCGCCCTACCATTACTTCCTGTCCGAAGCCGGCTGGGAAGTGAACTGGGGACGCCGCCCCTTGAACCACCACATCATCACGGGCGTCGCGATGAACACCGAAGAGTACGTGCCCGCGATGACGCCGATGAGCATCGTGAGCGCGAAGTCGACAATCGACCCGTCGCCGAACGCGAACAGCGCCACCACCGCGAAGAACGTCGTGACCGACGTGATCACCGTACGGCTCAGGCACTCGTTGAGGGCCCTGTTGCAGAGCTCCTTGAAACCCGTCTTCTGGTCCTTGCGCAGATCCTCGCGGATGCGGTCGAACACGACAATCGTGTCGTTCACCGAGTAGCCGATGATCGTGAGGAGTGCCGTCACCACGAGGAGCGACACCTGACGCCCGCAGAGGGAGAACAGGCCAAGCGAGATCAGGGCGTCGTGCGCGAGCGCGACGAGCGCGCCCAGGCCGAACCCGAACTCGAAGCGGAAGCCGACGTAGATCAGGATCGCGATCAGCGAGAGCACCACAGCCCAGGTGCCGGATTTCTTCAGGTCCGCGCCCACCATCGAGCCGACCTCGTCCACGGACACCTGCTTCAGCCCTGCGTCGGGGAACGCCGTCTGCAGCAGCTTCGTGACGTGCGCCGCAACGTCGCGGTTCTCGAGCGCCTTGCCCTTCTCGGTCTCGGCGGTCTCGCCGGTCTTCACGAGGAGCGTCGCGTCGCCGACTCCCTCCTGGTACTGGATGATCGTCGCGTTGTCGAACTTGTCGAGCGCCTTGCGGACGTCACCGACGGCCGGCTTCTTCGCCTGGTCCACGGAGTAGACGAGAGAAGTGCCGCCCGTCAGGTCAACGGCCAGCACGGACGCGCGGTTCGTGGCCGCGCGGATGAAGAAGATCGCGAGCGACACCACGATGATCGCCGCAGAGGCGGCAAGCGTGATCTTGCCCATGCCCACGAAGTTGACGTTCGGCACCTTCTTGAAGATGTTGAGCATCTTGAATGGCTTCATGGACTCCGGCTTCGTCGTGTTGTCGAACACGAGACGCGTGACGATGACCGCCGTAAACATCGAGATGACGACACCAGCCGTGAGCGTGATCGCAAAGCCGCGCACGGGGCCGGTACCGACGATGAAGAGGATGATGCCGGTCACGATCGTCGTGATGTTGGAGTCGAGAATCGCCGTGAACGCGCGCCCGTAGCCGTTCTTAAGGGCCGTGCCCGTGGAGGCCTGGGCGTTGAATTCCTCGCGAATGCGCTCGAAGATGATCACGTTCGCGTCAACCGCCATGCCGAGCGTCAGCACGAGGCCCGCGATGCCGGGCATGGTTAGCACCGGCAGCTGCAGCGATCCCGCAGCGTCCATCGAGGCGTTCTGCGGGAACACACCGAGGATGTTGGACACGATCACGAGCGCGGCAGGAAGGAGAACCACGTCGAGGAAGAGGGCTATGTCAGCCACAAGGCCGGCGTACCAGTAGTATATGAGCATGAATATGCCGACTAGCGTGAATCCGAGCACCGCGGCCACGAGGCCGGCTTGCTTCGCGTCCTCGCCCACAGTCGGCGAGACCGACGATTCGGCCAGCAGCTTGAGCGGCGCGGGAAGCGCACCGGCGTTCAGGTCGTTAGCCAGCTGCTGCGCCTCAGTGGGCGTGAAGGATCCGGTGATCTGACCTTCGGAGCCGATCTCGCTCTGGATGACAGGCGCGGAGATCAGTGTATCGTCCAGGATGATGGCCAGCTGGCGTCCCTGCCCTGTCCTGTTCTTCGGACCGCCTGCCATGTAGTTGCGCGTCACCTCGGAGAAGAGGCGGGCACCCTTGGAGTTGAACTTGAACTGGATCGTCAGGCCGCGCATCGGATCGCGCTCCACCCAGGCAGAGGTGAGGTACTCGCCGGTCACCCGCTCCTTGGCAGGCGGCATGCGGCTCACGAACGCAGGACGGAACGAGCCGTCGTCCTCCTTCTGGAGCATGAACTGGTAGCGGCGCCTCTCGGGCACGCGGAACGACGCCAGGCGCGTCGCGTATCCGGGCGACTTGACCACTTCGTTGTAGTTGGTGCTCTTGACGAAGCCGCCCTTGCCCCCGGGCTCGAAGCCCTCCGGGCAGGCCTTTGAGGAGAACAGCTTGGAGACGAGCTCGTCGTTCTGGGGGTGGGTAAGGCGGAACTCGAGGAACGCCGCCGACTGCAGCGACTTCTTCGCCGCCTTGCGGGTCTCTTCGTCGATGCCAGGCAGCTGCACGAGCAGACGGTGATCCTTCATTCCCTGGATCACGGGCTCGTTCATCCCCATGCCGTCCACGCGGCGGCGGACCACCTGGATGATGCGCGCGTCGGCGCCCTTCAGCGTCTCCTGGATCTTCCGCTCGATGGCGCCCGTCTCGTTCGTGATGGACGGATTGTCCGCGATGATCGTCTCGCGCAGCTTATCTGTGTCCACGCCGAGCGTGAAGGACGTGCCGCCCTTCAAGTCAAGCCCGAAACGCAGCTTCTCCTTTACAGGGAAGGTGACGTAGATCGAGAATACGGCGATGATCAGAAGTGAGAGCCACTTCCAGATGTCGTTGCGCATCGATGAATCTGAACTCATTTCTATACCTCTTGTGTCCTTTGCGAAATTGAACGAATATTATATAAAATCGGCGGCCGGATTTCAACCGCCAATTTTAAGAGCCGAAAAATGGCCCGTTCCGACGCCTCTGCGCATACCCCTCACTTCTTGCCCTTGCCGCCCTTCTTGGGCGGCGGCGGGACGTCCTCGGCGGGGATTATGAGCTTTTGCCCCACTCGGAGCATGTTCGGCTTCAGCCCAGGGTTGGCGGCCAGGATCTTCTGCACGGTCGTGCCGAAACCTTCCGCGATAAGCGACAGGGTCTGTCCCTTCTCTACGATATACTCGTAGTGAGGCCCGATCTCGACAGGTGGTGGCGGCTGGTGCTGCGCGGCCGGTGCCGGGCGGCTGCTAGCAGGCGGACGAGTTGCGACCACAGGGGCTGCCGGTGCGGGCGGAGGCGGCGGCGTGAGCGTAGAGATGCGCTTAGCCAGGTCGGCCACGATCTCGCGGCGCATCGCGTCCTGTTCGCGGCGCAACGACGCCTTGAGCTCCGCGATCTCGGCACGCAGCGACTCGATCTCGGCGCGTAGTGCGGCTTCGGTGCTGCTCCCGGCCTCGACCTTCAGCAGGCGCTGGACGATCTCGTCCTGATTTGCCGCCAGCTGGTCGAACTGCTGCACAAGGCGCGGAACCTCCGCGAGCGCTTGACGCTCCTGGTAGGCCGCACGGGCCGAGACTGCATCTTGAGCCGGCAGGCCGAACGCCAGTGCCGCGAACAACGAACCTATTGTAATCTTTTTCATTTCATATCCTTTCTGAAAAAATTGTCAAACGATGCTGAAAACCACCCAGACAGCGACCAATGCCGCGGCAACCCACAGAAAACGATTCTGCCTGCGAAGCTGCAACTCGCGCCCGCTAGGACGTCCGAATGCGCTCATCCCTCCGCCAGAAAGGTAATGGAACAGGCGCCATCGTCCATGGCGCATCACGTCCTCGGCGTCCGCGTCGTCCACATCAAT
This sequence comes from uncultured bacterium, assembly GCA_902769585.1. Classification (GTDB taxonomy): domain Bacteria; phylum Verrucomicrobiota; class Kiritimatiellia; order RFP12; family UBA1067; genus RUG572. Next base: position 13,733 of record CACXPT010000051.1, read on the forward strand.
GGACCATGGAATGTCCGCGCTCGTGTAGGCGTGACGGCGTTTTACAAGAGATGTACGCAATGCAGCCATGCTTTCTCCTGTCAGGGAAGGCGAATCTCCATCCCGACGCTAACGCGCCCGTCAAACGGAATCACGGCCTTGTTCGCCTCGCGGATAGCCCGCCACTTGGCCGGCGTACCGTAGAAGCGTCTCGATATCTTCGAGAGCGTATCCCCTTGCTGCACGACGTACGTCTCGGGGCGATCTGCAGACTTCTTCTGCTGCCCTTCCTTGCTCCAGAATGAGTCGAATGCCCCACCGCTCTGGCCTTCCTTGCCCTTGACGGCCGGCATGGACGATGTGGAAGCTACGGTTCCGGCCGCCTTCTGGGCAGGCTTCGCCTTGCCATCCTCCGCCTCGTCCCGCGCCATTGCTTCCTTCTCGCGCTTCAGTTCGGCGGCAATGCGCGAACGATCCTCAGGGGGCGCATCGTCGTCGAGAAGTTCGGCGTCCGTCGGACGCAACCGCCGACGCTGCCTCTCGCCTTCCATGTCCTTGAGTTCCGCCAACGCGTTCTTCGTCAAGTGCTTTCGAGGGCTGCCCGTCTCTGCTTCGGCGCCTAGTCCTGCGAGTTGGCGGCGGTACCGCCCATTCGCCTCGTTCAGGCGGTCAACCTGCGCCTGCGCCTGCGCCAGCTGTCCCTCCAGCTTCTTCACCTGCTCGCGCAGCATTTTCGCCTCACCAGCAATCTTCGCGTTTTCGTCAGAGAGCTTCTCCGTCGCCTTCCCGCCGGCCTTGCGCAGATATTCGGCACCGAGAAGCGTGTCGCATACGCGCATCCGGTCGGAGGCTATGGTAGCCTTGTCGGACGTCGGACGAAACAGGAGATAGGACTTGTAGTGCGAGATCGCCCCAATGTAGTCCTTCTTTATGTCCTGCAACAAGGTGGCCAGCTGGAAATGCGCCAGATAGTTGCGAGGCTCCTGCACCAGCACCTGCTCGAAGCCGCGGATTGCAGGATCCGTGCGCCCCGCCTGCAGGTCTTCCATGGCTGTCGTGTATAGCCGAGAAGCGCGTTCCTTCGCCTCGATCTCCGAGATCGACATTCCATTGTCGCACCCGGCCAAGACCATGGCCAGCAACAAAGCCACCAACGGCCTTAAGGCCCGCGCACCATGCTCATTCTTCGTCATCTTCATCCTCCTCGTCCTCCTCGTCATCTTCATCCTCGTCGTCGAGGTCGTCATCGTCCTCGTCGTCAATTTCCTCGTCGTCAATTTCGTCATCATCTAGTTCATTGTCATCGTCCTCAAGCCCTTCGGGCGTGTCGTCGATGAACTCGTCGTCCTCAGCTGTTTCCTGCGGCGCATTAGGCGCAGCATCTGATTCCGACGCGCCAGACGCGGACTCGGCCTCGGCTTTCGCATCCTCTGCCGCCTGCGACTGGTCAGGCAGGTCAGGCTGGTCGGCAGGCTTTTCCTTCTTCTGGAACAGCTTGGCGCGCTCGCGCGGGTTCGACCGCTGGAGCGTGGGATCGATCGCATTCAGCTCGCCCAGCGACGCGAGGCCGAAATGCTCCAGGAAGAGCGGCGTCGTGCCGTAGAGGAACGGATGCCCCGGCAGTTCGCTGCGCCCCACGAGGCGCACGAGCTGAAGGTCCACGAGCGTCTTCACGATCGTGTCTACCGCCACGCCGCGGATCTGCTCGATCTCGGCCTTTGTGATCGGCTGGCGGTAGGCGATGATGGCAAGCGTCTCCAGCGCCGCCCGCGAAAGGCGGTTCGGACGGTCGAGGTGAAGCAGCGCACGCACGTAGCGTCCGCAAGTGGGGACAGTCTGCAGGCGATACGCGCCGCCCGCGCATACGAGGCGGAAACCGCATCCCGAACGCTCCAGCTCCTTCTCGAGTCCATGGATCGCCTGCTCTATCTCGCGCGACGTGCACGTGTGGTACACGTCCATGACCTCGGACGACTCTCCTTCCTCCGGCTCGACTCCGCGCACGCACTCGCGCAGGTCAGTCGCCGTCAGCGGCGACTCGGACGCGAACAGCAGCGCGCCAATTATCTCCTGCAAGGACGACGGCGGCGCGATGCGCGGCTCCTTCGGCTTCGGCGGAGGCAACGGCACCTTGGCGGCCGCCGGTTCCTCGACCGGCGTCTCCTCGAGATCCACCATCTCGTCCTGCGCGTTCTCCGCACTCTGTACGTTCTCTTCTTCCACTCTTCAGCCTCTCAAAGCCTTGCTCGACATTCAACTTTCGACAATCACTAAGCACCAAGCACCAAGCACTAAGCACCAAGCACCAAGCACTAGGCACTAGGCACTAGGCACTAACCACCATAATCGTCCGGCGCCTCCAGCGGCTTGTCATCCGGCATCTCCTTCGACGGGAGCACCGTTATCTCGTGGAACGCCGCGTTCTGGTACACGATGATGCGATGCTGTCGCAACAGCTCCAGCAGCGCCAGAAACGTCACGATCACCTCGCCGCGAGGCGACCGCTCGTTGAACAGACGCGAGAAGGCAATCTGTCCTTCGGCGCGCGTCCGCTCGATGATCATGTCCATCTTGTCGGGCACGCTCCAGCGCATGCCCTTCAGCTCCTCCTGCGGCACCTCGTTAAGGCGCGCGAGCACCTCCTGGAAGGCCGTCAGCAGGTCGAAGAGGTCAATGTGCGCGAGCGCATCCGCCGCATCGGCCGCAGTCTTCTCGAACTTTGGCCTGCCGCCGCCGTAGTCGAATGACTCCTGCGCCAGCACCTCGAACTCAGCGAGCCTGCCGGCGGCGTCCTTGAACTTCTTGTACTCGATCAGCTGGCGCACGAGGTCGAGGCGCGGATCCACCCACTCCTCGTCCGTCCCCTCCTCGGTGGCGCGCCTGTCCACCGGCAGAAGCATCCTGCTCTTGATAACCATGAGCGTGGCGGCCATCACGATGAACTCGCCTGCCACGTCCAGGTTCAGCTGGCGCATCAGGTCGAGGTACGCCATGTACTGCTTCGTGACACGCTCGATGGGAATGTCGTAGATGTCCAGCTCCTCGCGGCGGATCAGGTACAGAAGAAGATCAAGGGGACCCTCGAACACGTCGAGGTTCACCTTGTAGTCTTCCGCTATGAGTTCCGCCTGAGCCATTGTAGTGCTTGGTGCTTAGTGCTTGGTGCCTAGTGCCTAGTGTGGAGAAACTTAGAGGCCAACGGCGGAACGGACCTTCGCCATGGTGATTGCGGCTGCGGCGCGGGCACGCTTCGCGCCGTCCTGCAGGATGTCCTCCAGCGAATCCGGATCCTTCAACAGCTCCTCGCGCCTCGCGCGGAACGGATCGAAGAGGCGATGGTACGCCTCTAGGAGCGCCTTCTTCGCGTGGCCGTATCCGTAGTTTCCGGCGCGGAAGCTGGCGGCCATCTGCGCGACCTCCTCTGGTGTCGCAAAGAGCTTGTATAGCTCGTAGATGGAGTTGCCATCCGGCTCCTTGGGCTCCTCCATCGTCTTGGAATCCGTCACGATGCCCATGACTTTCTTCTTGGCGGAAGGGTCGAAGAGCTCGATCGTGTTGTGGTAGCTCTTGGACATCTTCTGTCCGTCGGTCCCGGGGATAGTCGCTACCGTATCGGGTATGTACGCGTCAGGGATCTTGAAGATCTCGCCATACGCGTTGTTGAACTTGATCGCAAGATCGCGGGTCACCTCAAGGTGCTGCTTCTGGTCCTTGCCGACAGGTACGAGGTCGGCGTTCATGATGAGGATGTCCGCGGCCATGAGCACAGGATAGGCGAAGAGCCCGTGCGTAGCATCGAAGCCGTGCGCCATCTTGTCCTTGTAGCTGTGGCAGCGCTCCAGGAGCCCCATAGGCGTGAGGCAAGAGAGATACCAGGCGAGCTCCTGCACCTCCGGCACGTCGCTCTGGCGGTATACCACCGTCTTCGCCGGGTCGAGCCCGCAGGCGAGGTAGTCGAGCGCCACCTCTCGCGTAGCCTCGCGCAACGTCGCTCCGTCGCGCACCGTGGTCATGGCATGAAAGTTCGCGATGAACATGAACATGTCCTCGCCCTTCGCCTGAAGGTCGAACATGGACTTCATCGCGCCAAAGTAGTTGCCCCAGTGCAACTTCCCTGACGGCTGGATGCCTGTCAAAATCCGCATAGAACCTATACCTCCTAATGGAAGACTACCTAGCGGAAGAAGAGGACCGTGCCGGCGGTGGCGTTCAGCCAGATGCTCTTGCCGTCGTCGCCGTATGCGAACTTCGCGCCGCGGAGGGGCGTACCCTCGGCATCGACGACCGACCAGCCAGAAAGATCGGCCGGGCCGGTCAGCGTGGTTCCCGCCGTGAACAGCGGAACCCGGCGCGTGAGCTTCGTGCCCGCGACGAGCGGCGACGCCGTGACCGTGAGGCTCGCTGGCACCGTCACCGAGCCCGACGACGCCAGCGCGCCGCACGAACCGTCGGACGCGTAGCGCACCATGACCTTCGCGCCGGCGGCAACCACCACGTTGCTGCCCGCCGCGAGCGTGCCGGCCGAGTTGTCCGTGCCGAGGAGGAGCGTCGCGCCCGAGGCAACGCCGATCATGCCGCCCGCGGAGCCGACGCCGCCGAACGACGCGTCAGGCGCAACCGCCACGGGGCCCGTCGTCGACGTCGCATTGTCCAGCACGAGCGTGCCCTCGGCCACGGTCCACGCGCCGCTCGCCGTGCCCGCGCCCGTCAGCGTCCACGCGCCCGCGCCCGTCTTGCGCAGCTCGCCGTTGCCGGAGATCGCGCCGGAGTAGGTCATGTCCGCGTCGACGTTGACGACGCGCACGTGCTCCGCCACCTCCTCGTTGCTGAAGGCGTAAATGTGGAAGCCCTGGTCGCGCTTGTCCCCCTTGAGCGTGAAGGTTGTGCCGGCCGAGGGAGAATAGGCGGGCGTGTAGCGCAGGGCGATGTAGCCGTCCGGGGCTGTGTCCTCGTTGAAGGCGAAGGTCTTGTTGCCCGTGCCGTCGTTGTAGGTCAGGTCGATCGTCCGGTTCTGCGAGGCCCAGTTGCGGATGTAGAGGCGGAACTCGTACAGCTTGCCCACAGTCAGGTTGCCGAGCGTAAGGGTGACGTTCCCGGCATACTGGAATTTGGTAAAGAACGCGTGCATCGCGTTCGAGGCGTCCATCTTGATGTTTTTGTGGTTGGCGTTGTTCAGGTCCGTCATATAACTCGCCGGTGCGCCCTTGAACGAGCCGCCATGGTGCCGATCCAGGTAAGACAAGTTGGAATCCAAGCCGTTCGAGCAGAACACCGGCACGCCGTTCACGATCCGGATGGTGGAGTCGGCCCAGCCTAGGTCGAAGAAGTGCGTGTACTTCTTGAACGGCGCGATGCCGCTGTCCGCGTCGCCCGCGATGTTCACGCGCCGCGGCCATTCGGGGGCGGCGAACGTGCCGTCCGCCTGC
>CACXPT010000052.1 GCA_902769585.1 uncultured bacterium
TGGCACGAAAAAGGACCATCCTTTCGCTATCCCACGCGAGCTGCTGAAGGCGGGCGAAAACGTGTTTTCGTTCCTCAACGACACGCAGTCCGGTACGGCATACATCAGTATCGACTCCGTGTGGCTGGAGCCGGTCGCCCCCGAGGACGGTACGATCTTTATGCTGCGGTAGCATAGTGGCAATACTCCTATACGAACGGTCATAGCCTGATCGGCGGTGCGGCCTTTGTCTTTTCGGACGGACTTCTGGTCAATTCCGTCGTGCGCGACAACCGTGCGACCGTGGGCGGTGGGCTTGTGGTGGAAGGCGGCGGAAAGGCTTATCTCAACGGTTGCACGTTCGAGGCGAACGCCGCGACCAACAATATGGACAATTATCATGTCGGCGGTGGCGGCATCCTTCTCTACAACCAGGGTGGCGCAGGTTTCTGTTCCGTCTCGAATTGCGTTTTCGCCGGCAACAGCTCGAAGTTTCGTTCCGGCGGCATGGGGAACTCGTTTGGCGCATTTGCGTTCGGAGAGGTCGTGAACTGCATCTTCACGAATAACACGTCCGTGCGGCAGGGCGGCGGCCTTGTCATCCGCGAGGATAATGGCCATCGGCACGACCGTCCGTTCCTCGTAAGGAACAGCCTGTTCGCGTTCAACAAAACGACGGGTGGAAGTGGCGTCGACGCCAACGGCGCGGGCGTCCATTTCGTCTCCTACAACGACGTGGTTCTCGACTCGTGCACGATCGTCTCGAACGACAGCGGCCACACGATGAGCGGCGGCGTGCACCACCGCTATAGCGGCACGATCACGAACTGTGTCATCGCGTTCAACACGGTGAAGGGTAGCCCGGAGCCGGCAACGACCTCCGCATGGTCCATGGATGCCTCCTGTTACCAGAACTGCTGCATCTATCCGGGCGTGCCGGAGAAGTTCCTCGCGGCGAACGGCTGCGTGAACGCCGATCCGGCGAACGGCGACTTCACGCTGCGGCCTGTTCATTTCCTTCAGGTAGCCGCCGCCTGGAAGGCGGCTGTCCCAGTCATGGCTGCGCGCATGTCGCTGACTGGGAACGCCGCCATCTTGGCGGCGCATGATTGAGAAGTACTCCGGCCAAAGTTTTCGCCCCGTGATTGCGGATATCAATCACAACACCTCAATCTTTTGGTATACTGTCCGTCGATGGACGAGACAAGACCCATACTCTACGGCGTGGCGGACTACGCCGAAATACGAAAGGCGAACGCCTGGTTCGTGGATCGTACCGCGAAGATCCGCGATCTTGAGGCGACGCGTTACGCGGTGTTCCTCCGTCCGCGCAGGTTCGGGAAGTCGCTCCTCCTCTCGCTGTTGCGAGCATACTACGACGTCCTGTTCGCGGACAGGTTCGAAGAGTTCTTTGCGGGGACAGAAATCGGTGCGAACCCTACCGGCGAGCATGGCAAATATTTCGTCCTGAAATTCGACTTCTCCGCCGTTTCCAAGAACGTGGCGGAGGTGCAGGACTCATTCAACACTTATGCAGCGCTTCGTTGCGACACCTTTGTGCGCGAATATGCCGACCGCCTTCCTGAAGGTTTGGCAGATCGAATATTCAAAGCGTCGGGCGCGTGCGACAAGCTGAATGAGATCGTCGCTGGGCTTGAGCATACAGGAATCAAGCTGTATGTCATGATCGACGAGTACGACAACTTCGCGAACACGATCCTCGCTGAGAGCGGACCGGACGCATACGGTGCACTCTGCCACGGCGGCGGCTTCTTCAAGCAGTTCTTCGCCATCCTCAAGACGGCGACGTCCGACACGGATGCGCCCGTGACGCGTCTCTTCATAACCGGCGTCTCCCCCGTGACGATGGACGACGTGACGAGCGGATTCAACATCGGCACGAACATCTCGCTCGATCCGCAGTTCGCCGACCTGACCGGATTCCGCCACGACGACCTCCGCGCCATCGCGGACTACTACGCCCCTCGCTGCGGCTTCGACGCCGACAAAGCGTACAACGCCGCGCTAGCGTGGTATGACAACTACCGCTTTGGCAGCGCGGCCGCGCCAGCCCTCGCCAATACGACGCTCGTCCTCTCGCTTTTCAGCCTTCTGTGGCGCACGAAGCGGTTCCCCGACGATTTCATCGACGAGAACCTGCGCACCGACTATGCGAAGATCCGCCATCTTATAACGGCGGACAGGCGGCTCAACGGCAACTTCCACGTCTTGGAGAACCTGCTGGCGGGTGGGGCGCTAGAAGAGAGGCTTGTCAAGTCTTTTCAGGCAAAGGAGCTTTCGCAGAGGGAGAACTTCACGTCGCTCCTCTATTGGCTCGGCATCACTACGATAACCGGCGCCAAGTTCGGTAAGATGGCGTTCGGCGTCCCGAACGAGACGCTGAAGGAACTCGCCGCGAAGATGATCCCTGCCGCCTACGCCGACGTCCACAAGATCGACGAGCGAGTATATGGCATCAACGATGGGCTTTGCAAGTTCGCTGAGGATGGCGACTGGCGGAGCTTTGTCGGCATCCTTACCGGGATCGTGAAGGAGAACTTCGCCGTCCGAGACTCCGTGGAGGGCGAGAAAGTCGTGCAGTCGACGCTTGTTGCGCTGCTCTGCGCCGCAGGCGGGCCGTACTTCGTCCGGCACGAGCGAGAGGCGGGGGGAGGGTTCTACGACATCGCGCTTGCGCCACAGCTTTCGCGCTGGCCCGAGATCGCGCATGCCGCGCTCATCGAGATGAAGTACGTGAAGGCGGGCGACCCCGCGCCTACGCCCGAGGCGCTCGCGAAGATCAAGGCAGAGGCCATCCGGCAGCTTGACCAGTATTCCGCCGACCACGACGTCGCTACCGAGTGGCGCCTCGGCGCGTCGAGAACGCCGCGCCCTACCACTGGGACAACGGGCGTCTCGCCCGTTGAACTTCATCGGCTTGTTCTCGTGTTCCACGGCGGCGACTGCGTGCTGAGCGAAGAAGTGTGAAAACAGGGGGGGGGGCAAATTAATGGCACCTTTTGTCCTGCCAAATTCCCAATGGAAATATCAAGGAGTACAAGTGAAACAGAAAGAAAGAATTAGAAGGTTGATTGCGGAACTAGGCGTAGGCTTGTACGAGCGAGAGGAAATATTGGCCAAATGCCTTCTTGCAGCCATAGGCGGACAGTCCGTGTTTCTTTTCGGTCCACCCGGGACGGCAAAAAGCCTTGTCGCAAGGAGGGTTTCTCAGGCTTTTTCCCGAGCCGGGTATTTCGAGTGCCTGCTAAACCGTTTTACCACGCCTGAGGAGCTGTTCGGGCCAGTGAGCTTGAAGGGACTGAAGGAAGATAAGTACGAGCGAAAGACCGCATCGTATCTTCCTGATGCTCAACTTGCCTTTCTTGATGAGATATGGAAGGCTGGGCCAAGTATTCTGAACTCGCTACTCACCATCATTAACGAACGCAAGTTCCACAACGGAGGGGCGAGCAAAGCCGTGCCGTTGAAGGGGATCATCGCCGCAAGCAATGAGACGCCGCCTCAGGGACAGGGTCTTGAAGCACTTTATGACAGGTTCATCTTGAGACTAGCGGTCATGCCGCTGATGGACAAAGATCATTTTATGGACTTGGTTGACGGCCCTCCTTTGTCCGCTGAAGTGAAGTTGTCAGAAGGGCTTGCCGTGGACGATTCGGAGTGGAATGCAATCATCGGCAGCATTGGAAAGGTCAAGTTCTCGAATGAGGTGCGCGAGATTGTTCACGCCATCCGCAAGAGGATTGACGAATACAATGCAGGTGTCAGGAACTCGACGGGCGGCAATGACAAGTCTGGAAAAACGGCGCCGCTTTACGTATCTGACCGGCGCTGGCAGAAAGCGGCGCACATTCTCAAGACTGCCGCTGTGCTGTGCGACCGTATGGAGGTGCTGCCTGTTGATGTCATGATCTTGCGTGACTGCCTTTGGAACGAGGAATCGCAACGAGAAGATGTGGCTAAGATCGTGGAAGAGGCGACCGTTGAATTCTGTCCTTACCGGAATCAGGCATTTGAAAGCTGGGAGGAAAAACTGGAAGGTATGACTGATGCGATAAACGAGACACTTTTTTACAGTGCAGATGAATATCTATATGATACAACGATAAATGGCGAAGAGTGTTTCTCGGTCGACTGTATGGTAGAGTCAACAAGGTCTGATCCTTATTATTATCATAAACTGATTGAAGGACAAGATAAGAAGCGGTATACGGTGCATATCCCGTTGTCAAAAATCGGCACCAATGGCGATTTTACGCCATTGTGTGACAACGATGAGGTCAAGGGGGTTGTGCGATGCAATTTTAAAGGAACGGAAACTTGTCATATTCGCTCTGTTGGTTCTGGGAAGAAAGTTTTACCACTGATTGCCGTTCCGCCGGTAAGAGGCCAAAAAGGAACATATAAGAAAGGACAAATGAGGGCCGCGCAGATGTTCTCAAACCAGATCGTCCAACTTGCGAAGGAGCTGGAGACGATCCGAACAGAGTGCCGCGCGCGCTATGACGAGATGCACGATTACAACAGTACGCCGTTCGTTTCCCAGGAATGCGTGGCGAAATTGGAGTCGGCGTACGCAAACTTCTTCACAGAGATTGATGCGGCAGAAGAGGAAATGAAGCAACAGAAAGACAAAGTGAATCAGTATGTTGATCGTTGAGTTCCGCTAGGAATTGGTGATGCAATCGGATCGGGAAGCCAGAGTTAATCAGGATGTCGAGAAATGTGTCTTGGAACACATTCTGATGATGTTAGCCAAAGAGTATCCGGAGTTCAACGTTTCTGAGGTGAAGGAACGTCTGCGGAAGTTACTTGAGGACGCCAAGTCGGACATCCTTGGCGATCCTGCGCTGTCCGCGATGCAAAGGCAGCGGAGGTTGCTTGAAGACGCCGAGCGGTGGCATCGTTTTGGGGAATCTTCTGCTGAAAGTTGCCGCAGGACGCTTGATGGATATAGAGGGTTGATGCCCAAGCAGGATCTTGCATATTGGGAAAAGCGACTGAAATCCTTCGCGAAAGAAGCGGGCGACAATCGAATCCGTGCCGTAGAACGCAGCATACTAAGAAGTTGGCGAAAGGATTTCGAGGCACATCAAAAAGTTGTAATCTTATCCGTCATCGAAAAATGGCGAACAGAACTATGGCGGAAAATAAGCAAATGGCTGTCGGCGATGGCTGAGTTGAACGTTGTCGGCAAGGAATTTGGGCTTTTGTGGGACTTGTCCATTGGTGCATTGACGAACGAGGACATGGCTACGGTGATCAACCTCGCAAGATTCATCAAGGAGAACGACGGAGTAAAGCGCTTGTGCGATATGCTTGGGCGGATTGTCCGGGCTGAGAAGCGCGTGGAGAAAGAGCTGATATGGGAGGCGTCTTCTTATGCAGTCCAGGTTCCGGATGTCAACTCGAAGGAAGAGATAATCGGCCTCGCGCTTGGTTGCAAGATAGAAGATGCGCTTCCGTCTGAAATTGCGACATTTGATGATCCAGACCTGGCTATGCTTTTCGGCCAGAAATTCGCGGAATCGCGTTTGCTCAGTTTTGACACGATTGGAATGAGTTCGACGACAATCACAGAGAACAGGGAAGTTCAATCGAAAAAGGAAACCGATGGACGGCGAGGTCCTGTCATCATATGTGTTGACACGAGCGCCTCTATGGCCGGTATCCCCGAAGCGGTGGCGAAGGCGATTGCAATGGTGCTTGCGATGCGTGCACGCAAGGAGGGGCGCGACTGCTTCATGATGACATTCAGCACGAGCTTAGAGACGTTTGACTTCTCGTCTCGTCGCGGTCTTGGCGATTTATTGTCTTTTCTGCAAATGAGTTTTCATGGGGGAACTGACATAACTCCGGCTTTCGTTAAAGGGGTTGAACTTATGCATGGCCAATCCTATCTGAAAGCGGACATGTTGGTAATCTCTGATTTCATGATGCCGAAACTCCCTCAATCAACAATCGCCGACATTGAGGAACGGCGCAGGGCAGGGAATCGGTTTCATGCGTTAACAATCGAGCCTAATGGGACGTCTTTAGGAAGAATGGATTGCGGGGTCGTGTTTGACAACAGTTGGAAATTTGATCCTAATATGCATAACCTAACGCCGTTTGTCAGAGATTTAGGGCGTGCGACGTTCCGTTCGTGAAATTTTTTGGTATAATGCACGGAAATGAAAATCGATCGGCGAGGTTTTTTGTCGGGTAGCGCCGTTGCGGCGCTGGCGGCGGCGGGCGGCTGTGCGCCGAGGGAGTCCGAGAAGGGCGCGTCTGTGTCCGCCACCCCGTGGCTGGAGGCGGACGTCGTCGTGGCCGGCGGCGGCCCTGCCGGCGTGTGCGCCGCGGTCAGCGCGGCGCGCCTGGGCGCGAAGACGATCCTCGTCGAGCGGTTCGGCTGCCTCGGCGGCAACCTCACGCTCGGACACGTCTCGCCGATCCTCGGCAAGGTGTGCGCGGGCACGATGGCGGACGAGATCCGCCGCCTCCTGAACGCGAACCACCTCGACGCGCCGAAGGTGATGACGCGGAACGGTCCCGAGGAGCACATCGACCACGAGGAGGCGAAGGGTATCCTCGCGCGGCTATGCGCCGACGCCGGCGTCACGGTGCTTCTCTGCGCGCCCGTGGTTGACGCGCAGATGGAGGGGCCGCGCGTGACCGACCTCACCGTCGACACGCCCAAGGGCCTGCGGACGATCCGCGCGAAGGTCGTGGTGGACGCGACGGGCGACGGGCGCGTGGCGACCGCCGCCGGCGCGGAGGTGAAGATCGGCCGCGAATCCGACGGCGCCACGCAGCCATCGACGCTCGAGTTTGTTGTCGACGGCGTGGACGAGTCGTGCGCTATCACGGCCTGGGGCGGCACCGATCCCGTGAAGCTGCCGTCGGGCGAGGAGTACCGTGCCTTGTGCAAGCGGATGAACGCTGCTGGCGAGCTGCCGAAGAACGTGACGATCGTGCGCCTCCACCGTACGTTCTATCCGGGCGAGCGTAGCGTGAACGCCACCCAGATCAACGGCATCGACCCGCTTGATCCCGTCGCCCTCGGCAAGGCGGATGTGGAGCTGCGCGGGCAGATCGACCAGTGCGTCGCCTTCCTCCGCAATCACGTGCCCGGCTTCGAGAAGTGCCGTGTCAAGTCGAGCGCCGGCACGCTCGGCGTGCGCGAGACGCGCCGCGTGATGGGCGACGCGATGGTGGTGGACGCCGACCTGCACGACGGCCGGCACTATCCTGACGCCGTCGTGCACAACGCCTGGTTCCTGATCGACATCCACAACCCGAAGGGCGGCGGACAGGCGGAAGGCCATTCGCACCCCGCGCAGCCCTACGATATCCGCTACGGCGCGTTCCTGCCGAAAGGCATCGACGGTCTGCTCACGGCGGGACGCTGCATCTCGGGGACGCACCGCGCCCACGCGAGCTACCGCGTGATGACGCCCTGCATGGCGATGGGCGAGGCTGTGGGCGTGGCGGCCGCCTTGGCGGCGAAACGCGGCGTCGTGCCTCGCGCGCTTGCCGCGTCGGATATCCGCGACGAACTCTCCCGCCGCGGCGTTCAGCTGCAGCAGGCATAGTGACTAATCACTAAGCACCAAGCACTAAGCACCAAGCACTAAGCACCAAGCACTAAGCACTAAATATGCTATACTATCAGCCAACTAGAGGTCAAACATGCAACTAGATCGTAGAGGTTTCCTTGGAGGTGCGCTTGCCGCAGTGGCGGCGCTTGGCGCGCGTGCGGCGAACTGTCCACCTGCGGCAGGTGGCGGGCGGCGGACATGGGGCGAGAGGCTGGCGGAGAAGGGAATGCTCTTCATCGCGCATCGCGGCTGCCAGTCGCTCGCGCCGGAGAACACCATCCCGTCGTTCGTGTGCGCGGCGCGGCTTGGGCTGCAGGCGATCGAGACGGACGTGCGCTTCTCCAAGGACGGGAAGCTCATATGTTCGCACGACGACTCTCTGAAGCGCATGTTCGGGCTGAAGAAGAAGGTGTCGGAATTGGACTACGCGGAGCTGAGGACGCTTGTGCCCACGAAGGGCAACGGACTGACGTCGTGGCCGAAGGAGCTGCTGCGCATTCCCACGTTCGGCGAGTACCTGGACGTATGCGAGAAGTACGACGCGGTGCCGTTCATCGAGACGAAGGGCGACAAGGCCGTGGTGAAGCCGGTGCTGGACGAGGTGCGTCGGCGTGGACTCTCCCGCGTGGCCGTGCTCTCGTCGATCTCATTCGACCACATCCTCGAGGCGCGCCGCTGCGACAAGGAGATATTCATCCACCACATCTTCAGCAAGCCGGAACAGCTGGACGAGCTGGCGGCGCAGGGGAATGCGGGCCTTTCGTACAACTACAAGGATCTCTCGACCGTGCCTGACGGCCTCGTGGCGAGCGTCCACGCGAAGGGCGTGAAGATGTGCCTCCGCGCCGGCGACACGCCGGAGGCTGTCGCGAAGATGATCGATCTGGGGCTCGACTACATTCCCACGAACGTGACAGTGCCTTGCGTCTAGCGGTTGTCCGAATCTTCGCGTTGTGCTATCATGTGCGGCGCAGGACACCGGAAGGACCGAATGACCGAAAGAGAAGCAAGGATCGCATTCAACATGATTCCGACCATAGGGTCGGTGACAGTGGCGCGGCTGGCGGCCGAGGCCGGAGGCAGCGTGGCCGATGCTTACGCGCGATATCCGGACAAGCGCGACTGGGAGGGCAAGGAACCCGACTGGGAGCGCGAGATGGCGCGTGCCGCGAAGATGCGCGTCACGATCGTGACCGAGCTTGACGACGCCTATCCGCCGCTCCTAAAGGAGATCGCCTCTCCTCCGCTTGCTCTCTACGTCACTGGCGATCCGGCTGTCCTGTCCAAGGCCGGCGTGGCGCTCGTGGGCACGCGCGCGGCTACAGCCTACGGACGCGAGACGGCGGAACGGCTCGCCGCCGGGCTTGCGCAGCGCGGCTGGGCCGTGTTCTCGGGCCTGGCGGCGGGCATCGACGCGGCGGCGCACCGTGGCGCGCTCGTTGGCGGCGGCGCGACGGCAGGCATCCTCGGCGGCGCGCTCGACTGCTTCTTCCCCAACGAGAACCGCAAACTCGCGCGAGAGATGGTGGAGAAGGGCGGATGCGTGGCGAGCGAGTTCCCGTTTGGACGTCGCCCCGACGCGCAGACGTTTCCGCAGCGCAACAGGATCGTATCCGGCATCTCGCACGGGGTCGTGGCCGTGGAATGTCCGCTCCGCAGCGGCACGCTCATCACATGCTCGCGCGCCGTGGAGCAAGGGCGGTCGGTGATGGCCGTGCCCGGACGCGTGGACTGGAAGGTCGCCGCCGGATGCAACCACCTTATCCGCGAGGGCGCACGCCTCGTGACGTGCGTGGAGGACATTGTCGAGGAATTGACACCTCTTGGGGTGAAATGTGAGGTGAAAGGTGAAAGGGGAAAGGTGAAAGGTGAAGTGAAAGGTGAAGGGGGAAAGGTGAAAGGTGAAGGGGGCAGATCATCTTTCACCTTTCACCATTCACCTTTCACCATCGAAGAGTCTCTGGTGATGCGGGCGATTCCGGAAGGCGGCGCTACGGTCGATGCGATAGTCCGCGAGGCGAAGCTGCCGATAGAGAAGGTCAACTCCTTGCTGGTGGGGTTGCGCCTCAAGGGACGCGTGCGCTTTCTTCCCGGGAACCGCGTAATGGCCGCACAGGCTTGAACAGCACAGGAGAAAGACCATGGGAAAATGCTGGTTGCTGATGTTGGCCGTCATGTGCGCAGCGAGCGTGGCGTTTGATGCAGTGGCGGGATGCGATCCCACGAAACTCGAGTTCAAGCTGCTCGCGACGCGGCGGTTCATGCTCGACAACGAGTTGATGCTCTCGGAGTTCGTGCCGGGCGAATCGGCCCGTCCGAGCCTCCAGAACCCGCTGATGCCCTACTGCGCGAATCCGCTTCCGAAGCTCGCCTACGGAAAGGGCGCGGTGACGCTGTCCGCGCCCGCCGGTGCGGCGGCGGAGGGCGTGCTCTTCGTCGGCGCGTTCCATCCGGGCGTCCATTTCTCGGCGGACGTGCAGTCGCTTTCCGCAGGATCAGCCGCCGTACTGTGCATCGCGCCGTACGACGGCTCGTTTCGCGCCTGCGTGCGCGCCGAACCGGGAAAACCCGTTGAGTTCGAGCAATTTTTCGAGGGGAAGAAGCTGGATGCGAAGCTGGACGATCCGCAGGTCGTGCCCGCGCCGCCGTTCCGTCTTTCGGCTGTCGTGGCGGGTCCGACGATCCTCATCGCGGTGCGCAAGGACGGCGACGTGCGCTACCTCGGGTCCGTCGCGCTCGTGGAGGACCCCGACATCCGGCGGCGCGATTTCGCGGGCTGGCTCAAGTGCGCGGCGGGGGGCTCACTGCCGCCCGGCGGCACGGCGTCGCTTACGCGCGCGGCGGTCACGCTCACGGCTGGCGTGGGGCAGGCCGACTTCCGCATCGTCACCGACGGACCCGGCTGCCGCCCGTACATGGAGAACGGGCGCATCTTCTGCACCTTCTCCGCGCGCGCCGGCCTGAAGTACACGAAATCCGTGGCGAGCTTCAATCCGTCCGTCTTCGACTTCCGCATGGAGGGCATCCTCCTCACGAGCTACGGCGACGACCACGTGTTCCGCGACTCGGACGGCGTGTGGAAGGCGATCGCCGTCGGCTGGTCCACGACGAAGCACGACCTCAATCCCACGTCGCGGAAGGGAAGCGGACTTGTGGCCTGCGAGTCGCGCGTGAACCCGTTGCATGGCATCCATGTGTTGCGGGCGAAGCCGCTCGTGGTCGGCGACGGCATCAAGAGCGAGGATCCCTACACCACCTTCGACGCGACGACGAACAAGTGGCGTCTCGCTACCTCGTCCTTCACCGGCAAGGGACTGCGTGCCTGCCTGTGGGAATCCGATCGCTGGGACGGCCCCTACGCGCAGATCGCGGGCCCCGTCCCGTTCGACTCGACCGGCTGCGAGATCATGGACTTCGGCGGGCGCAAGTACGTGATGACGGCGAACGCGAAGCGCAGGCGTCCCGTCTACGAATATCCGTCGCTGAAGTACGTGGGCGAGCTGCGCCTCGACTTCGAGCCGTACAACGATGAGTGCTCCAACGGCCGCATCTTCACGGCGTTCGCGGAGATGCCGGAGGGATATCCTTACAAGTACATCCTGCTCACGATGGATCGCCAGAACTTCCCAGGCATGCCGAAGCCCAACTGGACCTACGGCGCCATGTACCTCTACGGCGCAAATCCTTGACCTCAGAACTTGCACCCAGGGACTGTATTATGATATGATACCAACGATTCCAAAAGGAGCTAGTGATGACGAATACGAAAAAAACTTCTTGGCTGGTGTTTGGTTCACTTTTGTTGGCGGCACATGTTGGCGCGAAGACATGCGTGTGGACCGCGCAGACGGGTAACTGGTCAGATTCGGCGAACTGGGCGGACGGCGCCCTACCGGAGGCGGGCGACGATGTGGCGCTCGTCGGATCGGGCAGTGCCGGCGGCAACATCCAGCTGGAAGGCGCGTCGACAGTTGCGCTGTCGGCGATCTCCAACATGGCCGCGAGTTCTGGATGGACGTTCACGAACGGTACGGTCAACCTCGCCGCCGGTACGGTGGTCATGGACAACGTGGGAACGCTCCAGTTCCGGGCGCAACTCGCCTCGTCCGATGCGACGACGTTCGTGAAGCGCGGCGGCGGCACGCTCAACCTCTATGCCACGAACACGGCGCTCAACTGTTCCTTCGTCCTGGAGGACGGACGCCTTCAGATTCTGGACGACCTGTCGCTCGGCGCCGTGCCGGAAACGCTACGCGCGGACGCGATCACCCTGCGCGGCGGCGCGCTCTTCACCCATGAATTCAAATCCCCAGACGTCATCCTTGCGCCGACGCGCGGCGTCACCGTGGACGGCCTCGGGTATTTTTCTCCGCGTGGAAACAACAAACTCGTCATTTCATCGCCCGTGACGGGATCGGGCGACGTCTGCATTCTCCAGCAACACGGATCCGTGCGCTTCGACGCCGTCAACACCTACACGGGCGAGACCGTGCTCGGAAACGAAACGCATACGTTCAAGATCGGGGATGTCGCGGATTTCGTCGTGGGCGTGGACGGCGCGTTGCCCTCGACGACGAGGTTGCGCAGCGTCGTGACCGGGGCGTCGCTCTCACTTGACGGCACGACGCAGCGGATTGCCGGCCTTGACGACGGAAAGGGCCTGGCCGTGAACGGTCCTGGCACGCTCCGCTTCGGCGCGGCGGACGACGGCACGCTGACGCTCACGAACGTCTCGCTCGCCGCGGATGCCATGCTCGCCTACGCGGGCGCGGGCACGCTGGACGCGAAGCTTTCCTCGGCCGCGACGGGCACGACGTTCCGCCTCGATTCGGGCGCGCTCGCGCTGAACGCGTCGACCGCGCTCGGCGCCGCGACGCTTTCGCTCTGCGACGGCGCGACGCTGGCGGTCGGTACGGGCACCGTGCCGAACCCGCTCGTACTTGACGGCGCGGCTTCCGTCTCCGCGTCGGAGCCGGTGCGGTTCGCGGAGGGAGTTTCCGGCGGTACCACGCTGACGCTCTCCGGCGACCAGGCGTACACGTTTGGCACCGCCGACGGGCTGCTCCGTCCGCTCGACGCGACGCTCGCCCCGCAGGGTTCGTCCACGGTCACGCTCGACGGTTGGCTCGCAACGACGCAGGACGTCTCGGCCTTTGCGAAAACCGCAGACTGCGTGATCTTCACGACGCTGACGTCCGGCGACCAGAACGTCGGCCCGGGCGAGTCCGTCGGCATCACCTCCACATCGCAGACCGGCACGGGAGCCGAGAGCATCGCCGTGGCCGGCGGAACCGTCTCGTTCTCGGCGGTGGACACCCTCGCGGTCGCCTACGCGATCACCGTTTCGGACAACGGCGTGCTGGCGTTCGGCGGCCTTGGCACGAACGACTTCTCGAACGCCACGTTCGTCGGCTCCGGCACGATGCGTCTGATGAACGGCACGACCGTCCTGAAGGGCGGTTTCGCGTCGTTCGCGATCAGCGGCGAGGGCGGCGACCTTTACGTGCCGGAAGGCGAGACCGTCACGATCGCCGCCGCGTCCGGCAGAATCAACAAGACCGGCCCCGGCACGCTCGTGTTCGCGGGGGACGGTCCGCCTCGCGGCCTCCGACGTCGCCGTGAACGGCGTCGTGGTGGAGGAGGGCGCGACGCTCGTCCTGGACGGCGACGAGCAGATCGCCAACCGCGCGCATGTGACCGTGCGCGGCACGTTCGACCTGAACGGCCACACGGAGACCGTCCTGAACTTCGGAAATGCGCCGACTTCCGGCGGCAACATCACTTCGCGCCGCGACAGTTCCGCCGCCGCGATCGTCAATACGTCTGCGGACGCGGCCCGGCTGAACACGGCTGACGAGAACGCGTTCTTCGGGCGCGTGACCGAGAGTCCCGGCGCGATCACGATCCGCGCCGGGGGCAACATGACGATGTTCGCGGGACCGGCCGGCACGGTCGGACCGTCGAAGATCGAGACGGGCGGCGCCGGGCGGAGCCTGTCCTACACGCGCTGGTCCCAGTTCTGCTTCTACTTCCATGCCCCGCGCGGCGACGGCCAGACGTTCGCGCTCTCGGAAATCCAGCTGACGTACAAGGGCGTGCCGATCCCGCTTTCTTCCATCTACAGCGAAAGCATCACCGGCAACAGCCTGAACTCTTCCTCGCATCCCTACGCGCATCTCGTGGACGGCTTCGCCAGCACCTACTGGGAGGCGACCGCCGGCACGAACGTGTACGTGATCATCTATGTACGGGACTACCAGCGCGTCGACGGCTACCGTTTCGCCGCGTCCGGCTCGACGCTGCGCACGCCGAAGAGCTGGGACGTCTATGCGTTCCGTGCGGCGCCGATCGGTTGGATGAGGCTTGACAGTCGGCGCGACGAGCGGGCGATCGGCGCGCAGGACGGCACCACGGCGGAACCGGGGATGCGCGTCAGTTCGCTCGAGCCGTTCTTCGCCGGGAAGGTGAGCGGATTCCGGAACATCCGCCTGGAGGACGGCAGCGCGTTCGCGCCGGCGGACCTGACGGACTGGACGGGCGAGTTCATCTTCCAGGGTGTCGGTAGCCGCGACAGGATGTGCCGCATCCTGCTTTCTTCCGAGCGCGGCGGCCCGGCGGAGCAGGGGGTAAGGTACACGGCCACGAACGCCAACGTGTCGGTGGAGAACGTCGGCACGCAGCCCGTCTCCGTGCTGCTCGATGATGACTCCCCCGACACGCCGCTCTACGGGCGCCTCGCGGACGGCAATGGTCCGCTCGGCCTCGTCAAGCGCGGCAGCGGCACGCGCACGGTCGAGACGCAGGACGCCGCGTACACCGGTCCCACCGTGGTGCACGCCGGCACGCTGAAGGTCGCCGGGCCGATTGCTTCCGGTGCGAGCGTCACGGCCCACTACCTGCGCATCGTGCCGACGCAGGTGAAGGGAGGCGTAGGATGGGCAGACAACAACATGTACAACTGGGGCATGAACGAGTTTCAGCTGCTTGACGGGAGTGGGAACGTCGTGCCGTGGCCGAGTGACAAGCAGTTGACGGCTGACAACAATGGAGCGGGCGCGAGTACTTTCGCGAACCTTGTTGACGGTAACATCACGACTCGGTGCATCGTGAAGAACGTCAACAGTTCCAAGACTTCGCCCGTTCTTCCGCCCGTGACAATCAGTAGCGCCTCGGGCTTCACCTTCAGTGGTTACTGCTGGTATACGCCGCACCAGAATATCGTAGACGAAAACAGAACGCCTGTCGCGTTGGAGATTGAAGTGAGCGATGACGGTACGAATTGGACGACCGTGGACGCGCGCAACGTTCCGTGGGTGGCGGACGAGACATCCTATGCGAATGGCAAACCTGGCATTCTGCGCGGACCTTACGGGCTGTTCGGCACGTCCTCGGGCGTGTCGCCGCTCTACACGATTCCGAGCGCGTTTTTCGCGGATACGACGGCGCGTTCGACGCGCGCGCCGGCGCTCAAGGCGCGCCATTTCCGCTTTACGCCGCACGCGACGTGGGATCCGTCCTCGGACGTGAACGCCTACGGCTGGCAGGTCAGCGAGTTCTCGCTCTATCGCGGCGGCGAACGCGTGGACTGGCCCGCAGGCGCCAAGCCGGTGCTGCGCGGTGGCGAGATGCATACCCATAACGGCTCCGCGCTGTCCAAGTTCTGCGACAACGTGATCACCGGCGGAACCGACAACGCCACGCTGCACCGTTGCTTCGTGCGCACGATGCCCTCCTACGTGACGGTCGACGCGGGCGAGGAGCTGACGTTCGACGCCTACACCTTCTTCTCGGCGGCAGGCGGGTGCAACTGGCAGCGCATCCCCACGGCATGGACGCTGGCGGTCAGCACGAACGGCACGGACTGGTGCGACATCGACTCGCGCGTGGTTTCGCCGAGCACCTTGTCGCAGGCAAACTACGCGCAGCAGGGGATGTATTCGGTTGGCAACGTCTATCCGCTTCTCGATGCGACAACGGCGCGGGACTCCCTCGGCGACGAGTCGCCCGTGACGATCGACTCTGGCGCGACGCTGGAGATCGCGGCGGACTACGAGCAGTTCGGCACGCTCGTCGGCGCGGGCACGCTCAGGCTGCGTCCCGGCGCGACGGCGGAAATCAATGCCATCCCGGGAGGGTCGCGCTCCAGCGCGACCGTAACTGAGGAAGCGTTCTCCGGCACGGTGGCGGGCGCGGGCACGCTCGTGGTGAGCGGCGTCGCCACGCAGGCGTTCGACAACGCGACGCTGTCGGGCGTCGAGACGCTGGAGCTGAACGGCGGCACCGTGGTCGGTACCGCGTCGGCGCCGGGCGCGCTTTCGGTCGCGTTCGGCGGTGGCACGTGGTTCGGCGAGCTGGCGGCTGGCGGCGCGCTGACAGTGACAGGCACGCCCGTGTTCGGTCTGCCGACCAATCCCGGCGCGGCCTTCCACAAGACGCTCTTCACCTACACCTCCATCGACTCGGCCTCGGCGGCGGCCCTCGCGTCGGCCACGTTCGACCCGTCGGTCGAGCTGCCGAAGAACCTCAAGCCGCGCGTGACGGTGACCGGAACCTCGTGCGTCCTCACCGTCTCCGCCGACGGCACGATCGTGATCTTCAGATAGCGCGATGAACGCCATCGAAAGAGACCAACCGGGAGGGTCGCGCTCCTGCGCGACCGAAGCGGCGGAAACGGGAGGGTCGCGCTCCTGCGCGACCGAAATGCACGTATGCGCGGACGTTGCGGACGCGCAGGAGCGCGTCCCTCCCGCGGTTGGTGTTGCGGACGCGCAGGAGCGCGTCCCTCCCGAATTGCCGGTACGTCGCCGTCCTTCGCGCAATTCGGTAATGACATTCCATGACAATCGCGCGATACTGCTGTACGTCACGATTGTTACGGCGAATCGGATGCCTGTTCTAGCTTGCGCGGCTGTGGCTGAATGCATCTTGGCCGCATGGGCGGCGGCTACGGATTGGCTCGTCGGCCGGTATGTCATCATGCCAGATCACATCCATTTCTTCTGCGCGCCGGCATCGTATCCGCCGCCGGATTTTCACAGGTGGATGGCATATTGGAAATCTTTGTCTGCAAAGTCTTATTGGCGCATAATGGGAGGGGCGCGCTCCTGCGCGACCGAAGAGGGAGTTGTGGCGGCGGACGCGCAGGAGCGCGTCCCTCCCGTGTGTGGCGCGGACGCGCAGGAGCGCGTCCCTCCCCGGAATCCGCCATTGTGGCAGCGCAATTGTTGGGATCGGCAATTGCGCACAGGTGAGAGTTATTCGCAGAAATGGGAATACGTGCGAAACAATCCTGTGCGCAAAGGCTTGGTCGCCAATGCTGGCGATTGGCCGTATCAGGGCGAATTGAATGTGCTTGAGTGGCATGAAAGGAATTGAGCCAATGGAATGCGATGCGAAGATGCACGAACGGGAGGGTCGCGCTCCTGCGCGACCGAAGCGGGCGTTGTGGTTGCGGACGCGCAGGAGCGCGTCCCTCCCGTGGGTGGCGATAGGATTGGCGGTGCTCGGGCAGGTCTTTGCCGCCGACTTCATTCAGGAATCCGCGCGGAAGATTCCCCTGGTGAAGGAGACGGACGTGCTCGTGGTGGGCGGGTCGTCGGGCGCCGTCACGGCGGCGCTCGCGGCGAAGGCCGCAGGGGCGGACGTCTATCTCGTCGCGCCGCGTCCGTACCTGGGCGAGGACATCGCAGGGACGCTGCGCCTCGGCCTCGAGGACGGCGAGGAGCCGGACACCGAGCTCGCCAAGGAGATATGGCTTGATCGATCCACGACTTTTCCGTTCACGTACAAGGCCGACGCGCCAGCCATCGCGCCGCATGCGGACAAGAACAGCACGATCCTCTCCGACGGCCGGTCCGACGACGTGGTCCACGGCTCGGTGCAGTATGACGTGCCTAAGGTAAAGATCAATGCCGACCTCGGCGCGGTGCGCTTCGTGGAGACCGTGGAGCTCGTCAGCTTCAAGCGGAAGGACGACTTCGCCGTATCCGGCGCGCGCCTCGTCACGAGCACGGACGGCAAGACGTGGTCGCGCCCCGTGCAGCTCCAGCAGGTGCCGGGAGGCATGGAACACCAGTGCTGGCGGGCGCAGATCGGCCGCGAGATCCGCTACGTGGGCCTTGCGGCTTTCCGCCGCGAAGGTTGCCGCCGGATGCTGCTTGGCGAGATCTCGTTCCGCGCGAAGACGGGCGAGGTGCGCCGCCGCATTCCCACGCCGCTCCAGGTGAAGCAGGCGTTCGACGCTGCGCTCCTCACGAACGGCGTGGAGTTCATCACCGGCTCGTACGTGACGGACATCCTGCGCGACAGCGCCGGCGCGGTGTCAGGCGTGGTGATGGCGAACCGCAGCGGACGTCAGGCGGTCAGGGCCAAGACGATCGTCGACGCGACGGAACGCGCGACGGTGGCGCGGCTCGCAGGGGTGCCGTTCTCGCCGTATCCGGCGGGCGAGCAGACGTTCACGCGCATTGTCATTTCCATGGACCGTCCGAACGCACCTGGAATGACAACGCGTCTCCTGCCTGGCGAGTACCGCACGAGCGGCCGCGTCTTGAAGGGGAAGTCGGGCCAGGCGTGGGAGTGCACGCTCAATATCCCGATGAAGGACGGCTCATATGCATCCTTCGCGGAGGCGGAGCAGATCGCCCGCGACCGCACGTTCACGAAAGGCTTGCTGGACGCGGCGGACACGCTATTCCAGGTGCCGCCGGACCACGCGACGGGTTCCGTGCCGCACGTGTTCGTGTTGGGCGGGTGCGCTGCTGCGGACGCGCAGGAGCGCGTCCCTCCCGCGTCATTGCGGCCACTTGCGTTCATGCGGAAGGGGACCGAGGTGGGCGCGCTGGCGGCTCGGGATGCACGGGGAGGGTCGCGCTCCCGCGCGACCGAGAAGGCGGACGCGCAGGAGCGCGTCCCTCCCGTGGGTGGCACGGACGCGCAGGAGCGCGTCCCTCCCTACGATACGCGCGAGTTCCTTGTGGGGCTGCGGCCGTTTGACAAAGGACTGCCCACGGTCGAATCGCCGGCGGGGCCCCTGCCCGTGCTGGGCACGTACGACGTGGTCGTGGTGGGTGGCGGAACGGCCGGCGCACCGGCGGGCATTGGCGCGGGACGTCGCGGCGCGAAAACACTTCTGATCGAGTTCCTCTATGGCCTCGGCGGCGTGGGGACGCTCGGCATGATCGGCAAGTACTGGTACGGAAACCGCGTGGGCTTCACGACGGAGCACGACAAGGGCGTGGAGGCGCTGGGCGCGGCAGTGCATGTGGTGGGCAAACGCGAATGGTGGCGGCGCGAGAACCGTGCGGCCGGCGTGGAGCTGTGGTTCGGCGCGATGGCGTGCGGAGCGGTGGTGCGTGATGGCCGCGTGGCGGGCGTGGTGGTGGCCACGCCGCAGGGGCGCGGTGTGGTACTGGCCAAGGACGTTGTGGACGCAACTGGCAACGCGGACATCGCGGCGGCTGCGGGCGCGCGCTGCGAGTTCCTCGGAGCGGGCGAGATAGCGCTTCAGGGCGCGGGACTCTCCGAACGCCGCCTCGGCGAGAGCTACATCAACTCGGACTGGGGCTACGTCAACGAGTGCGACGCCGTCGACCTGTGGCTCTTCGGCGTGCGCGGGCGCGCTGGCGCGGCTCGCAACTCGTGGGACGTGTCGCAGGCGACTGAGACGCGCGAGCGGCGGCGGATCGTCGGCACGGTGGTCGTTTCGCCGCTCGACGTGGTGAACGAGCGCACGTTCCCGGACACCATCGTGCAGGGCCGAAGCGATTTCGACAGCCATGGCCCCTCCGTGGACGACATCTGCTACGTGAGCGAAGCGAACGGAAAGAAGATATACGGCGTGAACGTGCCTTACCGCGCGATCCTGCCGGAGAAGACTGACGGCCTGGCGGTGGTGGGCCTCGGCATCAGCGCGCACCGCGACGCGCTGCCGCTCATGCGCATGCAGCCCGACGTGCAGAACGCGGGCTACGCGGCAGGCGTGGCGGCCGCGATGGCCGCAGAGAAGGGGACGGAGCTGCGCGCGATCGACGTGAAGGAGTTGCAGAAGCATCTCGTTGATAAGGGAATAATCCCGGAGGAGGTGCTTTCGTGGGAGGACAACGCTGGCGTGGACACGGAGCGCTGGCTCACGGCGGTGCGCGACATGGGCGACGGCTACAAGGGCGTGTCCGTCGTCCTCTCCGATCCTGCGCGCGCCGTGCCCGCTCTGCGTGACGCATACGCGAAGGCGACGACGCCGAGCGCGCGGCTCGTGTACGCGCACGTGCTCGGCATCCTCGGCGACGCAACGGGTGCCGACACGCTCGCCGGACAGTTGAGCGGACGCGACCCGCAGATCACGATAAACGCGCAGGGGCTTGCGGCGTTCGGGCGGCGGATGAGCGAACGCGACAGCTTCATAGTCGCGCTCGGCCGCACGCGCAGTCCGGTCGCTCTCGAGCCGCTCTTGGGCGAGCTCGCTAAGGTGAATGCGGGAACGCCGCCCGCGCATGTCCGTGCGCTTTCGCTCGCGCTTGAGGCGCTGGGCGATTCGCGTGCCGCGCCGGCCCTCGCGGCGACGCTCGCGAAGCCCGGCATCTCCGGCTGGGCGCGTTCGGGCGCGGCGGCGGTCACGCCGTCCGGCGGGTTCGGCTCCAGTCCCGAGAACGGGCGTTGCCTACGCGAGCTGAATCTCGCCCGCGCGCTCTACGCGTGCGGCGACCACGAGGGTGTTGCGCGTAAGATACTAGAGGCATACGCCGCCGACATGCGCGGCGTCTTCGCGCTCCACGCCCGCGCCGTGCTGAAGCGCTGAAGCGGAAAAGATTGTCCGCAGGCGGCAGGTTTATGCTATAATGGCCGCATGAAAACAATCATAGCACTCTCCGTAGCGGCCATTTCGCTGGCCGCAACCGCCGCAAACATCGTGCTGATCGGCGATTCTACGCTCGCTCCACGTACCGACGCCGTCAAGCTCGGCAGCTGGGGCGACTCGCTCAAGCCCCTGCTCGCTCCCGGCAACGGCATCGTCAACCGCTCCGTGGGCGGACGCACGGTACGCACCACGAAGCCGGGATGGGCGAAGAGCCTAGGCCTTATCTCGAAGGGCGACTTCGTGATCATCCAGTTCGGCATCAACGACGCCAGCAAGAAGAGGCTGGTGGAAGAGGCTGAGTTCAAGAAGACTCTCGAGGAGTTCGCCGCCGACGTGCAGGCGAAGGGTGCCACGCCGATCATCTGCAGCCCTGTGGCAAACGCGGGGTACGCCAAGAAGAGCGCGTCCGACGCCGCCTTCAAGCTCACGCCCTCGCGCCGCACGTACGGCGACTACGCGAAGGCCGTGGCCGAGGAGAAGAAGCTCGCGTACGTGGACATGACGGCGCTCACCGCCGCCGAGCTGGCCAAGGTCGGCAGAGACGCGGCGCTGGCGTTCTATCTTGGCGATTCCAAGCGCGACGGCAAGCCGATCTTCGACACCACGCATCCGAACAAGGCTGGCGCGAAGCGTTTCGCCGAGCTGTTCGTTGCCGACGTGAAGGCTCGCAAGCTGCCTGTCGCCAGCCTGTTCAAGTGATACCGAAAGGTGCGCGGAAATGAGGAGCAGAAGCATCGTTGGATTTCTGGCGGCGGCATTGGCGGCCGGCGCCGCGCAGGCGAAGACCGTGATCTGGTACCGGTTCGAGGAACAGGCGCCGCTCACGAGCACGGCGGCGGGCATGTACGTGACGAACAGCGTGGCGGCCACGTATCCTGCCATCCCGCGCACGATCAACGGCTCCACCTACAACGACAACAACGGAACGACGCCGAAGGCGGACTACCTGCCCACATACACGAACTCCGCGCCAGCGGGCTACTGCGTGTACGACCCCGTCACCGGCGCGCGCGTGGAGAACCGCTGCGGGCTCCACTTCCACACGACGGGGCGCGACGACAAGAACGGCGGCATGCTGCGCATCACGGAGGACGCGGCGCTCAACGCGATCACGAACCTCACGCTCGAGGCGTTCGTGCGTCTCGGGCCCGACGTGCCCATCACTAGCGGCTACATGCGCCCGATCATCCTGAAGGCGAACACAGGGTTTCAGGGCACGTGGGGTCTGCACGTGTACGAGTCCAATCTCTTCTATCGGGTCACCTTCCTTCTTGACGACGGCACGACACTCGCGCACGGATGGGGGAACGGCGCGAAGAGCGTGCGCCTCGACGACGGACGCTGGCACCACATGGCCGTGACGTTCGACTTCGGGACGAGGAAGGTCTACTCGTACGTGGACTATGTCCGCATTTCGACTGCGACCATGGATGAGAAGGCCGTCGGCTTCTACCATCCGGCTAACAGTCCGCTCCAGATCGGCGGCAACGCCAGCCACACGACGCGCCGCCACAACGGCGAGATTGATGAGGTGCGCATCTCGGACGAGGCGCTGCCGCCGGAGAAGTTCCTGCGCTACGTCCCGATGCGCGAGATCGACGGCGACACGATGTACTACCTGCCGTTCGACGCCGGTGCGGAGGACTGGTTCAGCACGACGGCTCCGCCGATCAACGCGGCGACGAACATCGTCGGCGGCATCACGGTGTACAAGAACGCGACGCTGACGGAAATGCCGTGCGTCACCAACGACGTCCCCGGCGACGGCATCCGCAACGGCGTCTTCACGCCCGACCGTTTCGCGAACGGCGGTGCGACCCATCTTCCCGTGACGGGCGTGGGCGCGCACCACGGCGTTTCGTTCCTTCTGATGGACTCGAACTACCTCATCACCGCCTCCAACTTCACGTTCGAGGCGTTCGTCAAGACGGATCGGCAGACGACCAAGCCGGCAGACAGCCAGTACGCCGACTCGTTCTCCATCTTCTATTCCGGCTACATGAAAGTGCTGATGAACGGCGGCAACAACAAGCTGCTCTTCCGCTACAACGGTACCAATATGACGGATAGGTACGTGGGCCGCATCGACGACGGACGTTGGCATCATGTCGCCTACGTGTATGATGCCGCGGCGGAGACCATGACAGGTTACGTGGACTACAAGCAGGTGACCACGGCCGTCGTGGGGTCGGGCGGCCACTCCGACCAAATCCGCATCAGCGGGCAGGATTCTACCTACCAGACGCTCCCCGGCTGCGTGGACGAGGTGCGCATCACGCGCCGGGCGCTGTCGCCTGCGGAGTTCCTCACGACGCACGACTGCGTGACGCTTCCGACGCTCGCGCACGCGGACTTCGAGGACGGGCTGGACCTCTCGCCGGACACGGGGCTCATCGGCGCGGGCGTCGCCTCGGCGCGGACGGGCGGCAGCGTGCCCGTGCTGGACCATGCCGTTCCCGGGCGGATCGCCATGGACGGCGCGGCGATGCAGGACATCCGCGACAACAGGAAGTCCCTGCGCGTCGACGGCGGCAAGATCGGCTGGACGGAAATCGCGCTTCTCCGGCAACCGACGTTCACGGTGGAGTTCTTCGCGAAGCTGGAGCATCTCGACTACGTCGCGAACCTGATCCGCCTGACGCGGGGCGAGTCGCCCGACGGCACGCCCGCATGGGCGCTCTTCACGTTCGCCCAAGGAACTGCCGACCAGCTGACCATCTGCGCGCAGCAGGGCGAGGGCGACCCGTTCTATTTCCCCGCACATAATTTTTCGGCGAGCATTGCGGACGGCAGATGGCACCATTGGGCGCTCACATTCGATGGCACGTCCGGCACGCAGACCGTCATCACGCTCTACCGCGACTACCTGCCGCTCTGCACCAAGACGTTGGAGTCCCCGCTCAACTATCTCAACACCGTCAACACGCTCTCCATCGGCGGCACGGGGAGCAATCCCGCGCATATCCGCGGCAACTTCGACGAGCTGCGCGTGAGCGCGGGCGTGTTGCCCGTCTCGGCGTTCATGCGCGCCCAGCCGAACGGCAGTATACTGATAGTGAGGTAGCGGAATGAACCGAAGGGAATTCATCGCAGGTGGCGCGCTGGCGCTTGCGGCGGCGCCGGTCGCGGGCGCGGGGAAGGAACCGGACGCGCGTCCCGGAGAGGTCGCATACGCGCGGACGCTGCCGGTGAAGGTGGAGACGGACGTCTTCGTGGCCGGCGGCGGTCCGGCCGGCGTGGCGGCGGCAGTCGCCGCGCGCGCGGGCGTGCCGGAGTTCATGCCGTGGGGCGATGGCGTGCGCGACCTCGCGTGCGGTTTCGGCACGCGTTTCCGCGCCAGGTTGAAGGCGGCGGGCGGCATGCCGGGACAGGGCGGCGCGTTCGACTTCGAGGTCGTGAAGCGGGTCTACGACGAGGTCGTGGCAGAGTCGGGCGCCGACTTCCTCTTCCAGACGCGTGTCATCGACGTGGTGCGCGCGGGCGACGCTATCACGCATGCGGTCGTCGCCGCGCCAAGCGGGATCTGGGCGGTGAAGGCGAAGGTATACATCGACGCCACCGGCAACGGCGACGTGGCCGTGCAGGCCGGGGTGCCGTTCGAGAAGGGCGACGCGACCGGCCACATGATGCCGGCGTCGCTGCTTTCGTCATGGTTCGGCGTGGACTGGGACCGCTGGGCGCAGGAGAGGCCGAAGGGCCTGCCGCAGCCGTTCGGCGCCGAGCTGGCGCGCGCCTGCGCGGACGGCGTCTTCGCGGAGCCGGACCTGCACCTGTCGGCAGTCTGCCGTTTCCCGGGCGGCTACGCGACCGCCAACCTGGGCCACCTCTTCAACCTCGACGGGACGGACGAGCGTTCGCTCACGAATGGATACGTCCGCGGCCGCGTATCGATGAAGGAGTACGAACGCTACTTCCGCGAGTACCTCAGGCGCGGGTTCGAGAACGTGCGCCTCGCCGAGACGGCCGCGCTGATGGGCGTGCGCGAGACGCGGCGCATCATGGGCGACTACGTGATGACGCTGGACGACTACATGAAACGCGCGGTGTTCCCGGACGAGATCGGCCGCTACTCCTATCCGATCGACATCCATCCCTCGAGCGCCGACAAGGCCGCCTACGAGAAGCATCGCGAGGAGTTCGACCGCCTCTACCGCTACAAGCGGGGCGAAAGCTACGGCATCCCTTATCGCATCCTCTGCGCGAAAGGCGTGCGGAACCTGCTTGTGGCTGGGCGGTGCGTCTCCACCGACCAGAAGGTGCAGGCGTCCATACGAGTGATTCCGGCGTGCTACATCACGGGTCAGGCTGCCGGCATGGCCGCGGCGCTTGCCGTCGCAGGCGTGGGCGACGTGCACAGCGTGGACGTGAAGGCGCTCCAGAGGAAGCTGAAGGACTTCGGCGCGTACCTCCCCAACGCATCGGTTTGAAAATGAAGTCAGTGGTGCGGACGCAATAAATTGCGTCCTTCCCGCACTTGTCGGCCTGTTTATGGTATAATTTTCTGCATGGACAAACTGGCTTTGATTTGCATGACCGCCGCCTGCGCCTTGCTGGCGGGATGTTTCGACAACTGGGGACGGCCTGCCGACGCTACCGCCGTAACGTCCCTTAAGGAGTTGACGGCGACCAACCGCGCGGAGGTGACGCGCCTGTACCTTCGCGGCAGCAAGGAGACGATCGCGGACGACTCGTTTGCCGACCTCCCGAAGCTGCGCGAGCTTGACCTCTCCGAGCTGAAGCTGAAGAAGCTGCCGCCCAGCGTGCTTTCGCTGAAGACGCTGAAGACGCTCTACCTCGCGCGCAACGAGTTCGAAGCCGTGCCGGACGGCCTTGCGCAGCTGCCCGAGCTGACGTACCTCAACATGGACGGCAACAAGCTGGCGTCTGTGCCGGCCTCGCTGGCGGGGGCGACCCGTCTTCGCTGGCTGCGCCTGAACGAGAACAGCATCCACGAGCTTCCCAAGGAGCTTGCCGCCCTGAAGGACATCCAGCGCATCTACCTGAAGCACAACCAGCTTGCCGCCGTGCCGGAGGTGGTGAAGGACTGGGCACTTCTGGAGGATCTCCTGCTGGACTCGAACCCGATCTCCGCGCTGCCGGACTGGGTGACGCAGCTGCCTAAGCTGAAGAGCGTCTCGCTCGCGAACTGCAAGCTCACGAAACTGCCCGACAACCTCTCCGGCTGGCGGAAGCTGGAGTCGCTCGTCCTCTCCGGCTGCCCGATCCCTGCCGACGAGGCGAAGCGGATCCGCAGGGAGCTTGGCGACGACGTTGCCGTCGTGTTCTGAGGAGGCTAGTCCCATGATGCGTGCTGGACTGCTGGCGGTGGCCGCGTGCGGCTACCGGGTGCTCTTTGCGGCGGCGACGGCGACCGAGGGCTTCATTGACCTTCCGACGTATCCGTTCTCAGATCCCGATCCTGTGCCGTGCACGGCCGAGAAGCGCTACCCGTACTTCCGCTTCGACGGCTCCACCGCCGAGGCCGTCACGCAGCGGTGGCAGTGCGTCACACTGGAGAACGACCGCGTGCGCGTTACGGTGATGCCGCAGGTGGGCGGCAAGGTGTGGGGGGCGGTCGACAAGGCGTCCGGCCGCGAGTTCATCTACTTCAACCATGCCGTCAAGTTCCGCAACATAGCGATGCGCGGCCCATGGTGCAGCGGCGGCATCGAGTTCAACTTCGGCATCATGGGCCACTCGCCCACCACCGCCACGCCGGTGGACTGGTGCGTGCGCACCAACGCGGACGGCAGCGCGAGCTGTTTCGTGTCCGCCACGGAATGGATCTGCCGCACGACCTGGCAGGTGGAGGTGAACCTCCCGGCGGACGCCGACCATTTCCTCACGCGCACGACATGGTTCAACGGCTCCAACCTGCCTGAGCCGTACTACCAGTGGATGACGGCTGCCTACACGGCGCGCGGGAACCCAGAGCTTTTCTTCCCGGGCACGGCCTACGTCGGACACGGCGGCGACGCGCACGCTTGGCCCGTGGACGAGAAGGGGCGCGACCTCCACGTCTACGGCAACAACGCCTTCGGCGGCTCGAAGTCCTACCACGTGCTGAACGGCAACCACAGCTACTTCGGCGTGTGGTGGCCCGAGGCTAAGTTCGGCTCCTTCCACGAGAGCGACGAGAAGTTCGGGCGCAAGATATGGCTGTGGGCACTCTCACGCGAGGGCGGCATCTGGGAGGACCTGCTCACCGATACGGACGGGCAGTACGTGGAGCTGCAGAGCGGGCGCGTGTTCAACCAGCCGCGTGCCGACACCTACCGCACGCCCTTCAAGCATCCCACGTTTGCGCCGGGGACTACGGACATGTTCGAGGAGAAATGGGGCGTGATGCGCGGCACGGAAGGGGCCATCGCCGCATCCGCGCCGTCCAACCTGGTCTCGCGTCCGCTCAAGATGCCGCCGTCGTTCGACTGGTCGTCGGCATACGGCCTTTATGTGCGCGGGCAGCAGGCGCTTCGCGAGCGCGACGACAGGACGGGCGAGAAGTCGCTGCGGGAAAGCCTGCGGAGGGAGCCACATTTTCTCCCCGCGCTGACGGCGCTTGCCGGCCTTGCGGTGCGGCGCGGCGAATACGGCCAGGCGCGCAGCCTGTGCGCGCGGGCTCTCGCGATGGACACGTACGACTCCGATGCGAACTACCTGGACGGACTAGCGGCGGACGCGCTCGGCCAGTCCGCCACGGCGAAGGAGCGTCTGCGTCTCGCTGCGTATTCGCCGCTCAACCGCGCGGCGGCGCTTGCGCACCTCGCGAAGATGTCGCTGCGCGAAGGGAACTGGGCGGAGGCTGACGAAATCGCCATGAAGGCGATGCAGGCCAACAGCTACAACTTCGATGCATGGCTAGTGCGGATCATAACGGCACGCAAGAGGGGCGACGTACGCGCGGCGCGGAAGATCGTAGGCCTCGCGCTGCAGGTGTCGCCGCTCTTCCACGGCGCGCGCTTCGAGGGCAAGATGCTGGGATGGGTTGACGAGAAGGAGTTTCGCTCGCTCGTGCGGAACGAGATGCCTGACCAGACGTTCATCGAACTAGGCGGCTGGTACGAGGATGCAGGGCTCAAGGAAGAGGCGAGCGAGCTTTTCGGGTACGCGACGAACCCCGTTGCGAAGGTGCGTCTTGCGTATCTGGCGCACGTGTCCGGCGACGACGCCAAGGCGGCGAAGGCGCTTGATGCGGCGGCGGCATCGCCCATGGCGTTCGCATTGCCGTTCCGCCGCGAGACGCGCCCTGCGATGCAGTGGGCGGCGACCGCGCATTCCTCCTGGAAGTTCCGCTACATGCTGGCCTTGCAGCTGGCGTCGTTCGGAGACGATGCCGCTGCGGACAAGTTGCTGGATTCGTGCGACGATGCCGACGAGGCGGTGCTTTTCATGTACCGCGCCGGGAGGCGGAAGGGCGAGGCGAAGATGGCCGACCTGAAGCGCGCGCAGGCGCTAGGCGACGGATGGCGCGTGGGGCGCGACATGGCCGCGCTTCACCTGGCTGACGGCAATGCGGACGCGGCTGCCGCTCTCACGCTTGACTACCTCTCCCGCTTCCTTGGGAACGACGCGTTGGAGATGCTCTATGCGCGCGCACTCTGCGCGCAGGAGAAGTTCGATGACGCCGTGTCGTTCCTCGAGAAGATGGCGATCTTGCCGTCGGAGCACGGCAACAACGCGCACGCGATCTGGCAGGAGGCGTGGAAGGGCGTTGCCCGCAAGGCGCTAGAGGCCGGCGACAAGGAGAAGGCAGACCGTGCGCTCGAGCGTTATCGCGAATATCCCGAGAACCTGGGGCTCGGCAAGCCTTACCCAAAGGAGCAGTAGCGGAGCGCGATGCGCCCGAACGACAGGCTGAAGGCGATGGCGGAGGCGCCTCTGGGCGGGCTTCTTGCCCGCTTCTCGTGGCCTGCGCTCGTTTCGATGACGCTCCACGCCCTCTACTCGGTGGTAGACCGCATCTGGATTGGGCATGGCTGCGGTCAGGACGCGATGGCCGCCCTGACGCTCGCTTTCCCGCTGATGATGGTGTTTGTCGCGTTCGGTGTCTTCGCTGGCGTGGGACATGCCGCCCTCATCTCGATCAAGCTGGGGGATGGCGACAGAACCGCTTGCGAGAAGCTGCTTGGCGAACTGGTGGCGTTCAAGCTGATCTTCTTCCTCGTGCTTTCGCCGCTTGTGTTCGCGTTCGCGGAGCCGATCCTCCGCTGGTCAGGAGGCTCCGGCGTTACTGAGGCCGCGCTGGGTCTGGCGACGGAGTACGCGAAGATCGTCGTGTTCTCGCACATATTCTCTCATCTCGCGTTCGGGCTTTCGGCGGCAATGCGCAGCGAGGGGGCGGTGCTGTCGTCGATGACGTGCATGGTCGTCGGGTTCGGCACGAACCTGATTCTGGATCCGCTGTTCATCTTCGGGTTCGGGATGGGGGTGGCTGGCGCGGCATGGGCCACCAACATCGCCATGCTGGTCTCATGCGCGTGGGCGATATGGTACTACAGGCCGGGACACAGCGCGGTGCGGCTCAGGTTGCGGCGCATAGGCTTCTACCGCGCGTACGTGCTGCGCGCTGCGGGCATAGGCCTCTCGCCGGCGTTGCTGCAGCTGATGGGGAGCCTCGTCAACGTGTCGCTTCAGCTGGCGTTCGCGAAGTGGGCGGCGGACCAGAAGTCCGCAACGGCGCAGATCGCGTCGCTCGGCATCTTCCAGATGACGACGATGCTGTTTCTCATGCCGGCGTTCGGCGTGCAGCAGGGACTCGCGCCGATCATCGGCTTCAACTGGGGGGCGCGGAACTTCGCCCGCGTGCGGGAGACGGTGATGCTGGGGCTGTGGACGACCACGGCGCTCGTGACGCTCACCGCGGTGACGATGGTGCTGTTCCCTGAGGCGATCGCCTACCTTTTCACCGACAGTTCCGACGTGGAGTTCATCCGGCTCGTCGCGCACGACCTCCGCCTCTCGAACTTCATGCTGTGGTGCATCGGGCTCAACGTGGTGGCGACGACGTATTTCCAGTCCATCGGCCATCCGTGGACGGCTATAGTGCTCTCGCTCCTGCGCCAGTGCATCTGCCTCATGCCGTGCATCTGGATATTGCCGCACGTGTTTGCGGACCACAACTTCGGCATCTGGCTGGCTATGCCAGTCTCAGATGTCCTGGCGTGTCTGGCCACCATCCCGCCGTTCCTGCTGCACGCGCGCTTCCTTGCGAAAGCCGGGATGCTGCGTATCAAGAGGCGCGTGGCGGAACCTTGAATTCCTCTGGCTTGAAGACGTACTTCGCGTGCGTGTCAGCGGACTTGTTCGCCGCCAGCACTGCGACGGCGCTTTCGTAGGCGAGATCGGCCGGGCAGTTGAGCGCGGCGCCGTGGCGGCACGCGGCGAAGAAGTTCTCGAGGTGCGGCATGTGCGCGGGCTTGTTCATCTCGATGGCGAGCTGGTTGCCGTTGGCCTGCGCGGAGATGCGCGTGTCCACGGCGATGTCCTTGGTGACTTCCTTCTTCACCTTGTCGCCCTCGTTCGGGAGGATCCAGCCCTTGTCGATGAACTTCTGCCAATCGGCGTCGGAGAGTCCGCCCTGGCGCAGCTCGCGCTGTACGGTGTTGCCGCGCGCGGAGATCTCGGCGATGGTGAGCGAGGCGTTCACGCCCATGAACTGCTCGTAGAAGCCGCCGCGCGCGTTGGAGGAGATCACCTGGTAGATGGCCTCGTTCTTGGTGCCGTCCGGCATCTTGAACTCGTATATGCAGTACATGCGGTCATACGCCTCGCGGGGCGGATCGAAGGCGTCCTTGCCGCCGATCGCGGTGACGCTGGAGGGCGGCACGCCCCATGCCCAGATGAAGAGGTCGATCTGGTGGGAGCCGAGATCCACCATCGAGCCGCCGCCGTACTTGTAGAACCAGCGCCAGTTGTGGAACTGCTCGGCGTTCGTGTAGCCGTACTTCGTGAGGATATCCTGCTTCGGTGGCTTCTTGTAGCTGAAGAATGGCGCGAGCGTGCGGTTCCACTGCGCGTACGCCGTCGTCACGCGGCCAAGCATGTTCGGGACGATGTGCTCGAAGCAGTGGCGGTAGCGCGGGTTGGAGCGGCGCTGGTGGCCAATCTGCAGGAGCTTGCCGGTCTCCTTCTGGACGCGGCACATCTCGGCGGCCAGCTCGAGGCGGTTGGACATCTCCTTCTCGCAGTAGACATGCTTGCCGGCGCGGAGGCAGGCGCACGTGTGCTCGCAGTGCATCCAGTCGGGCGTCGCCACGATCACAGCGTCGATGTTCTTGTCCTCCTTCTCGAGCATCTCGCGGTAGTCCTCGTAGGTGTTCACCGTGTGGCCGTAGCCCTTGAAGAACGCCTTGGCGCGCTGCTGCTCGAACTTCCAGATGTCGCACACGGCGCGAACGCGCACGCCCGGGATACGCACGAGCGAGGCGGCCAGCACCTTGCCTTCGGCGCCGAAGCCGATCATTGCGACATTGATCGTGTCGTCCTTCGGGCCGATGGTTATGTCCTTGTCCTCGGCGCGGAGTATGCTGAAGCTTGGCAGGAAAGCCGCCGTGGCGGCGGCTCCCTTCACGAATGTGCGACGGTCGAATTCCATGTCAGTCCTTTGCGGGTGAACGTTGTGAAGCAAGTATAGCACACCCCAGCGCGTCTTGCAATCCCCGGAAATGGCCACAGGCCGCGCATCATGGTCTTGCTGACGGTCTGCGGAAGAATGCGGCGGCGATCGCAAAGGCGGAGACGACGTTGAGCGAGTTCTTCATGCCGTGGGAGGGGATCTCGAGGATGGCGTCCGCCGCTGCGACCACGTCGGGGTCGAGGCCGAAGCGCTCGTTGCCGAGGAGGATGGCGCAAGGGAATGAAGGGGTGACGGTGGCGATGTCGGCGGCACCGTCCGCCGTCTCGAGTGCGTAGACGAAGTAGCCTTCGGCGTGGAGGCGGTCGATGACGTCGCGGATGTCGCCGGCGTGTTCCCAGGGAACGGTCTCGTCCGCGCCGAGCGCTGTCTTCTTCACCTGCGGGTTGTCGGGACCGGGCGTGTAGCCGCAGAGGACGAGGCGTTCGACGCCGAAGAAATCTGCCGTGCGGAATATTCCGCCAGCGTTAAAGGCGGAGCGGATGTTGTCGGCGACGACTGTGAGGCGGCTGCCAGAAGGCGGATGCACGGAACTGGGCTGGTTGTCCGTGTTGCGGATGCCCATTTCGGCGTCTGTCACCTTTGCGCGCTTGTCCACGCGTTCGAGCGGCACGAGCGCGGCCTGAATGGCGCGCGGCGTTGTGCCGGGCTGGAGCAGGTGGGCGATGCCGACGAGGCGCTTCGATTCGGCGCATCTAAGGAAATCGAAGGCTGCGGCGCGCGCGGCGTCCGTGCCGTCGTCGAGCGCTGCCCGCACGAGTCGCAGCGCAGTCTTCCACTCTTCTGTCGAAAGGTCGATCATTGCTTGGGCACAAGTATACCATAAAGGCGCGGGCCAGTGTCCACGCATGGACGGGGCGAATCTATTCTGCTATAATTCTGGCACATCCCGCAAGGGATGCCAATGGCGAACAATGCAACCGAGGAATGAGCTCATGAAAAAGATGCAGGTAACGATCATCGCAGCTTCGCTCGCGCTCGCGGCGCAGGCGGGCGTATACAACGTCAAGCCGGACACGTCGGACGACCGGGTGGAGAGTCCGCTCTCCGTGGGCATGGCGCGCATAGGCACGATACGTCCGCGCGCGGCGCACGAGATCGCCGGCTCGAACTGGACGCTCGGATGCGAGGTCCTTGACCGCGACTTCGCGAACTTCGAGGAGTACAAGGACAACGTCGAGCCGCTCGGCATCAAGACGATACGCCTGCAGGGCGGCTGGGCGAAGTGCGAGAAGGAGAAGGGAAAGTACGACTTCTCGTGGCTCGACAGGATCATCGACTACGCCCGCGCGAAGGGGCTGAACATCCTCCTCGAGACGGACTACGGCAACCCGATCTACGAGGGCGGCGGCGGCTGGGATCTCGCCGGCGGCTTCCCGACGTCAGACGAGGCGCTCGCGGCGTGGGACGCCTGGGTGGACGCGATGTCGAAGCACTTCAGGGGACGCGTGCGCGACTGGGCGATGTGGAACGAGCCGGACATCGGAAAGCCCGCCAAGACGCCCGAGTCGATCGCCGCGTTCAACGTGCGGACGGCGCGGATCATCAAGCGCAACATCCCCGACGCGCGGATCGCCGGACTTTCCCTCGCGCGCAACAAGCCGGAGTACCTCGACGAGTGCCTGCGCCTGATGGGCGAGGACGTGAAGCTGTTCGACTGGATCATCTACCACGGCTACGCGCCGGCGCCCGAGATGTCGTACGCCAACGTCGAGGCGCAGAAGGTGGTGCTCGCGAAGTACAACCCCGCCGCGAAGATGCGCCAGGGCGAGAACGGCTGCCCCAGCGAGATGGCCACGCGCTTCGCGCTTAGCCGCATACCATGGAGCGAGTACTCGCAGGCGAAGTGGGACATGCGCCGCATGCTCGGCGACCTAGGGCACGACGTAGAGTCCAGCGTCTTCACGATCTGCGACTTCAACCACACCGGGCGCGAGATCAACTTGAAGGGCCTGCTTCGCGCAAACGAGAACAAGGAAGTCATCGCCGTCAAGCGCGCGTACTACGCCGTCCAGAACGTGGTCAGCGTGTTCGACAACTCGCTGACGCGCGTTAAGGACAGCACGTTCGGCACGAAGGACATGACGCTCTCCACGTACGAGTACCGCAATGCGGACGGACGGCCCGTGTTCGTGTTCTGGACGCACGCCGACGAGGTTGTGAAGACCGACAAGGCGAAGGGCGTGCTGGGCGAGGGAGAGTTCACCGTCAAGTACCTGCGCCCGGGCGACTCGTTCGTGACGCGCCCTGCCATGCTCAAGTATGCCGGCGCGCCGCTGAAGGATCCCGTGTGGGTGGATCTGTTCACGGGCCGCGTCTACGCGTTTCCGAAGAAGGACATGCTCGTCCACTCGAACGGCGTGACGTTCGTCAACGTGCCGGTCTACGACTCTCCCTGCCTCCTGACGGAGCGTTCCGTGGTTTTGCGCTAGAGCGGATGTCTTGACGTGATTGGCGCCATGCGGAAACGGATATTCCTTTCGCCGCCGTGGGTGGGGGCGAGCGAGCGCGGGCTGGTAGGCCAGGCGTTCGATTCTGGATACGTGGCGCCGTGCGGGCCGATGGTCGACGCGTTCGACCGGCGGCTTGGCGAACTCGCCGGGCAGCATGCGGCGGCAGTCGCGAGCGGAACGGCGGCGATCGACCTCCTGATGGCGGAGCTGGGCGTAGGACCGCGCACGACGGTTGTCGCATCCTCGCTCACTTTCATAGCTACGGTCGGACCTGCCGTGAAGCGCGGCGCGAAGGTGGTGTTTGTCGACAGCGACCCGGCAACTGGCACGATCTCGATTCCCCTGCTGGAGCAGGCGCTCACGGACGTGCGGCGGCCGGCGGTCGTCGTCGCCGCCGACATCTACGGACAGTGTTGCGACTACGACGCGCTGGAGGAGGTTTGCGCGCGGCATCGCGTGCCGCTTGTGCTGGACGCCGCCGAGTCCGTGGGCGCGACGTACAAGGACAGGCCGTCCGGCCTCGCCGGCGCGGCGGCCGTATACTCTTTCAACGGCAACAAGATCATTACCACATCCGGCGGTGGAGCGGTGCTTTCGCGCGATCCTGAACTTGTCGCACGCGCGAAATGGCGCGCGCAGCAGGCCCGCGAGCCCGTGGCGTGGTACGAGCACCGCGAGGTCGGCTACAACTACCGCATGAGCAACCTGCTTGCCGCCCTCGGGTGCGCGCAGCTCGACCGCCTGCCTGAGATAATCCGCCGCAAGCGGCGCATCTTCGACTTCTACTGCGGCCTCTTCAGCAGCTCGGTCGGTTCTGCACCACAGCACCACAGCACGATAGCACCATTCCCATGTGCAGCCCATACTCGGTCCACTCGTTGGCTGAGCGTGTTCCTCTTCCCCTCGGAGACGCTGCGCGACAAGGCTGCGGCGCGGTTGGAGGCGGCGAACATCGAATGCAGGCCGGTGTGGAAACCGCTCCATCTCCAGCCTGTGTTCGCTGAAAATCGCGTATACGGCGGCGAGGTGGCCGAAGACCTGTTCCGTCGCGGACTGTGCATGCCGTCTGGCGCCGGACTCACTCGCGCCGACTTCGCGCGCATCGCAAAGGCGCTCGTGGGATGAAGCGGCTCTTCGACATCCTGCTTGTCGTCGTGGCGTTGCCGCTTTGGTTACCGCTCCTTGGCATCGTGGCACTCGTCGTGCTTGCAGTGGAAGGTCGGCCAGTATTCTTCCGGCAGGAGCGCGCAGGGAAGGACGGCAAGCCGTTCAGGATGCTCAAGATCCGTACGATGCGCAACGGCGAAGGCTCGGACGATGAACGGCTTACGCGGCTGGGGCGCTTCCTGCGCGCGAGTTCGCTGGACGAGCTGCCTGAACTGCTGCACGTGCTGGCTGGCACGATGTCGCTCGTCGGGCCGCGTCCGCTTCCAACGCGCTACCTGCCGCGCTACTCTCCGGAGCAGGCGCGCCGTCACGAGGTGCGTCCCGGCATCACGGGTTGGGCGCAGGTGCACGGGCGTAACCAGGTGTCGTGGGAGGACAAGTTCGCGTACGACGTGTGGTACGTGGATCATCGGTCGCTTCTTCTCGACATCAAGATACTTTTCATGACGGTGCTTCCTGTCCTCTTCGCGCGCGGCATCGCGCAAAGCGAGACGGTCACCATGACGGAGTTCACGGGAAGCGGCCGGCTGCAGTAAGGCGTTTGCGGGTGAACGGCAAGATGTCGAAACTTGCGTTTGCGGAGGCGGGGCGATTGTGGTAGAATATAGGCGTTTTGAGCGGCCCCTGTAGCTCATCTGGACAGAGCAGCTGCCTTCTAAGCAGCGGGTAGCAGGTTCGAGTCCTGTCAGGGGCGCCAACGCGGACCCGTAGCTCAGTTGGTCAGAGCGGGGGACTCATAATCCCTTGGTCCTGGGTTCAAGTCCCGGCGGGTCCACCATCTGTCACGCGAAGCGGAGCAGGATGAGCTTCAGTATGTCGCGGAAGCGGATTGGCCACAGCCGCGTAGGGCGGTCGGCCTGCAGGGGGCGCTTGAGGAAAGACGGCATCTCCGGGAAGAACTCCAGTCCTGACAACTTCTCGAGCTCGTCGATCGTCACGATGTTGTGTGCGGGAAACGCCCAGCGTCCAGACGTCTGCGGCACGAGGACTGCGAGCGCGCGCACGCCGTCCTCTGTCTGCGCGACGGCGATCATGTAGTACTGCTCAGGGACGTCTATGCCTCCGGCGGCGATCGTCTCTCTCGCGCTTGGGGACGTTCCAGAGAGCGCACCCACGATGACCCATATCTCGCCGTACTTCGCCGTCCAGAGGTCCGCGATGCGCCTCTCCATCTCGCGCCACGGTCCGCGGTTGAGCGCAGGCGCCTGCGGGGAGATGTTCGTCATCATGAACGTCTTGCGCTGCTCGTCTGGCCCGAAGCGCGAGACGACGGCATGGTTCGGCACCATATGTCCGCGGTCGTAGCGCGAGCCGGTGTAGGCGGCGGGCGAGGGGGATGAGGCCACGCTGCGATCCTTCGTGAAGCTAGGGCGTTTCCCGTCGTCGAATCGCGCGTCGCGCGGCACGTGGTAGGCGGCCCACACAGGACGCTTTAGCGACGGCGACCAGCCGACCGCAAACTCGCCTCGCCTGAGCACGGCGATGTCCGTTGGCGCGGGATTGCCTACGCGCTGCGGCTCGCCGGCGAAGAACACCTGTCCGGAAGGAACGGGATCGTCAGAGTCGTAGACCGCGTCGTGGCCGGTCCAGCCGA
Organism: uncultured bacterium; assembly: GCA_902769585.1. GTDB lineage: Bacteria > Verrucomicrobiota > Kiritimatiellia > RFP12 > UBA1067 > RUG572. The sequence goes on from CACXPT010000052.1 coordinate 36,284, forward strand.
ACGCGTCGGTGATGAATGCGGTGCGGTCGCCGAAGTACACGAGCGGGGCAGTGAGGCAGGATTCGCGCTCGGCGAGCCATTCGGCCGGATGGTGGACGTACCAGTCGCCGATGCCGCAGAGGGCGAGCAGGGTAAGAACGATGACTACCACGGCGATGCGTGCCGCACAGCGCAGTCGGCTGACGGGTTTCGTCTTCTTCGCCACTTTGGCGTTCTTTTTCACATTGCCTTTTTTCTTGGCCATGGCTATTTCTTCTCTGGTGTGGGTCTGAGCACGTAGTCGTAGATGTGTTCGATCGCGAGGGAAAACTCGGCGAACGTGAACGCGTCGGGGGCTATTTCCGCGTGCGGGTCGGGAATGATGGATACGCGGGCTTTGGGCAGACTGCTGCCGAATCCTGAAATGGAGGATGTGTCTGGAAGGATTATGGCTGAAGCGTGGCGGAGCGCTGAGAGCTCGAGGTGTCGCGCGATCACTGCGCGCGGTCCCTTGAAGAATCCGGGTGTCGACAGCGGCCGGTGTATCTCGGCGACGTATGGGTAGCGGCGGACTGTGCCTCGGTCTATCGCGCGCGCGATGAGTGCGCCGTCGTTGACCCCGTGCAGGACGGCGTAGTCGCGTCTGGCCGCGAGCGCCACTCCGCGGAAGAACATGATGGTGGCGAGGATGAATCGGCGGATGGACGGGCGGCGCGGAGGGTCGTCGGTGAAGGGGACGCGCGGAATGGTGAAGACCCTGGCGGCAGGGTCTAGCGTGGCGGTGAGAAGGGGAGCGATGCGCGGCACAAGAACGTCGACTGCTCGTCCCTGCTCGCGCAGGGCGGCCACGGTATCCTGTATGCGGAGTATCTCTTGGGGATCCGCATGGACGCGCGTTGAGGCGACGATCAGGACGGCGGACGGCATGGTCCCTTTACAGGTCCGAGAGTTCGATGCGGATCGTGCGTGACTTCATCGCGTCCAGCTGGGCCTGCGTCGGAGCCTGCTGCTCTGCAGGTGCGACGACGATGTGCGCGCCGCACGCTGGACATTCCACCGTCTGGCCTATCTTTTCCGCAGGGGCCTCGATCTCCTGGCGGCAGGTGGGGCAGACGAACGACACAAAGTTGTTTTCCTCTGACATGAATAAACTCCTCATTTCGCGAAGGGCGAAGCCTTCTTGACCAGCTGGAGATAGCGAATAGCCTCGACGACGTCGTCGAGCGCGACAGGGAACGGTTCCGCTGTCCGTATGGTGGCGTACATGGCCCGCCAGAACGCGACAGTGCCGGACTTCTCCGCAGTGGGGGGAAGGGCGGTGGGGATGTCGATGATCGGCAGCTTCTCGTGCATGTCGTCAAGCGGCGGCGTGCGGACGCTGGACCGTCTTCGCGGAAACTTGAACGCGGGGTCGATCACGTGGAGAACGCCCTCGGTCGCGCCAGGGGCGACGGTGAAGGTGCCGCGCGAGCCGCGGACGGTGAACGAAGGCTCGCACGCGGCGAGGTGGCCGCCGTTGATTTCGATGTCTGCCGTCACCTCTCCGCGCGACTTCAGCACGATGTGCGCGAAGTCCTCGGCGTCGCCGAGCGCGGCCACGCGCTTGAGCTCGCTCCACAGCTGGGTTGGTTGCGCGCGCATGAGCGCCACAGCCTGGAGGATGGCGTCCACGCCCGCGTACCATGCGGCGCCGCCGCCGCACCGCTTGACGCTCTGCCAGTCGTCGCGGCGCAGGTAGTCCTGGCGGCGGACGCGAACATCGTAGATCTCGCCGAGGGCCGGGTTGTCCAGCGCGGCCTGCGCGAGGCGGAAGTCGGGCGCGAAGAGTCCTGGCGTGTACGCGAAGAGGCGGCCCTGCGCCTTCACCGATGCGGCCTTTAGAATCGTGGCGGCATCGTGGGAGAGCGCAAGCGGCGTCTCGAGAAGAGTGTACCTGCCGCGGTTCAGCGACTCCAGCGCGGCGGACTGGTGGTCCGTCGTGGGAAGGGCGATGTCAACCAGATCGATGTCCGGATCGTCCATCATGTCCTCGACGCGGCGGTACATGCGCACCTTGGGATACGCCTTCTCCACGATCGTGCGCCGCTCGCGTATGAGATCGCACACGGCCGTCACCTGATACAGCTCGGGAAGGCTCCTCAATGCGGGAAGATGGTCATGCAGGGCTGCTCGGCCAAGCCCCACCATGGCCACGCGCAAAGGCGGCCTGTGCGTCTCCAGATTGTCGTCATTCGGTTCCATCATTCGTTCTCCATGCAATCAGACTGAACGTGTCAACGGCACAAGTTTACCTAAAACGATTACGCATGTCAAGCGAAGCGAGGCCTTTTGCGAGTCGCCTAATTTTTGGGGCACGTAGTCCCAATGGTCTGGCATTAATTTACAGACCTACGACATGCAGGGTTTTTCCGGCGAACGTCACGTCGCGGTTGTAGAGCTTCTCTTCCCACGGCTTGGACTTGTCCTCGTCGAATATCGCCATCCAGCCTTCGGGGAGGCCGAGGCTGTCGAGATAGTTCGCGAGCTGCCTGTAGGAATCCTCTCCCGCGAAGTTCTTCGCGGTCTTGACTTCAACGGCGTAGCGGTGGCCGCGGTATTCCACGCAGAGGTCGAGCCGCTTCGAGCCGAGCGCCATCTCGCGCACGATGCGTCCGTTGCCGTTCGTGACGCGCTGGAGGAAGGCCATGAGCACCAGATGCGGCGTCGCCTCCTTGTAGTTGTGGATGTTGCGATCGGCTCCGCTGTTCTCGCGCCAGAACGCCTGAAACGCCGCCATCACCCCGGGCATGTCAAGGCCATCGGGCAACGCCCACGGGGCGGACGGCACGGACGTCTTCATGTCTTCCTGCTCGTCGCGCGTGAGATAGCGTCCGATGATCTCGGCGTACATCTTGTTCGCAGGAACGAGCTCGCCCCTGTCGTTTTCCTTGAGCAGCCCCAGATCCGTCACGAAACGCCAGTCCTCGCTGTCCCGCGAGACGGGACGCTCCCCGCCGAAGATGACTGGCTCGACGATCCGTCGCACGCGCGGCTCGCGAAGCCGCTCCATCAGGCTATCCACATGCGTGTCGCGCCGGCGGATAATCGTCTCCTTCGCCGTCTCGATGTCGTCCGCCGTCACCGTCTCGTTGTAGCGGAACCCATGTATTTTCTCGACGCACTCGCGGGCGAGGGCGTTGACGAGCCACGGCTGCCCGCCGCTGAAGTCCATCACCTTGTCGAGAACATCCGGCGCGAAATTCTGTCCCGTCTCTTCCGTGTGCTGGGCATAAAGCGCGGCGACCTCCTCGGCGGTAAAGTTTCGTAGCAGCATGTCCTCGGAGATGATGTTGAACGGACTGATCTGCCCGAGTGACTCGCCGTCGGGGCGTATCTGCGCCTTGTAGTCGCGCACGTCCAGCATGCCGATGAGCGCGATGGAGGCGGGGAACGGGACGGTGTCGCGGTTGACGTACCCGTCACGCAACTGGCGAAAGAACGAAACGAGCACGTTCCCGAACAGGCAGTCTGCCTCGTCGAAGAACACGACAAGCGACTTACCCGCGCGACGGCAAAGATGCCGAAGCGCGCTGCGTATGGCAATCCCGGCACTGCCATTTGAAGATGCTGCCTCCTGTCTGGCAATGTCTGCAGTCTCCACCGGAAAGGCGGCATTGAAGTTGTCAAGAATCAAGTCTCTGATCGCAAGGCTGGCCTTTTCGGGATCGGTCGCGTTCTGAAGCGTCTCTAGCGTACAGTAGAGCGCGACCATCTCGCCCTTCGCGTTAATCTCACGGACGAGCGCCTTAATCGCTGTCGTCTTGCCCGTCTGACGCGGCGCGTGGATGACGAAGTACTGCTCCCTTTCGACCAATCGCCGGATTTGCGGCAGGCGGTCAAGCGCGGGGAGCATGTAGTGTTTCCCCGGAATGCACGGCCCCGCGATGTTGAAATAGCGTTCCATGGCGTGAAGTATACCAAAGCCACTTGTGCGCGGCAAGCGCGCATTCACCTACGGAGAGCCCCATCTTGGCGGTGGTATCACTTGCCGAGTCTGGGCAACGTGATGCCGCATTCTTTCAAGACTCAAGACTCAAAGAACATGAAAGCGCCATGTCGGCATAATGTGGTATAATATCTGCGTTCGCAGATAAAGTGCAAGGAGAAAGGACTGAACGATGCCGCAGCTGTCTGATTTCTACGGCCTGATAATTTGGATTTATTGGGACGAAGACAAAAGCCCGCACAAAGAGCCGCACATTCATGCGGAATATGCGGGGCAATGGGCGGTACTTTCCATTCCAGAAGGAAATGTACTGGAAGCCGACGCCGACTTTCCTGCAAAGAAGATTCGCATGGTGCAGACATGGATAGACATCCACGCCGAAGAGCTCGTGGCCGCATGGTCGTTAGCCGTGCGTCACCTTCAGCCTACGAAGATTCGCGGACTTGACCAGTAGGAGTGAATCATGCGAACATTCGAACAGACCATATCGGCGAAGGCTGGCGACGGATACAACATTCATGTAACGTTCGCGGACGGTACAAGGGGTGTTTTCGATTTCACTCCCTACATCGACTATCCATGCTACGAATCGTTGCGCAACCGGGCCTTTTTCGAAAAGGTTGCGGCGGTGCATGGCACGCTTTCATGGCCAAATGACATAGACATATCCCCTGAAGCCGTTTGGATGGACGCAGTGCGTACTTCGCCCATTTCTCCGTCCCGCTAAAAGCCTGCCAAGCATACAATACAACTGTCGTGTAGTTTTCAAAACAGGACTGTCGTAGTTTTCAAAACAGGACAATACCGACAATTGCGACCCCCTTGATTTTATTGGGTTTTGTTGCGGAG